>NHDJ01000145.1 GCA_002167265.1 Verrucomicrobia bacterium TMED56 | reverse complement strand
GAACCCTTTCATGACCAATTGCTCATTCTACGCAACCTTCATAACAAGGTAAGAGGAGACGGAGACAATCATATGCGTGGAATGAGTTGCCTGCTTACAGGCATCGAACTTTTCCCCGGCAATGTAATGGGGGGAGGCAATACCCCATCCGGTTGGCCCAAAGGAATTTCCATAGACCGAGAAATATCCAAACATTTACAGTCCCAACCCCATACTCGTACTCGATTTGGTGCGTTACATTTTGGAGTGGGTGTTCAGGACACAGCTGATCCGTGGACCCGAATGTCCTACAACGGACCAAATCAGCCTGTCACTCCTCTCTCCGATCCCTATGATGCATACAGAAAAATATACGGCAATGTTCGTGATAAAAAGAAAGTTCGATCAATTCTGGATGATTTAAAGGCTGACCTGCATAAAGTTGCCAACCGACTTCCTGAATCTGATCGTAATTTGTTAATAGAACACTCCAAATTAGTGCAACGTATGGATAAGGAGTACGAAGCAGGCAGTTTACTTTCAAACCTTAGTGCCCCGCCACCCGAATTACCTGAGGGAATTCGTAACCTCAATGAAAACATCCCGCAACTAGGTCGCTTACAAATTGATTTACTTGTCAATTCTTTCGTCAATGACTTTGCCCGAGTGGCGACTTTACAATACACCAAGTCTGTTGGACAGGCGAAGATGAAGTGGTTGGATGTGGAGGATGCCCATCACACTCTTTCTCACGAACCAGATAAGAATAAGGACGCTCATGATAAACTGGTTCGCATTAACACATGGTTTGCGGAAGAACTTGCTTATTTACTCAAAAAATTAGAATCCACTCCGGAACCCGGACATAAAGGATCGATGCTTGATCACACCTTGGTTATTTGGACAAACGAACTGGGCAAGGGAAACAGCCATACGCTCGACCATATTCCTTTTGTTCTCGCCGGGAACGGCTTTGGATTTCGGATGGGACGCTCGGTTTCCTGCGGGAATGTTCCACATAATCGCTTCCTGCTCAGCCTGGCTCATGCAGTCGGGCATCCACTTAAAACTTTTGGCAACCCCAAGCTTTCTGCTGGGGGACCACTTATTCTAGGCTAAAACAATATGAAAGCTAAACTACTTTTATTGTTCTTTCTTCCGCTTTTTATGCAGGCAGAAAATAATCATAATAAATGGGTATCCCTTTTTGACGGGAAAACCACCGATGGATGGACCCCCCGTGGAAATGTTCAAAAATTTGAGGCAATAAACGGGGAACTTCACTTATTATCAAAGGGAAATGTTTGGGTTTTAAGTGATCTGAAAATGAAAAATTTTGAAGTCGAATGCGAAGTAAAGATTCCTCTTGATTACGAAAAATTTAATTCAGGTCTTGGTTTTCGCCTTTCTAATGGAAGCGGTAAATTTAGTGGCTACCAGTGCGAGATTGACCGAGCAAAGCCAAGTGGAATTTACGGCATTGGAATGGGAGGTTGGCTGTATCCATCCAAGGCAACCCAGGAGGAATATATCTCACGGATTAAAGGCAAATTCTCCGCAGATAAATGGAATCATTTTCGGGTGGTTTGTAAGGGCACTGAAGCCAAAACTTTTATCAACGGTAAACTGATTGCGGAAGTATCCGATCTTAAAAGTGTTTCCGGTCATTTTGGAATTCAACACCATGGCAAAGGAAGTACCGTTCGATTTCGTAATCTTAGAAGTAGAGAAATAGAAGACTAATTCCAATACTTGACCTTTTTATATTTTTAAATTTGGTTTAAGTATGAAAATTTGTCTCTATCCAATATTTGTATTTTTCTTATTATCCCTGAATAGTTGCTCAGATTCGACAGATGAGTCCATTTTGGATGATTTATATGTATTAGATTTTTGTATCGTGAGTGGCAGTGATCTAGATGAAATGGGAGGACCTGTCAGTTACGAACACAACGGCACATTAATTCAATTTTGCTGCAAGCCTTGTATCCCTAAATTTCAGAAAAACCCCGCCAAATATCTCGTCATTTTACGGGAAGAATTGGAAGCGGTAAAAGCAGAAGACAACAAAACCGGCTGAGCACTTATCGTTCCCGCAAGTTTTGCCACCAATTTTTTTTGGGTGGATTGCGGATACTTTTCTGCATTTCTTCAGGCAAGCCGCTTTCAGGCAACCAAGATTCTACTGCCTCTTTGTCCTGACGATACCACTCCTGACCCACAGAACGGATAGTTTTTTGTTGAAGTTTTTCTTCTGAAATCGAAACCGCCCATTCCATGGCGGATCCTCCATCGTCTCTGGACACCGTGGATGCATAGTTAGCCAAGGCTGAATCAAGTCGCGGACTGGAAGGCTGTTCGTTCAACCAATTCCCGGCAGACAAAGCATCCTGCTTTGCCCAGTTTCCAATTACACTTTTGATACCGACCTCTTGTATTTTTCCTTCCGGTAATTCTGAAAAATAATTGATTGCAGCTTGAGGATCAGTCTCACTCCAGCGGGTTCCCAAATTCTCAAAGGCTTTCACCGCGTATTTTCCATCTGTATGATCGGCCAACCAAGAAGCCATTTCCGCAGGTTGATCACGGGTGAGCTTTCGGCTAAGATTGGTAAAGGCAGCTTCCTTGAGCTTTGGGTTTTCAATTTCTTCGGCCCATCTCGACGCCTGCTCAAATCCCCGCTTATTGTAAAAATCTACCAGTGTGCCAGCCAGTTTTTCAACTTCAGCTCCACCCTCCATATTCAAAACATACTCCGAGGCACTTTCCAAATCTGTAGATGCCCATCCTTTGACCAGGCCAAAGTTATAAAGTTTTGACATTCCCTGATTTTCAGGCTTCTCAACCCAATTTCTCGCTTCCTGTGGATTACGCGCTGCCCAACCTTCCAAAACCCCAGAGACAGCGAATCCTGCACCAATACCCGATGCTCTAGAATTACAGTATTCAATAGCCCCGTATGGGTCGAATTGGCTCCATGCATAAAGGAGCATCCGATACTCCTGCATATTCTCAAAACCAAAGGGTATCGATTCAAACACTTCCAAAGTCTCTGTCAGGTTTTCCTCATTGAGTTGCTTCATGGCCTCTCCAAGCTTGGAAAACTTGTAAACCGGATTTGTTTCATCTTGAAATTCCTGCAAAATTTCTCGGATTCCTAGGGATTTTTTGGGAGAAGCGAGCGATAAATTTCCCCTTAAGTTATCCTGATTCACAGCTGACTGGGTTTCACCATCAAATTCCGAAATATTCTGCCTGTTAGAAGAATTATTCTTCACCTTTTCTATCCGCTCAGCCTTTTTCTGTGATAAAGGTCCAGCAACCTTTCTTGCCTCCGTCAACCCAATGTAATACCCTCCTGCAAATAAAAGTACTCCCCCAACAAATATCCACACGAGCATGAAGTATTTTGAATTTGCACTCATAAAAATTGATTACTCAGCGATCTTCGAAATTTTCCCATACAGATGCCCACCCACTTGGCCATGAGCCCATGTACCAGCATACTTGTCTCCATCGATCACCACATGAGCACTAAAGGTACCGAGTCCGGGTATATTTAAATTTTGCATAGTAATAACTGGGATTGAACCTACCCATTTTACAGGCAAAGGCATGGGTAAAGTTACATCCTTCTTTCCATATTTGATCCGAGCGGTAAAGATCCATAAATCTTCATTTCCAAACTTTCGCACGCTATGAATCTCGTAAGTCTCTTCGGTTGGAGGACGGTCCGAATCATCGATCGTAAAAAATCCGGTAAACCGTACTCCTTTCATGGAATTCGAAAACTTTTCAAAACGGCCCGAAGAATCGATTGATTCCTTTGATGAATAAGCCCAATGAAAAGGGCATAAGGAAACCAAACCAAGATACAGGATTAATCTTACGGGCTTCATTTCTAAAATGAACTCCCAAAACTTAGCGTTTGCAAACCTGAAATCCAAACTTACCAAGAAAGGAAAAATAAGGAGGCCAAGGCTTTCTTTGCCTTAATTGACTTCACATATTAAACATATCTTTAATCATCCACCCTATTTAAAATGATTTCGGTCTTTACTACAGGCATAAGATAAGGACGATTACACACATATATATTATCATGAAAACACCTTTCTCAAAAAAAAATCTTTCTTTTCCCATAATCCTTAGTCTTCTACTTACAAGTGCATTTGGTGAATTTGAAACCAAGGCTACCCCCATTGAGAGTATCTCGGTGAAGGATGGCTTCGAAGTTGAATTGCTCTTCACCGTCCCCAAAGAGCGACTGGGATCATGGGTGAATCTTTGCCTAGATGACCAAAATCGAATCATTGCGAGCGATCAATTTGGTGGACTGTATCGCTTTAAAGCTCCCTCTAAAAATCAGATACTCAAAGAAAGTGATGTTGAAAAAATTCCTGCCAATATCCGTGCGGCCAACGGACTCCTCTGGGCATTTGATAGTCTGTATGTGGCAGTCAATGATTATGAAAAGAAGATGGAGAGTGGCATCTACAGACTCACGGATTCCAACGGAGACGACCAGCTTGATAAAGTGGAAAAACTTCGTGGCATGCAGGCACGCGGTGACCACGGGGTACATGCACTACTACTCAGTCCCGATAAAAAATCAATTTACCTTATCACAGGCAACAACACCACTCCAGTCGAGGCAAACCGCTCTCGGGTACCCATGGATTGGGGTGAAGACCATTTGCTCCCAAGGATGCCCGATGGGCGGGGACATAACCGCGACCGCCTGGCTCCTGCCGGTATCATTTACAAGATGTCACCGGATGGAAAGGATTGGGAAATTGTTTCATCTGGATATCGGAACATTTTCGACGGAGGCTTCAATATAAATGGTGAACTTTTTACTTATGATGCGGATATGGAATATGATTTCAACACCCCCTGGTATCGTCCCACCCGTATTTGTCATGTCACAAGTGGATCCATGTACGGTTGGCGGAACGGGACTGGTAAGCGTCCTGAATTCTATCCGGACACATTGCCCCCCGTGGTAAATATTGGTCCTGGTTCTCCAACCGGAGTCACCTTTGGATACGGTGCGAAATTTCCACCCAAATATCAGAAAGCGATGTTCATTCTGGATTGGAGTTGGGGTAANATNTACGCCATACATATGAANCCTNANGGNAGNACNTATTCCGGNNANAAAGAAACTTTNATCACNGGNAGTCCGNTACCGGTNACNGANGCNATTATCCATCCGGGGGANGGATCCATGTANTTTGCCATTGGCGGAAGNAAAGTNCANTCNGGACTCTANCGGGTNAGNTANACNGGGNAAGAGAAAGACCCGCTCCNATNTCNACNAANCCTCGNNTCAATNAANTGGCNNNNCTACGCCANAANCTNGAAAANNTGCATATTGGNANNCACNCCNAATGCNCTTGANATNGCNTGGCCACATANCGACCATNCNGACCGNTTCGTNCGCTGGGCNGCCCTTATGGCCATNCAGCNTTTNCCNATTGANNNATGGGCANCNAAAGCNCTCNNNGAAAAGGANTCAGGNAAACGGGCAAATATTCTTNTGTCTCTTTCCAANGCGGCTGGGATTGACCCCTTTCACCGAAAAGATACGGACTCACCCGTTGACCGGAAAATGGGGCAAAAAATTCTACAATCCCTTCTTCAAATTAAATGGAGCGAATTAACTCCCAGTGAGCGCCTCTCTTTGGTGCGAACTTATCAGGTAGCCATGGTCCGCTTTGGGAAGCCATCTCCGAAAGTGACCAATAAAATTATCACACAGTTGGATCCTCGTTTCCCCTCGGAAAGTTTTGAAATGAATTGGCTACTTTGCGAGACCCTTTCCTATCTCGAAGCCCCAACTGCAGCTCAGAAAGGAATATCTATACTGATGCGAGCACCCACCCAGGAAGAGCAAATGGAATATGCCCGCTCCCTCCGAAATCTGAAAAGTGGTTGGACGCGTGAATTACGGACTCATTATTTCAACTGGTTTCTGAAAGCAGCCAATTACCGTGGGGGAGCAAGTTTTACAAAGTTTATCGAATTCATCCGAAACGATGCCGTGGCAAGTTTAAGTCCAGCAGAGCAAAAGGGACTTGCAGGTTTGCTTGCCAAGAAGGCAGTTATGAAATCTCCTGCCGAAGTGATGGCAGAAGCAATGGCTGGCAGAACATTTGTTAAAAATTGGGAATTGGAGGAGTTGAGTAAATCCTCTTCCAGCGGACTTAAAGGACGAAACTTTCAAGTTGGTCAAAAGATGTTTGCTGCGGGTGGATGTTACGCATGCCACCGCTTCGGGAACCAAGGGGGCATGAATGGCCCCGACCTAACCGGTTCAGGCGGACGCTATTCGCCTCATGATCTACTCGAACAAATCATGTATCCAAGTAAGGAAATTAATGAACAATTTGTTCCCACTTTTGTGACTTTGAAAAGCGGGGAAGCTTTGTCTGGAGTTGTGGTAAACTTGAATGGTGACCGCGTTACACTGAACACCGACCTCTACAATCCGAATCAAAGAACAAGTGTGCAAAGAAAAGAAATCCAAAGCATGGGCCCATCTACGGTTTCACCGATGCCCCCCGGTCTTCTTAATATGATGGAGAAAGAGGAAATCATGGATCTATTGGCTTACATTCTTAGCGGTGGAGATACCAATCACCGGTTTTTCTCAAACTGATTTTCTATGAAGTCAGGCTCTCGCTTGTATTCTTTTTTAATTGTTTTATGGGCTTTTATTTTAAGTCAGGACTTAACATTTTCTGAAACGGAAAGATTTCAAGTTACTCCTGTAACCTTTGAATTAAGAAATCAGTTGAAGTTAAACGATTTTTATCAAAAGCGGGTTGCAGTCAGAAATTTTTCGGTATTGGGCTCGAAGAATGTTTCTGATTATGCGCTAAAAGAAGCAGCCTATCTCATTCACAGAATGACCCAGAATCATCCTGAGTATCTCGTAAAACTTGTCGAAAACAAGGTCCGGTTTTCGGTGATGGCAAGAAATGAATTTACCACTGATATTCCTGAGCATGCAGATCTAACACCAGCTGTTTTCTGGGATAAACGGGCAAGAGGCCTGGGAGCAACNAGATCTAGACCATCCGTTAGTTGCGGGGAAGAAAACCTTCTGGGCATTGCAGGAGACCCTTATAAAACAGAAAACATCTTAATNCATGAATTTGCTCATGCCCTTCACTCGATGGCCATTAAAGAGTTAGATGGATCTTTTCAATCAAGACTGGAAAACTGTTTCAAATTGGCTCAAAAGGAAAAAATTTGGGAGGGTACCTACGCAGCATCGAATTCGGCTGAATATTGGGCCGAAGCTGTGCAATCCTGGTTTGATTGTAACCGGGAAAATGACCGTGAACATGGGAAAATTGATACCCGCGAAGAATTAATCAGTGCAGATTTCAGGATTTCCAATCTAATCAAGGAGAAATTCGGGGACATAAGTTGGAGATATGTTCATGTATCCAAAAGAATAGCTTCTAAGACTCATCTTGATGGATATCAGCCTGAACATGAAAAACCCTTTTTTTGGCCAAGGCAATTAATTGAATGGCATCGCAATTTTGAACAAGGTAAAGACAGTCTGGCTCCAGCAGAAGCAAAGGATGTAATTCTTTTAAAGAATGAAAATATACCAATTTCCGAATATTCGAGAAAACGGTGTGATTTTTTCGTACACAATTTATCTGGTGTTCCTATCGACATGCATTGGGTTGATTTCGAAGGTAAGCTTAAACAACCTCGATCCTTACGTCATAAAGACCATACCCGAATTCAATCATTTACGGGGCACACTTGGCACGTAAAAAGTTCCCAAGCCACCTCAAAAAAAACGATTCGATTTTACAAACTTCCTGACGCTAAACACGCAAAGCTTGTTATATTAAATTTTAAATAGAAACACATTAAGATATTAATTGTATTATAAACAGATTGTTAACAATTTGTTTGACCGACAAATTGATTTAGAAGAAAATTTGTTGGGTGAAATCATTTCCGCAAAGGCAGGCTTACAGAGAAAGCATTTCTAACATTATTCGCAGGGATCTGATTAGTGGAAAATTTAAGTGTGATGAACCAATTCGGGAGCAAAAATTGGCTACTCGCTTCGGTACCAGTCGGGGTCCGGTACGGGATGCATTAATGCAACTCACTCAGGAAGGAATTCTCCAATACCAGCCCAACAAGGGAGTACGTGTGAACTCTCTTCTAACCGACGAAGAAAGGGATGTGGTGGTGGCCATGCGTCTGGAGCTTGAAAAATATTGCCTGAACAAATTTATACTCCTTGCATCCGAAGAAGATTTTGAAAATATTTCTCTTTTGCTTGAGCGGCTTAAGAGCGCATGTGAAGTCGCCTCTTTGCCCGAAGTCGCCGAAAACGACTTGGCCCTTCACCGTTACTGGGTCGCTCAAGCATCCCCTCATTTGGAAAGTACATGGATTGGACTTAGTGTGCGTATGATCATGAAATATTCACGATTGGAAAACTACGCACAGTCTATTGCTGAACATTCTCGTATTGTGAATGCAATCCTGGAACGAGATGTTGAAAAGGCGTTTTTTTATCTGGGTGAAAATATTTTATAAGTTTTGAGATTTCTTGTATATTTTCTTTATCTTACCAGTAGTTATTGCCTTCTTCTTGGTAATTCCAATAAAGTTATATTTTCTAAAGGGGATGAGCTCTTTGCCTTAAAGATAGGTCCTCTACTGCAGGAAAAATGTCTTTCCTGTCATTCAGAAAAACAAGGTGAAGTTAAGGGGGATCTTGATCTTTCCTCTTTAGATGGAATGCTCTTCGGAGGCGAAACATCAGAAAATGTTCTTGTGCCTCATAAGCCTGAAAAAAGCCTGCTCTTTACCGCAATTAGTTGGAGTGATTCGGACTATGAAATGCCCCCCAAGGAGAATGACCGTTTGACTCCAAAACAAATTGAGTGGTTTAAGCAATGGATTGAACTTGGAGCACACTGGCCAGAGACCGCCATCCAAGAAAAAATTAAATTAGCTGAAAGAAAGAAAATCGTAACCGAAGAAGGAATTCTGATGAAAAACTCGGGAGGACTTTCTGAAGACTGGACATATCGGCGTTACAAAGCGGAAGATATTTGGGCTTTTCTCCCTGTGCATAAGCCCAATGTACCAAATTTCAGCAAGCACCCAGTTGATGCATTTATCTTGAAGGAATTAAATGATCTCAAATATAAACCAGCAGCTCAGGCCAATTTTCGTAGCCTGGTTAAAAGAGCCTATCAAGATCTTCATGGACTCCCTCCCACCCCTTATCAAATTTATCAATTTCGGTTAAGCTGGGAAAAAGATCCTGACCGTTCTTGGAATGAACTGATTGATAACTTACTTGCCAGTCAACACTTTGGCGAGAGGTCTGCGCAACACTGGCTGGACGTTGCCAGATACGCAGATACTGCCGGTTTATCCAATGATTACGAGCGTTCGAATATGTGGCGTTATCGTGATTATGTAATCCGCTCTTTCAATGAAGATAAGTCTTACGGTGATTTTATTATTGAACAAATCGCTGGAGACGAATTGTGGGAAAAGCAGAGTGAAAGAGAAAAAGACCCTTCTTTATTAGTGGCTACTTCCTTTTTGCGAATCGGTCCTTGGGACCCTGCAATGGTTTTGAAACCGCAAGCAAGGCAGCTTTACTTGGATGATGTGGTCAATGCAGTAGGGCAAACATTTTTAAGTACGACCATGAGATGCTTTAAATGCCATGATCATAAATTTGATCCGCTTCCCACTAAGGACTACTATAGAATGTACTCCATTTTCAGTGGAACCCAACTGGCTGAACGGCCCGCTCCCTTCTTGAAAGAAGAAAATAAAAATAGATTAAAAGAAGGACTTAACTTCACCCAGCAGATGCTCGCATTCGCAAAGGGTAAATATCATCACTTACTGGACAAGCAAGAATCCGCTGCTAAAAAATGGTTTGATAATCAAGGTAAGAAATATCTTAACGAGGATAAGCGTCGTAATTTGCCAGATGAAGAAAAACCACCCCGACATGTTGGGCTTACCCCTTCAGAAACTGGAAGACTGAAAGTAAGAAAACAAGATGATTGGATTTGGACTCGAAGGTTGGAACGATATCAACCTCTTGCCCAAAGTGTTTATAATGGCCCCGTTCCCAAAAGCCTCAATTCACGTAAAATGAGGATGCCAGCAAAAGTTGCTAACTCCCCTATTCCTATGACTAGAATCCTCATGGGAGGTGCACTTGAGGCACCTGCTGATCCTGTGAACCCGGGAGTTTTAAGTGCCCTTGGCTTGCCTGCTTCAGACAATAAAAATGATCCTTATGCCCTAACAGAAGGACAGACAGGAAGAAGACTTGGTCTAGCACGATGGATTGCCCATCCAAAAAATCAGTTAACAGCTCGGTCTATTGTCAATCGAGTCTGGCAAAGACATTTTGGTAAACCCTTAGCAGGCAATCCGAACAATTTTGGAGTAAAAGGAAAAAAACCCACTCATCCNAAACTATTGGATTGGNTNGCAGCAGATTTTGTNGAAAACGGATGGAAATTTAAGCGGCTCCATAAATTAATCATGACTTCCAAAGCCTATCGNATGAGCACGCACCATCCTCACATGGATAAACTTCGAAATACCGATCCCGAAAACCANCTCCTTGCGTACCGCGAACCTCGTCGTCTTTCCGCAGAAGAATTGAGAGANTCTATGCTTGTAAGCACNGGCGAATTGAATCGTGAAATTGGAGGACTTCCCGTTATGCCGGAAATCAATATGGAGGTGGCTCTACAACCTAGAATGATTCAATTCTCCATTGCCCCCGCTTATCAACCTTCGANNNGNNCCNAANGAAAGAAACNGNNGNACNCTNTANGCNTANCGNGTNCGNGGACAACCNGANCCCTTTCTGGAACTCTTCAACCAACCCAACCCCAACGACTCCTGCGAAGAAAGAGTCGCCGAGTCGGTCACACCCCAAGCTTTTACTCTTTTAAATAGCGATCTAATGAATGACCGAGCCACCACTCTAGCCATTCGGATTCATAAAGAGACTCAGGACTTACATACACAAATCAAACGGGCTGTCCAATTGGTCTTTGGAAGAGTTCCTTCTTCCTTGGAATGGGATCGTTTNCAGAAATATGTAATGAGAATGACTTCTTATCATCAGTCTCATCAACCAGCATCAAAAGTCTATCCGACTTCCATCANCCGTTCCCTAGTTGAAGAAAACACNGGTGAATCTTTTGAGTATGAGGAAATCCTTCCGGCNTTCATANATTATAAAGCTGATAAAAAAGCCCACGAGGTCAATCATTCCACTNGNGCNCTTGCCGACCTCTGTCTANTTTTGTTCAATTCCAACGAATTTATGTATGTCTATTAATTTGAATGTACCCTTTACAATTCCATCTTTAAATCGTCGCGATTTTCTTTATGGAATGACTTCTTCTCTTGGTTGNCTAGCTATGACGGACCTGTTGGCTNAGGATGCGGNANCACCCGAAAGTNGTCTGAAAAAACCNATGCATGAACCTAAGGCAAAAAATGTCATCATGCTTTTNATGGAGGGCGGCCCAAGCCAGGTCGATACCTTTGACCCAAAGCCCAAACTCAACANTCTTCACAAGGCCGAATCTAAACGAACGGGCACNTTGGAATCAGGAAACAAATTTTTTGTGGGTAGTCCGTATGGAACCCGTAAAGTTGGAAAATCCGGATTGGATATGAGTGANCAATGGAAACATCTTCCTGATGTTGCGGATGAGTTATGTAATTACAGAGGTTGCTTCGCAGAGTCACTGAATCATCCGGAAGCTCTCTTTCACATGAATACAGGTAGCCGTCTAGGTGGAGATCCAGCTCTGGGTGCATGGGTCAATTACGGCCTTGGCTCTTATAATCAAAATTTACCCGGTTATGTAGTAATGACAGAGCTCGCTCTNCCTCAAGGCGGGTCACGGAATTGGTCTAATGGATTTCTCCCAGGCNANTATCAGGGNACAAGACTCAGACCCACAGGGTCTCCCATCCTTGATTTACAGGGACCATCTCATAAGAATCGTTCACATCAAAAACAGACCCTAGATGAACTCGCTTTCNTCAATGAACANCATGCAAAAAAACATCCTTATCACAAAGAATTGGAAACAAGGATGCANAGNTANGAATTAGCCTATCGTATGCAAATGGAAGTACCCGGGGTNATTGATCTCGAAGGAGAATCNGAAAAAACCAANGANGCATACGGATTGAACCAGAAAGATACTTCCACTTTTGGCAAGCAATGCCTCATGGCCAGAAGACTGGTGGAAAAAGGTGTACGTTTTGTACAAATCTTTTCCGGCGGTTGGGATAGTCACGACTATCTGGAGCGGGCACATGCGGCCCGCATCAAAAGTGTCGATCAGCCGATGACGGCCTTAATCAAAGACCTTAAAAGTCGTGGCATGCTCAAAGATACGCTTGTTCTTTGGATGGGTGAATTTGGAAGAACCCCGGATAATAACCGTAGGGGTGGAGTGTATGCAATTGGCAGAGGGCACAACAACCAAGCCATGACCATTATGATGGCAGGAGGCGGGGTAAAAGCCGGCACCATTGTGGGAGGAACCGATGAGATCGGAGCGGAAGCAGTGGAGGTTGCCCACCCTATCCGTGACTTTCATGTTACCCTCCTTCATCTTCTTGGTTTGGACGATAATAAACTGACTTACTTTCACGGAGGCAGATACAAGCAACTCAGTCAATTCGGGGGTCAGGTCATTCAAGAGCTCATTGCCTGAATCTTCCTTAATGATTAAAATTCTGTTGGGGTTGCCTTTTCTTTTTTTAACCGCCTTTTGCATCTACGGATTTCTTGCTTCCTATGAACTGGCTGAGCCACTGGAACGCTTGCCCTACCAATGCATCTACGGTCTGATCGGATTGGTTTCCAGTCTTGCCTTTCTTTTCATCGTAAAACCTAAACGAAAACTATAATCCTTCACATAAAACGCATGAAGAACTTTTATCTCCTAGGATCAATCTTACTCTCATTAATCAACACAACAAAAGGTAAAAAACCGAATATTCTTTTTATCATGTCGGATGATCACGCTGCCCATGCCATTTCTGCCTATGGGGGCAGGTTAGCCAAGGTAGCTCCCACTCCCAACTTGGATCGCTTGGCAAAAGAAGGTGCTCTTTTTGAAAATGCATTTTGTACCAACTCGATCTGCTCTCCTTCGCGGGCCTGCGTCCTTACAGGGCAATATAATCATACTAATGGTGCTGTTGATCTCAGCGGTAAAGTCTTACCAGGCAAACAGATGTTACCCATTCAAATGGCTAAAGCTGGCTATGAAACAGCAATGATTGGCAAGTGGCACCTGAAGGTTGAACCCAAAGATTTTGATTACTATTGCG
>NHDJ01000144.1 GCA_002167265.1 Verrucomicrobia bacterium TMED56 | reverse complement strand
ACGGACCTGCGTTCAGCCAAGCGCCACAACTTCAACCCTAGCCGCCGCCTCAGCACCCTTGGCTTCCGTGTTGGTTTCCAAAAAAGCCAGTAATGCAAGGGAGCGAGGGGAGTCTTGGCCCAAGCAGGGCGGAAGCCCCGCGGGGCCAAACGAACCGAGCGACGGGGTAAGTAATCTTGTCATCGCGAGGGCTTTTCTTCCCCCCACCTTGTCATCGCGAGGGCTGAAAGCCCGTGGCGATCCACTGGGAACCAGTAAACGAAGAGACAAACCCGTCCGCGTCGATCGAGACACCATGGATTGCCGCGTCTCTCGCTTCGCTTCTTCCTCACAATGACCATACCAAAATTGATCGACTGTAAGGTTTGATTTTTTATCTTCGGTTAATGTCTTGGACCAAGAAAGCCTACTGCACTTACCTACTTGCCAATCGAAAAAACGGTACGGTTTATGTAGGCGTCAGTGGAAATCTTTCCAAGCGCATGCTTGAACATAAGAATGGAACGAACGAAGGTTTTTCCAAAAAATACAGTCTCAAGAAATTGGTATATTTTGAGTCGTTCGAGGTGGTTGAAAATGCAATCAAACGAGAAAAGCAATTAAAGGCGGGTAAGCGATCCACTAAAATTCAGTTAATCGAAAAAGATAATCCAAATTGGGATGATCTAAGTGCTGATTGGTGATTCTGAATTGTTTTACTCATTCTAGTAATCGCGATGCTGAAAGCCCGTGGCGATTCTCTATGAACGAGTGAGTGAAGGGACAATCCCGTCCGTGTCCTCGCGAGACACGATGGATTGCCGCGTCGGTCACTTGCGTTCCCTTCTCGCAATGACAATATTGTGCTTACTACCACTACTTCATCCAAAATTGTCATCGCGAGGGCGTAAACCCGTGGCGATCCACCGTGAACCAGCAAGCGAAAAGACAAACCCGTTCGCCCACCTCAAGACACCATGGATTGCCGCGTCCCTCGCTTCGCTCCCTCCTCGCAATAATAAAGTGATTTATCTGGAGGGTGGGGGGGCTTCTTCGATCTGGGCACCGGCATCGGGGTCGATCATAAGGAGGGCGAAGCGTTGGACCTGGTCGAGGTCATCGGTGTTGAGGGAAGCGTATTCAAATTTGCCCCGCAGGTCGGTGTAGCCGTCTTTGTAAAAGCGGATATCCCCGTTGTTCATCCGGGCGTAGGTTTTTACATAGACCTTGGGGAGGGGTTTGCCGGTAATTTTGTCGAGTATGCGAACCCGGCCATAGTCCGGGGTGACTTCGGTGTTCAATCGATTGGCGTAGTAAGCCTGAGCTTTTCGTTTCCCACCGGCTTCAATTTCGATCATCACATTTTGCCTGCGGTATTTTTCGGGTAATGGATAGGTGGTTTCCTTTGCCCCCGGTTTGAGGGCGATGGATTCTTCCCCGTCAGGGGAGACGAGGGTGAAGTGATCGGCGTCATTCTTGGCGAAGGGTTGGCGGGAGAAGAGCAGTTCAACTTCCATCGGATAAAAACGGATTCGGGCATTCCCGGTATTCCGGTGGTTGATTCGAATACGGTCGTTGATGAATTCAAAGGTAAAGCTGGATTCGGTGTCAGCGAGTTGATCCATTTGTTGATCGCGTTCCTGATCATCCACCACCTCCGGGTCAAGCACAGCTCTGGCCTCCTTGAGGTGAGCCATGGCTTCCCCGAATAATTTTTGCCAGCGGTCGATGGGAAAATTTTCATAGGTCTGGGCAATCTTTTCGGCCTTATCAATTTCAAGTCGATAAAAAGCGGCGTTCACTGCAAAATAATCGTACTGCAGTTTTTCCTGAATTTTTTTTCGGTCGACCTGATCAAAATGGGCGAGTCCTTCCTCAATCCGGTCCTGGGCAAAGAGGTAATAGGTGAGCCTTAGATGGTCCTGCTGTTCAAGCTCCGGTTTGTATTTGAGGACATCGAGGAGTCTGAGGTACTGGGCACGCAGGCGGTCGTTGAGAATGCGTCTTTCTTTCCCCAGCCTGTGGGCCCTGGCATGGACAAGGGGGGCGTATTCCAATTGTTCGTACCAGCCACGGTCCACCGGATCGAGGCGGAGCAGGGGACTGTTCATCCACTTGCCGCATTGGTTGGCAAAGGAGGACATGGCGAGGAATTTTTGAAAGCGTTCGATGTCTTTATGGTAGAATGAATAGGACCAGATGGTGGTATTGTAAAAGTATCGGGTTTCGAGGAGTTCGATCAGGCGATCGTAGAATGATCTTCCGGACCCTCCCTCATTTTCTTTGCGGATACGAAATGCAATTTGAGTAAGATCGGTCCGGTTGAGGTTGTTGGATTTAAGGTAACTGAGGACATCCTTATCGGTACCGTTTTGGGAAATCCATGCCCAGGATGTTTTGTCTTTCTTACTCAGTTCTTTCACCACCTGGAAAGAAACCAGCGGTGCGGATGCGATGGATTGACCATCGGAGGATGCACGGGCTGGGTATAATGTAAAATCCCCAATGGTGGGGAAGTAAAAAGAACTTTCAAAGGTCTGGGTGGAGTAGGCTTCGAGGGTAATTGGAATACTGCGGACAGTGCGGGTACGGTTCAGGGGAATCGATCCATTGGGCAGATGGAGGAGAAGACGGAGCTTGCGTCGTGAGGAGGTCGGGTTGGTCAGCACCACAATGGAACCATAGGGAATACCGGGAAGAAATTCCCCGTCGACAAAATTGTCCAGCCGTTCCCCTTTTTCGTAGCGGTAACGGGAATCAAGCCGGTAAAATCTTTGGCTCATTAAAACCTCGCTCTTTTTAGCCTCTTCGGAAGGAAGGAGTTGTTCATGGAAGAAAAGTTGTCCGTCCGGGCTCTTAATGGTGACCGATCGATTCTCGATTTTGGTTTCACTTTCCCCGGGTGAAAAAGGCAGGTCGAGAACGGCGAGGGCAAGCAGCATTTCATTCACATTACGGGTGGCGTAAATGAAGTTTCCGGAGAGGAAGGGACCTTTGCCACCGGCAAGGTGTCTGGCATAATCACTCCAGAAAGAATGGACCGGGATGAGTCCCGGATCCCGGGCATTGGTAAGAGTGACTTGATAGTAATTACTTTCCGCCCATTCCATCACTTTTCCAGTCTTCCGGTAAAAAGAGCGGGCTTGCTTACGCCGTTCGAGATTGGCTCCGAATGGATCCATTGAGCCGTTGGCAACTCCGCCAAATCCGGATGCCTTTTCGAACCATAAATCAGGTTTTTTGAATGCCTGAGTTTTACCCTTAGATTCTTTCTTACTTTTTTGTTCGATTGATTTTTCAGCCCGTAACATTTGATCATTAAAAGAGCTTGATAAATAGGCTGAATCAACTAGTCCATTTTGTTGCAGAGATCGGTTCATAAACGGCACAGCCATTTCTGATACCGCTTTCTCAGCCGCTCTAGGAGCGGCGGACGGGACAGGGTAGGCTTTACCCGATTCTAAGATCGCCTCGGATCTAAAATTAATTGAGTTGAGAGACTGCCTGGTAAGATTTGCGATTTTCCCCTCATCCGCCTCAAGGGAGGCACTTTTAAGGGTTATTTCAAACAGGCGGTCGAACAGATCGGGGTCTGGCGGAGAAAGCTCAGACTTTTCGGCAAGGTGTCGACTGATTTCTTTTTTGGACGCAAAACGGGTGGTGGAAAGCAGGGCTTTTTCGAATGCATTGAGCCTGTCAAAGCGGATGGGCTCGAGATATTTCGAGAGATCTTTTTCAAGAAACCAGTCATCCAGAAAAGTGGGCTCCTTTTTATTGGCCAGGTAGGGCATGATGACCGCAGTAAAAAAATCCGGATCTTTTCGATAAAGAAAAAAGTGAACTTCGTGACTGGCATATTTCCGATAATTTTCCAGTTTTTGCTGACGATCGAGTTTGGGCCAGTTGAGTAAAAAAGCAAACTCCCGAAAGGCAGAATTTGCATTAAGGGTAAGCAGTAAATCGTAGGCATCCTCGAGCGAATCAATCGAGCGGAAACGGGATGTGGTGAAGTCTTCCATCTTAAAACTTTTGCCCGATTCGATGATGGTCACCTGCTTTTTCTTGGCATGGGCGGATTTAACATCCAAATCGGTTGCCATACGAACCTCCCGTGCCTGGGTGGGAGAATCTGTAAGTGGAATATCCATCGATACCTGNTGGATTGGATCGACTGCCACCAGACGAAGCATGCGGTATCCGGTACCTGCGGGAATCTCTATGCTCACTTCACCCTGGTTGTTTGGACGGAGGTTACTCCTGAGCAGGGTTCCGTGGGAGAGGAAGTCGAGGTTGGCCAAGTCGTTCAGTCCACTGGGAGCTTCTTTTTTACTATTGATCGCCGAACCCATTATGTCCGCTGCTTCCGACAGGCTATCATAATCTTTTCCNGCCTTAGCCAACTTTTTTTCAGTCTCCGTGGAACGAACGGACCATGGATTAAGAATCAGTCCGGGACGGGGAAGCAGGTTGCCGGGAAATTTTACCGCACCCTGGCGTTCGAGCACATATCGGTATTCTTCCCCGATATCCCGTTCCTCCACAAAAAGGGTTTTTGGAGTGGCCAGATCGAGGGAGGACGGGGAGGGGATTGGATCGATTTGAAGAAGGGAATGGGCATCAAAGGCGGGTACATAGGTTGTGCCAAAAACATGTAAACGGGTGGATGGGTTTGTGTTGGCTAACCTGATCATCAGTTTATCGTTTTCCGGTTGAACGGAGGCAATACTGAGGGGAGGGCCGTAGGTCCGTTCGAGGATACGGCTGGGAGAGACTGCAAATCCGGAGTTATTTTCTCCACGCGTGACCCGAATATTTACGGTGCGTCGAGTGGGGTGGTGGTAGAATTCAAAGTCAGCCGCAGGNAAGCCCCTGATTTCAATAAGTCCGGGCAAAGAAAGGATTTTATCCGAATGATCAAGGAAATAGACTCCGCCCTGTCTTTTTTCAAAAAGAGAAAATTCATTGGCACCCANTCGGTTATCCAAACGGGGAAAAGGAAAGGACANCACTTCCCCCTCGATGGCATGGACCAGCGTGGGCAGGATGGACCGGCCAGTGGCATGTTTTTCCAGTCTCCACTCCCGAGTCTGGGGACTNTGNGACTGTATCCATTCAATATTGGGAAGAAAGCCAAGCTTGATTCTTCCGTCTGCATCCGTTTTCAGAGTACTTTTCCGGGTGCGGCGAAAATCGGTGTGCTTACATGTAACGGGCACAGAATAGTCAACCAAGGGCTCACCGTTTTTCCCCCTGATTTCCAAAATAAATCCATCGGTGGAACGATGGAGCAGGGGAATGGCAACCTGGGTTCCGTGATCCATTCCGTTAATGGTGATGGAAAAATTATCTCTAACTGTAACCTTTTGGGCGGTGCTGATATTTTCGACCTTGGCTTCAAGAAATGCTTCGAGGCGATGGATTCTTTCCGGAACCCGAAATTCATGAATGAANTCTTTTCCGGTATCCAAATCTTCTATGGGTACTTCCATCCGAGTGGGTTGGCTGTCATGGTCCGATGTGATGATCACAAGTTTGCAATCCTCCAAAAGTTTAAGNGAGGTGGGGTATCCGTTCAGACGAAGGCTTGGCCGTACGAGGAGGGATGCTTTTTGGTTCTTCCGCAGAGATTCCCTGTCCACATGAAACCCGACCTGTAGTTTGTAATTTTCACCNAGATGATTGAACCGGGCAAGGCTGGCAAAATCGCCATCCCTGAGGATAACTGTGCGACTGCCCGGTTTATTTGTAAATGGAACCAGGATAACTCCATCCTTCTGAGAATATTCCTTCCCGTTTAGCCAAAGCGTGGCCTCATTCCGCAACTGGTTACTTTCATCGAGGATTTTGAATTCGTGCCCGGCGGGTCCAATTTTTTTGAGCAGGCGAAGAGTGCCTTTTCGAATGAGGGCACGGCTGGAAATTCCATTACCGATGAATTCAACCACATAGACCCCGCGTTTTTTGAGGTTTGGAAAAGAGACTGACTGCAGGGTCCTGCGAATGGGCGGAAGGTTGCTCTCGATAACTCGCTCACGGGTGGCGGAGAGGCCGTCCAGCTCGATGGATGTGCTTACTTCCGTGCCGTTTTTCAGGTAGTAATTAAAGGCGTTAATTTCGAATTCCTTGACGATTAATTTGTCTACATTCTTGGTCCATAGTTTGAGTCCGACTTTTTCNNCGGGGCCGAAACTTTGCATATTATTTGAGGCAAAGGAGAGATCAATCCGATCGCGCAAAGTTTGAAGCTGACTGGTGGAGAGCATGGAGTACCATTTCTCCGCATCTCCTTTTCCCGCAGTCAGTTTGGCCTCGGCAAAAATCGGTTTNAGAAATTCATCGGTTAAAAATTTTGAGAAGGATTTGTAGTCGGCATCGTCTTTTAAAAAGTGCAGAAGCATGGCTCGGACGAGAGGAACTTCATTTCGGATTGGTGGNAAACATCCATAGTTACTAAAGCCATTGTTTAAATTGACGGGTTGAGTCCCCGGCTTTTTTAATTCAATCATAAGTAATTCCTTACGGAAATAGCTCATGGGGCGGGGGAGAGAAAGATATTCCATGAAGAGTTCGCGGTCCCATTCACCGAGGGATTGCCTGTGTTTGAGAAGATTATGGATTAGATTGGCCTTCAGGGAATTAAAGGAAGCAGGGAGGCTCTTCACAAAAAGGAGCTGACGGTTCAGCCAGGCGGTTCTTTCCTCTTTTTCCAGTTCTAAATTCTGGTCGGGGGAGGGAGAGAGACGGGTGAGGTAATTTTGTACNAAAGTATTGGAGTTGATTANTTTTGGATCAATTGTGCGGAGTTCATCAAGTTGATTTTTGGTAAGCATNCGATGAATATTCAGGGAGCCAAATCCTCGACTTTGCTTATCCTTTAAATCTTTGATGATGAGGGCAGGAAGATTGGGGATGTCAGGATGTCGGATACGACNNAGGAAATCGCGAAGTTGAACCGGGTTTAATTTATNGGGATTGAGGTTACGTAGGCCTTTATCCTCCAATCCCTGAAGGTTTTTGTAAGCTTTTACCGCATCCTCATAAAAGGTGTCGTAGGAGACCTGCTTGGGNTCGAGTGCAATGGGGTGGGAGGGCTTTCTTCCTTCAATTTTTCGACTGTGATTGAACCGGAGGCGGAGGCGGTCCATCAGGTAGGCAAAAGATGCGGCGGGATTTTTTTCATAAATGAGNAGGGCTTCCCGGTTTTGGATTTCACGGACCTGGCTGGTGTTTCCATGTCTTTTGATCCAGAGCTTGATCAGTTTTGCGACTTCTTCGTGATCACTCTGGTTCTGGGCATGCAGGGCATGGTAGTAGTAATACTCACGGGTTCCGGGAATTAAGTCTTTCAGGACTACCTGACGGTCCGGAGCGAGGGCAAAATCCTCAATATAACCAATTACATTTCCCTGCAGGGAAGAAACTGGGGGAAGGAGGGAGAAAAGAAAAGAGAGAAACAGCTTATTTTTCATATGAGTTTATATTTGAGGAAGGAAAGAATTCGGGTGGAATCAATAGATCGTTCGCATTAGGACGAACGAGGATTCATTTTCTTAGAAAAAAATTTATTCGCCGTAGGGAATCCAGATATTTTTAACTTCGGTGGCATGGCGGAGAAACATTTTTCCCTCGGCCTGCTGGGAATCATGCCAGTCGATTGATTTTCCCTGGTTCACCCAGGTCCGCTTGAGGTTGCCGGCGGAGGCTTTTTCAATCAAGGGGGAGAGTCCGCCGGATCCAAAATACCATTGGGCATCGATTTGCATATGCCCGGCGAGGGTTTCGGCCACCTCGCTGTGTTTTGCGGTGACCAGATTGACCACGCCTGCCGGTAAATCCGAAGTTTCAAATACCTGATAGAGATCGGTGGCGGATAGGGGGAACGGTTCGGATGGAACCACCACACAGGTGTTGCCCATAGCCAGTGCAGGGGCGAGAAGTGAGATTAATCCAAGCAGGGGGGATTCATCCGGGCAGATCATTCCAATCACTCCCACCGGTTCGTTCATGGCCAGTGCGATTCCCCGGATAGGAACGCCGTGGGCTGCTCCGTCATATTTATCTGCCCATGCTGCATAGGTAAATAAACGGTCGATGGAACTGTTCACTTCCAGTTTGGCCGAGTCTTTTCCGCATCCGGTCATACTGAGAATGCGTTCGGCGAACTCGTTTTTACGGGCGGAAAGATTTTCCCCGAGGTAGTAAAGAGCCTCCCTGCTTCCTTTAATTCCCTGAAGGCCAATCTAAT
>NHDJ01000143.1 GCA_002167265.1 Verrucomicrobia bacterium TMED56 | reverse complement strand
TCAGGAATCATCCCCATGTACCAAAAAAGTATCGATACGGTAGCATAAGTAGAAACAGCAAAAACATCCCATTCAAGAGGGCTCCTGAATTGAGGCCATATTGCATTTGCGTTGGGAATTGGGAACAGCCACCAGGCAAACCATACCCGACCTACATGAAATAGTGGAAAGATTCCCGCACAAAGAACTGCAAAAACCGTCATCGCCTCAGATGCTCGGTTAATTGATGTTCTCCATTTTTGCTTGAGCAGGCAAAGTACTGCGGAAATAAGTGTGCCTGCATGACCGATACCAATCCAAAAAACGAAATTTACAATCGCCCACCCCCAATTCACTGGATTATTATTTCCCCAAACACCAACACCAGTTGATACGAGGTAAACAAGTCCCAGACCAGTGAAACTTGCTATTCCTAAGGCAGTTATGAAGCACCACCACCACCACATAGGTGTTTTAGCTTCAACAATTCCACAAATTTTTTCAGTAACCCAGTGAAAAGACCTTTTGTTTTCTACCAAGGGAGGATCCTTCCAAGGTGCTGGATTAACCTTAGCTAAGATTGCTGGCTGTTCCTTTTCGCTGACTTTTGCCATGTTTGCTAGTGAGAATTTGCCCCTGCTTTAGTCGGGTACGCCTTGTCGCTATATTCCCGATAGGAGTGCGGTTTTTTAGAGTAGTCAGGCATTTTGGGATTAGGATTACGGACCTTTGCCAAAAAAGTTGTGCGAGGACGGGTGTTTAGGTATCCAAGGACCGAATAATCTCTTGGATTATTTTTTAGCTTACTGACTTCACTTTCTGGATCCGATAAATCCCCAAAAACAATCGAGTCTGAGGGACACACTTGTTGACAAGCAGTGCGGATTGTACCATCAGGTACTTTTAAGTCTTTTGTTTCAAGTTTGAAATCAGAACCATCTTTGCCGGTTTCTAGTTTGGCTTTTCTCTGGGCATTTACTTTAGTGAGAATTTTTGCTTCTTGTATACGTTGAACGCAATAGGTACATTTTTCCATCACTCCTCTCATGCGAACTGTGACATCCGGATTCTTGCCCATGTCAGGTAAAGGATCGTTTTTTTCTCCAAGTGGTCCCTCGTAAAGTTCATCTGTCTTTCTTTTGTTCCAGTCAAAGAAATTAAAACGGCGTACTTTATAGGGACAATTGTTTGCACAGTAACGCGTACCCACGCATCGGTTATAAGCCATTGCGTTAAGACCTTCCTCATCATGTACAGTAGCGTTGACTGGGCAAACAGATTCACAGGGAGCAGTTTCGCAGTGCATGCATGCAACCCCTTGGAAGGAAACTTGAACATCGGATGGTAATTCTGCTCCGTCTCTCTTTGTTGAACTAAAATAACGATCCAATCGAATCCAGTGCATTTCGCGACCACGCAGAACTTGATCCTTACCAACTACTGGAATGTTGTTTTCGCTTTGACATGCCACTACACAGGCACTGCAACCCGTGCATTGATTTAAATCGATAGACATTCCCCATTGGTGAAGTCCGAAAGTTTCTGAATGTTCGTAGGTGTGGTCGGGATGTTCATACGCAGAATTACCTCTTGGAGTAGCGGTTGCTTTTTCAGCCAACGGAGCGTCCTGGTCTTTACCCCACATGGGAGGTGAATGAGATTCTGATCCCATGTGATGTGCGAAATCCTCATGCTCGGAGTAATATTTCGCATTAGTTTCACGCACAATTGCCCGTCCCTCCATTGACCAATGTTCCTGCACATTAGCTAAAGTGTGAAACTCACCCGTAGGTTCTAAATTTGCACCGGTACTGAGTCTATCAGCATCCGCATGCATCAAAGAACATGTATTGAAACCAGTTCCTTTGCCAACTCGTCCGACTCTGCTTCTGCCTTGTCCAATGGTCGAAATTACCGTGAAATCAGCCAATCCTGGCTGAACATAAAGAGGTGCTTCAATCTGATGGTGATCAGCAACCTTCAGTTTTACAATGGGTGCTTTCTGCTTACCATCTTGAAATACCGCAACATCAGGTGCAATTTCACCATTTTTATTTAGCATTGTTGCCTTGGGGAGGAGACCTAATTTAGGGTATTTTTCCTCAAGTGTTTTTGCTAATACTGGACTGATTAATATAGCGTTGTCCCATGTGAGTTTGGTGATTGGATTTGGACACTCCATCATCCATCCATTATTAGAAAACTGTCCATCCCATGTGTGAAAGTCGGGTATGAGTAAAACTTCTAGTGAGTTTTGGGATAAATCTACCTCAGTAGGAGTTAAGTTGAGAATGGCATTCTTTGAGTTGGGTAAATTTGAAAGTTTATTGGGAATAACTCCAGTTAGTCCCAATTTAAGGAAATTTTCAAAGGTATCAGAAATTCCTTTCAAACCTTCATAGAAACTTTTCACAATATCATGAGACTTTTTAGACTCATTCTCTAGACTTGAAAGGATTTCGATGTCAGAAACAGTGTCAAAAAGGGGAGCAAGTAATGGTTGAGTTGGAAGGAGGGCATCTTCAGACCATGTGGTCCCAATGTCCCAACATTCAAGGAAATGAGACTGACCCAAGTGATAATTACACAATTGGGAAGTCTCATCAATTGAATGACCTAAACGATAAGATGTTGTTTCTTTAAGCAGACTTTCCCAGTCTACATTTGGGCAGTGATAGACTGGGTTTCCTCCAAGAAAGATGAGGGTTTCAACTTTTTTATCTTCGAGTAATTTACACAAAGAAGAAAGATCATCCGCAGATTTTGAAACTTCTAAATAGTCTATGGATGTAGAAGTATTTCCGAGTGCTTCATTTATTTTAAATGTTAGAACATGGACCGCCTTGGGTAAATGGTTACCCGCAAGAACCAATGAGTTTTTGGAATTAGAGATTAAGTCTGCCACACATTCCTTCACCCATTCATTGTGTACCAGAATGCTACTTGAAAGCTTGGTCAAATGTTCTAGGAGTTCTTCATCTTCAGTACCGTTGACTTCCAGAAGGTTTTTCAAAACCAAGGCAGCAAAACTTTCAATCTGGGAGGAAGATAAGCGGAGTCTGTGATCAGCAACACCTCCGGTAATTGTGAGATCTGATTCCACTGAGTACAAGCGGTTCATATCCTTTGTATCCTTAGAAGAAAGAACTTTTCTTCCTTGCATAAATTGCTTGGTATTTACTGTAGAATTGGGTTCACGAGTTCCGAGGAAATCGGAGTCTAAGGATAGGACTTTTTTAACTCTTGAAAAATTCGGGATAGCACGAAGTGCAGAATTACTACCAAGTGCATCTGCAAGCACATTTTCTGGACCGCTAAAATTGATGGGTTCGTACTGGAAAGTATTAAATCCTTTTTTTACAAGTTTCTCTAAAAGAGATTTACGGACTAAAGAGAAGCTGGAATTAGAAAGAATTGCTACACTTTCTGGGTTTTCTATTTGAGAAAATTGTTTGAGTAGACCGTTAGACGGAGTTTTCTTCCAACGGGTAGAAGTGTCAACACCATCTTTTGCGGAATCGTTTATGAAGCAACCTTGAGCTCGGTCTGGGTCATAAATATCAAGGATACTAGCCTGTGTATAAATATCAGTGCTTCCTCCACAATCTAGAAAGCTAGGATTGCCTTCTATTTTAGTTGGTCTTCCCTCGTGGGATTCAACAATCAAGGGAATAAAACCACCAGATGTTGGGCGGGAACTTGAGTAATAGGCAGGGACGCCTGGGATCAGTTCTTCAGGACTTTTGCCATGAGGCAAAATAGCATGTTCAGGTCGACGGCAACCTGTCATTCCCATACCGGCCAGACCAAAAGATGCAGCCATGAGTTTAAGAAATCCCCTCCTTTGCACTCCGTCAATGAGACTGGCACCTTCAGGGAATTCCCGGTCAACCCAACTGCGGAAACCAGGTGTGTCCGCTAAATCGTCAAGGCTTTTCCAGTATTGCTTGCCTTGGATTTCTTCTAATTCTTTATTGTGTTGAATCATCTGTGGCAACCTGTACAACTTAAGGGTGGATTGACTCCCCAGTTTTCCTTAATTTTGAGTCCAGCGTGAATTTGAGCTAAATCATGCGATTCGCCCTTTTTATGAGGAGCATGCCAAGCTAAGTTGGTAACCTCCTGCATCGGACGGAGGGATTCTTCCGGTTTTCTGTGGCAATCAAGACAAAATGACATACTGAGGGGTTCTGAATGATGAACAACTTTCATTTCGTCTATTCTACCGTGACACTCCACGCAACTAATTCCACGGTTAACATGAATGGCGTGATTAAAATACACATAATCNGGAGTTTTGTGAATACGTACCCAGGGAACAGATGGACCAGCNGTTAAAAGTCCGTCACCGTTCANATCCTCATCTTCAGACAATTGACCGTCTTTGTTGGTGTCTTCTCCGAAGTAAGAGTCACGAATAGGGGCTAGTAGTGGGGAATCAGCCTTAATGTTCTTGTGGCAAGACATACAAACATTTGCTCCNGGAATATTNGCATGNGAGGATTTNTCCGCACCATGGTGNCANTANCGGCAATCAAGNCCGAGTTGTCCCGCATGGAANTCATGATTGTACTCAACAGGNTGCGTAGGTTGGTANCCCACACGGGTGTATTTAGGAGTTGCATAGTAAGTGATGCCCGCAACCACGGCTCCACCAATCATTCCTAAAACAATTAAGATTTTGACAGGAAGCGAGTTTGTCCAACTTGGGAAGTGATTGCGCATAAGACTTATAGTTCAAAACCATCTTCAAGGATTAAAATTTTTAATCGAAAGAAGTTGGAAGAAAAGTGTGAAGTTAGTAGGCGGAACACACTTCTTTTATAAAAACGAGATAAAAAACCGACAATATTAAAAATTCTAAACACCTAGTATTAATTAAACTTAATGCAAGTCATTAGCCAAAATTCATTTGGTTTCTAAGATTGAATATTTCCAGACATGATTCAGTGTGTAAGAGAATTCGAAATGAAAGTTACTTCNGAAAGAACTGATNTGGTNGTTGTGGGCGGAGGAATTGCTGGAATTTGTGCGGCGATCACAGCTTCCCGGGAGGGTGCCCGTGTTTGTCTNATTGAGAAAGAATCTTTTTTGGGAGGCAAAATTGGTCATTTGACGAGATTTCCNTTGGATCAGATTCATTCAACTCCCCAAGTCTACAAAAGNGAAAGCGGACTTTTAGATGAATTTTGGAATAGGCAAATTCATGATAATCAAGAGGGTTCGTATGTAGGGCAAGCAACTATTTTTAAGGAATGGGTTAACAATGAAAAGGGAATTCGGCTTTTCCTGAGTTGTGAGTTGTTGTCTGTGGAAAAGACTGGAAAAAAAATTGAGTCAGTGCTTGCGATCAATCGAAAATCTGATGAAAGAATTGCCTTTGNGGGAAAGTACTTTCTGGATTGTACTGGAGTTGGGAAATTGGCCGAAATGTCAAAGGTTTCAGGAGAAAAAGGGCTCGACTTGAACGAGTTGCCCGCTCGAAGAGACGAATCTATTCCGATCATTAAAAGNCACTCCAGTTGTGTAATTCAAATTGGTAAAGGAAATCAGAACTATTCATTTGGTAAACCTCAATGGATAACGGATACTTGGGAAGAAAATTCGCTGTCTGCTCAGGTGGCATTGCTTGAATCTTTAGAACNAGAATTTACAGGTTATCACATTGTTGAATGGCATGGAGAGTCCAATAGCGGACCAACAGATTCATATGAATTGGCATTGATCGCTTGGGATTTTCTTAAGAATCGATCTTTCGTTAAGGAAATCCTTTCCAACTACCAGTTAATTGATGTCTCCCCNTCCCTTTTTTCTCCATCTCATTTTCGTGGTTTGGGAGATAAAATTCTCAAACTTGACGATATTAGTAATGGATCCCNCTTTGAAGACGCAGTNGCATTGGGTCGGTCTTTTGCTAGTCAGGAATTCGGTTCATTGCCCTGGAATCAAAGTGGTTCATCGATTCCGCAACCTTTTGAAATTCCTTTTGGCTCTCTTTACTCAAAGGATTGTGGNAATTTACTCTGGGCAGGAGGTGGAGCTTCTTCCNCCGGATTAGCCTCTTTTTGCCTTTCCACACCATCTGTGGGAGCTCAGATGGGCGTTGCGATTGGTTACATAGCCTCAAAATGTATAAGTAAAAACCGATTACCCAGAACTTTGGCGAAGAAGGGATATATTGATGAAATTATTAAGGGTCTGCAGAGGCAAAATCATCAATGCTCAATTCTGCCCGTTTCTGAAAATGATAATCTTGCATCTTCAGCCAGTTGTAATGCTTCTTCATCGCTGACGGAATGGATTGATTGTAAAGAGGACAGAGCTCAGTTGATCCGTACAAAAAATTGTCAGATTCAATTTCCAATTTCTGAAGATTCAATCGATAGAATTGAGCTTTGTTTGGAAGCGGAAGAGGATTTGGAGATAGAATTGAAGATGTATGAGGGAACTGGTCATGATTGTGCATTGCCTGGTCGATGTTTATTTACGGAGAGAGTTTGTTTTAATTCTGATCAAACTTACCTGAGTATCGATTTAGGGTTGAAACCGGAAAATTCAGGCTGGCACTTTCTTGAACTAAATTCGGAGTTGTATTTTTCCGTTCCGCTCTTTGAGAATGGAGTTGTAGGATATGTTTTTCACCATTCAAATGCTGGTTCAAAATTTGCAGGAAAGAACTCACTAACAAATTTTATCCCTGAAATAACCAGAAGTCCAAAACCTTCATTATCTCCAAAGGTCAAGATTTCACCTCCTGCTCTTACATATGGTCCTGAGAATATCCTGAATGATTACTGGCGTCCAAACCATCTTCCCCAATTATGGATTTCACAACCCACAAATTTCAATTTCCCAGAATTTCTTGAGATTGAATGGGCAAATTCTCAGTCCATTTCAAGTCTTGAGATATCATTTGACCCTTCCTACGAATTTATTTACCCGGAATCCCCCTGTGCAATGCCCTATCAAAATATGTTTTCGTTGGTAAAGGATTACAAGGTCTACTTCAGCGATTCGACTGGTAAGTCTTCCCTGCTTTTTGAAGTTGAAGGCAACCAAATGCCAATGAGAAAGCATTTATTTGATACCATTGAGGCAAAAGGTATCGAATTGGAAATTATTTCCACTCATGGAATTAATAGAGCACAGGTTTATCAAGTAAGAGTTTTCCCTTGATCTGAGATTAAATATTCACCTTGCATTGTGCGAATCTTGCATACATGTTTTGGATATAGCCTATGAGAGTTCTTGCCGTTCTTTTCCGTATTTTTAGTTTGCTGGGTTTATTGGCACTGGCTGCTTTGTTGTGGATGAAATTCGACACTCAAACAAAGCAGCAAACGTCGTTTTTAGATGAAGTTATTGATGATGCGTATGTAATTTTACAGTCAGAAAAAGAAGCACAGTGGAAAGATATCTCCGAGAAGAAATCTGCTTTCAATGATGTTTTTGATGCGAACGAACAAGTTGCAGATGGCGATGAAAATCTTTTGTCAATTGCGGTGGATTCTTTACGAACATCCGAGGACGGAATTATCAGAAATCAAGATTATCGTGAACGTTTGGACAGTGTTACCAAAGAATACGGTCCCGGTTCTCTTTACTGGGATGCTGAAAATTTAATTTGGAAGATTTCTGATGGATACAAATTGGAATCCCCTGCTGGCTTTCGGGATCCGTTTGAAGATGATTCCAAATTTCCCTTCAAAGATTTGAAGAAAGAGGATGGGACGGTGATAAAGGGAGTTCCCCGCCATCAGCGACTGCGGACCGTGATTGGAATGTTTTACAAAGACCGCCATGATAAATACTCCGAAATTTCCAAACTTCGCACTATGGTGGTTGAAAGAGATGAGGAACTCAGACAATTTCAAAACATGTGGGCCCGCGAGAAAAAGCTCAAAGAGGATACACAGGATGAATTGGCGGACACTCAAATAAAGCTTAAGGGAGTGGAGGCAGATTTAGCTAATGAAAAGCAAGAACGTCAGAATGAAAAGGAAGCTGCCGAACAGCAGATTTTGGTTTTAAACACTCGAGTGGGTGAGATGGAGACTGAAAAGCAGGAAAAAGTAAAGGTGCATGAAGCGGAATTGGATGCAATAAATGAGGAGCACAGAGAGGTTTTGGCAAAAAAACAGGAAGAAATTAGACAGGCAGATGCCGACGGATATAAGAGAGGGATCGAAGAGATGCTTGCAAAACAGCAAGGTGGTGAGGTTGCTGAAAATGATATAACGGAGGAAGTAAATCCATTTTTGTTCAAAAAGGCTGATGTCGGACCTCCTGTCATGAATGAATTAGATGTGATTGCTGTCACCAACCAAAAACAAATTTCAGATATTGGGGCACCAACAACTATCGCCCGGGTTGACAGCAAGACCGGAATGATGCTTTTGCCTTTTGGGCAGGAGCGTGGCGTGGTCCAAGGCACTGTTTTCACGGTATGGAAAGACAAGCGAGAGGCAGCCAGAATAAGAGTGCAAAGTTCTAGGGAAGGATTTCTACTTGCATACATATTGCCAAGATTTGGTGAGCCCCAAAAATTACGCCCAGGAGACTCCATCTATATCATCCCTGAGTTGGAACAAAGTTTGTAATAATTTAAATGAAACCTCCGAAAATTATTAGTTTTATTCTGTTCGTGCTTTTATTCGCTTTTAGCGGTTGTTTTACCGCATCTCCAGATGATGATAGGATGCGGAATCGATGAACCACTTTGATTCCAGGGCAATGAACCGAATTCCTGACTAGCAAAAGACCGACCCAATGCTACTGCGTCT
>NHDJ01000142.1 GCA_002167265.1 Verrucomicrobia bacterium TMED56 | reverse complement strand
CGGGCAGCCTATCTAGCAAAAGGAAAGACCCAGTCCCTGCTCTGGGGAATTACCCGGCCGGAGGGCGGACGGGGGGCTGGTTTTACCGGTGGGCACCATCATCGAAACTGGGCCATTGACGGCTACCGTCAACTCGTCCTCAACACTATTGCTTGGATCGCTGGGGAAAAAGTTCCCCCATCCGGCGTGCCCACTTATCCAGTCACTGAAGACGAGCTTAACGAAAACCTCGACGATTATGGAGACAAAACCAACCGGGTTAAACTCCCCACCAAGGCAGACATTACTTTTACCCCCGGTCCATGGATGACACCGGAAGAACATGCTGAATCCCGTCGCAAGCCCAAAAAAAAGAAATAAGCCCCTTAACTTCGACTTTTCCTTAAACAACATTAACCGATTAAAAATATGAAACAATCTTTACTACTGATTCTTTTCTCCTTCCTGTTCACGGGGCTTTTAGCCAAACATCACAAGGGAGAAATGACTCCTATCTTTGACGGAAAAACCCTTAATGGTTGGAACCAGTTGAATGGAACCGCCACCTACCGGGTGGATAAAGGAGCCATCATAGGGAAAACTAAAGAAGGAAGCCCGAACTCCTTCCTCTGCTCCGATAATCTATACGGTGATTTCGAACTTCATTTCCAAGTCAAATTGATCAATGACGAATTAAATTCGGGGGTGCAAATTCGCTCCCAAACCAAAGAATTGAATGATAAAGAAAAAGCCCGCGGTGATAAATTTGGACGAGTGAATGGCCCACAGGTTGAAATTGAAGCCACCAAAGAAAACGGAGCCGAATCCGGATATGTATACGGGGAAGCACTGGGTGGATGGATGACTCCCAAAAGTGATCTCATTCCCCACAAACACTTTAAAAATGGTGAATGGAACCAATACCGAATTGTTGCCAAAGGTCCCCGCATTCAAACCTGGGTAAATGGCACTATAGTTTCCAATCTTACAGACAGGGAAAAACACAAATCCCACCCCAAAGGATTCATTGGACTGCAGGTTCACTCCATCAAAAAGGGCTCCGGTCCTTACATGGTTGCCTGGAAAAACATAAAGATTAAGGAATTAAGTAAATAATATTCCTCCCTACTTATGAGACTAATTACAGCCAATTACCTTTTCCCTTTAATCGCTTCTCTCTGCATGGCTAAACACCACCAGAAAGAGGCAGATGGGTTTATCACCCTTTTTAACGGAAAGGACCTCTCTGGCTGGCAGACCACGGGGAACTGGATACCCCAAGAAGATGGGTCCTTACTCATCCAGCCAAAACCCGAGCAAAAAGGTTGGCAGCGGTATTCAGATTATTTGATCAGCAAAATGAAATACGGAGACTTCATCCTCACCCTTGAATACAAATACTCCCCCAAGGGAAATAGCGGAGTATTTTTCAGGATTGGGGACCCCAAAGACCCCGTGAAAACCGGAATCGAATGTCAAATTCTAGATTCCTTCGGAAAACCGGATAATAAAATGGGCCACCACGATCACGGCGGAATTATTCGAACCATTGGACCAAAACTCAACATGTCCGAAAAACCCGGTGAATGGAACAGGATGGAAATTACATGCCAAGGTCATCACCTTCGCGTATCCTTAAATGGCTTCCAAATTGTCAATCACTGGATGGACTCACCAATCGAGGGCAAAAATACAGGCGTGGGTGATCGCCCCTTGCGTGGGCACATAGGGCTTCAGGATCATGGCGCACCTAACAATATTTTTTTTCGCAACATTAGAATTAAAAACCTATAACTAGCTTACTGAGACATTCCATTTATGTTTATTGCCGTGTTCATATAAAGATATGACCGTATTTCTGCTATGAAAATCTATGGTATCCAATTCTCTCCTGTCTGGGAGAATAAGCCTAAGAATTTTCAACGAATAAAGGACCTGCTGGAAACCACTTACATTATTCCCAACAGTTTACTTGTTTTACCTGAAACTTTTTCAACTGGTTTTTCCCTTAATACTGATATTACCTCAATGAATGAGCCATCTACATCTCTGGCGTTTTGTAGGGATCTGGCATTAAAATACAAGTCCTGGATCATGGGTGGAGTAATCCTCAAAGAAGGGGATAATTTTTATAATCGGCTGATTCTAGTTTCTCCCATTGGTGATTTGTGCGGGCACTATGACAAAATTCATTTGATCCCCAATCTCGGAGAGAACCAAGTCCATACACCTGGCATAGGCTGCAGTTTGTTTGAGGTGCAAGATTTTAGAATTTGTCCTGCAATTTGCTATGACCTTAGGTTTCCAGAACTCTTTAGAAAGGGTATTCAGATGGGAGCAAACTTATTTGTGGTTATCGCCTGTTGGCCTAAGGTAAGGATCAAACATTGGAAAATACTCCTGCAAGCCCGTGCTGTAGAAAATCAGTCCTATATCATTGGCATTAATAGAATAGGATCAGAACCGAATAATGAATACTCCGGGTGCTCAATGATAATCTGTCCCAAAGGAGAAATTCTTTCCGAATGCAAGGAAGGGGAATTTATCCTAGAAGCAGAGATCGAAATCTCTGAAATAAAAAGTTGGAGAACTGAATTCCCTGTTCTCGAACATATGAAAGAGAAAACATTTCTCCCCTAGAAAAAAGAATATGCTTAGGCCCAAAGAGATTTGGGCAAATTAATCTTTGCTAAAATTCGATCCAAAAGTAAGAGCTCGTCTTTTGTGAATGTAATGTTTTCTACCGCTTTTACATTCTCAGTAATCTGATTCAAAGAACTTGCGCCTACCAATGCACTGGTGATGCGAGAGTCGCGTAAAATCCATGCTAATGCCATCTGGGCAAGAGTTTGTCCGCGTTTCTTGGCATGATCATTAAGTTCACGAATCACCCGAATATTTTGTTCAGAAACTTCATTTTTCCGAAGAGAGGATTTGTCAAGACTGGCACGGGACCCTTCTGGTATACCGTCAAGATATTTATCGGTAAGTAAACCTTGAAAAAGCGGGCAGAAAGCTATTATGCCTAATCCCTCCTTCTCGCATAAATCGATTAGCGACTTTTCAACCCAACGGTTCAACATCGAATAATTCGGTTGATGGATAGCCAGAGGAGTCAACCCCTTTTGGTGACAGATTTGAACAGATTGACTGGTCGCTTCGGGGAGATAACTGCTTATACCTGTATACAAAGCTTTCCCCTGCCTCACCGCGGCATCCAGAGCGCTTAAAGTTTCATCAAGAGGAGTGTTTGGGTCAAATCGGTGAGAATAAAAAAGGTCAAAATAATCTACCCCCATTCTTTTCAAAGACTGATCCAGACTGGCAAGCATGTATTTTCTGGAACCCCACTCACCATATGGACCCGGCCACATGTCATATCCTGCCTTACTGGTAATAAGGATTTCATCCCTTGGCAAATTTTTGAGGATTTTACCCACATTTTTTTCAGCCGAACCGTAAGGTGGGCCATAATTATTAGCCAAATCAAAATGTGTAATTCCGAGATCAAAACTACCAAAGATCATCTCCTTTTGGCAAGTGGTAGGGTGATCTCCCCCAAAGTTGTGCCAACAACCAAGAGTTATCGCCGGTAGCTTCAACCCCCATCTTCCGCAATTGCGATAAGACATTCTACCATCATATCTGTTTATGTCAGGTTGATACTCCGCTGTATTTGAACTAACCTGATCTTCTGTGTTCAAAACTTATTGTAGGTTAAAAAGGTTGCAGATAAACTTACTCTGTTTCAACAACTTCCGTTGATCCACGAATATCTCCAGGAGTCACTTCTTCTTTCGATTTAGAGCCAAGATATTCTCTCACACTTAAATCGCCAACAAAGGAGAGTCCATCTCTCCGCTCTACAACATGGTACCTCTCAACAAATTTCTGTACCACATGAATTTTGGCATCCAAAGGCTGCACAATTAGTAACTGTAGATGAAACTCCTTGAATAAATCTAAAAGATATTCAGAAAACTCATCATCCGTTTTACTGAACATTTCATCCACAGCAACCAAGCGGAATGTCTCTGTTTGCTTTCCACCCACATCAATTCCGTATTGATAAGCAATCGCTGTGGCTAAAATAGTCGAAGCCAATCGGTTTTTCTCTCCTCCAGATTTTCCGGCAGCACCGCTGTAACTTTGACGCAGTCCATCACCCTCTTTATAAAATTCATCGGCTCTGAACTTGAACCAGTTTCGTACATCTATAACTCTTTCCGTCCATGTCATGTCCGCTTCAAGTTCCCCAAGAAATTGTTCAACCCGATGGTATCGCTCGCGCCTCCTCTCATCATCATCATCTGACTCAAGATCTGCCTCCAAAGCATGACGGCGAAGTTTTTTGAATCTTCTTACGCCATCATCCCCAGCATCCTCAAATTTAAGCTGAATATAAGTATCCTCTTTCCGGTCAAAAGTAACTCTCACCAAGTGATCGTTAAGCTCGTTAATTCTTTTTCTGATCCGGTCACGGTGGGACTCAAGAGATTCGCTGAATCCAGACACTTCTTCTGGCACCTGTACGCGTAGCAGTTCCTCGAATCTTTCTCGGTTCTTAGCCAAATCTTCTTCTTCGATTTGAATCCTCACCTCGTCGAACATCGTATAAGTCTCTTCTTGGTAACCTTCTTCCAAATCCAAGCTTAGTTCATCACGAAAAGCCTGATTACGCCCGTCAGCAATGAAACGCTGCATGGCAGCTACATTTTTATCCCTCAATTTGTCGAGTCCAGATTCCAGTTTTGAAATGCGGCTATCTATCTTGTGGGTGGCCTCGCGTGCAGCTTCCTCAATGTCGTCAGGTTCTTCTGGTGCCTTGCCGAAATCATTCTCGATTTCCTTATATAATATATCCAGAGCTTCCTCAAGTTTCTCAATTTCTATCTCACTAAATTCAGTCTCAGAATCTTCAGGTTGAAAGAGCTCGTCCTTACATTTTTGTAATAAAGATTCAAGGGCTAGCAATCTAGAATCATTACGTTCAGAGCGGGCTTCCACTCCTCCAATGCGCCGCAGGATTTCATCTCTCTTATTTTGGGCATTTTCAAGATTTTCTGCCACTTCTGAATAATCATCCTTCAGTTTTTTGAGTACATCGGATCCTCCCACAATGACCCTTTCTTCTTCTTCCAACTCAGCAATACGGGAAGATAGCCCAAGACCGTCAATATCTGAAAATTCATTGGCACACGCCTGCAACTGTACTCCAGACCTTAGTTTAGCACGCAATGACTGTCTCTCAGTTTCAGCCTCTCGATGGGCTCGTCCAGAACGGTCAACTTCCTCCCGCCATTTTATCAATCCATCGTCCAATGTTTTTTGCTTGGGACTAACATCCCAACCAGTCACCCAGTTACTTGCATCTTCCAAGAAGTAAGTGTCATCTTTCTCATGCAATATCCCGCTTGTTTTAACGAGACCTTCCAAGGTCAATGCATTTTCAGTCTCATCATATTTATTATCCCTTTTTTTAAAACATAGATGAGGATACAGATCATAGAGATATTGCCGTAACCATTTTAATCTTCCTTTTTCAAGCTCAGGGCGAAAAGACAACTTGGCCACGGCAGAATCCAGATCATAGATTACATCCTTGGTAACTGAACTTGGGCATATAAAAGATAGTCTTTCCCCAAGATGATTTTCCTCAAGGTAGGCTGCGGCTTTATCGGCCAACTTAGCTGGAAGAATGATGGAAAGTGAAGTGGTACGAATCAATCGCTCGATGGGTCCGTTCCATTTAATCTCATCGGGAAAAACTTGTATTAATTCTGCAACAAAGGGAAGTTCTGCAACATCTCGATCTAACTCTTCAGCAAGCGATTTACGTAATCGTGATATATCCACGGGCACATTCGCGTTTGAATCTAATAAATGGTCTCTTTCATCCTCTAGGTGAACAACTTTTTCATTTGCTTTTCTTAACTGATAGGAAATTTCTGGAATTTTTTCATCTAAGTCTGAAATATTTCCCTCCAAACGTGGCAGGTGAGCATCCAAATCCCTCCTCATACCCAGAAAGTCGTCTTCAGATTTGATCACGCTTCCCTTTTCCCAACTGCTCAAATGACGCTCAAAGGTTGCCGACCTCTTAGTTACAACTTCGCGTTTATCTCTTAGTCTATCAAGCTCTGCCCCAACTTGTTCAAGTCTTCTATTTTCATCGCTGTCAGAAAGTGCACGATCTAAATGACTCAATTTATCCCTCAGTCTATCCACATCAATTCTCGCGGTTTTTAATCTGGCTCGTTCCGCCTCTTCCTGATGCTTGAGTTCATCAACCCATTCAACCCTACGGTCAGATTCAACTTGAGCGTAAAATGGCTCAATGGCCTGCCTTATTTTCTCAGCATGTTCACGTTTCTGACAACTTTTTGAATAAGCGAGATGAGTTTCCCGAATCTCATCCAACTGAGTTAACTGATATGATGCCGTCTCTATTCGACGATGTGTGCTTCGCAAATCATCAAATCTTTCCTGAAGTGCAAGAAGTTTTTCTTTTGAACCGCCATCGTCCAACATATGTTCCCGAATAAATTGAGTTAAATCCTTAACATCCTTAATACAAACCGCTTGGTTGAAAATCGCCATTGGAGAACGAGTTCCAAGATCGGCATCCATAAATAATAACGATTCAAACTTCTTGTGATATGCAGTGAAGGAATCAAAGGTGATTAGATTTCTTTCTTTGATAATCCTCCTTATGTTATCAATATCCGCAAAATTATTAAAATCCTCTTCGATACTCAATTTTCGTTTTTCTACGATGTAAACTTTATCAATTTTCCCACTTGGCAAGCACCACAATACTTGAGCAACGCTAACATCTGACTTATAGGCTTCATTGTAAAAATTAGCCAAAAGAACAGTGTACGATTCCCCGGGTTTCCGTAAGGTTTCTTTTCTGCCCTCCCCCGTAGCCGCATCATGGACTTCTGAGTAAGCACCCAAAACATAATCTCTTTCATTTCGCTCACGACTTCCAACTTGGCTGGACGCGACATTATAATTTCTTACACGGTTAGGAACCAATAATGTAAGCAGAGCATCCACAATCGTGGATTTACCAGATCCGTTTCTTCCAGTAATCATGGAAGTTCTTCCATCGGGGTTCATGGTATAAACTTTATTATGAAAAGTTCCCCAATTAAGGACCGATAAGGTATGGAGCCTGTATCCTGCCGTTGATTTATCAGGAGAGAATTCTAGTTCAAGTTGTGAATCAAACATCACCTACCTCCATTTCGTCATCCAAATCAGGTGACCTTCTTTTAATCTGATCTTTAACCTCGGCAAGCTTCTCAGGAGTAAGCTTAGCTTTAATAATTCGCTCCACGCGGTACAAACCACCCTCTTTGTCCCGAACCCTTTTGAGGATACCCCATTCTTCAAACTTAGTAATCATGCCAGATATTTGACGATGAACTTTTTTCTCATCGTGCATCTCTGGATAGTATGGTAACAATAACTCTCGTAAATCAAGAGCACTCCGATAAAGGTGGTCACCATCTTCCTGGTCCTGTTCAAAGCGAAGTAATTCTTCCCGGAGAATAACCATAAATATGGTTTGGTGGTAAGTCAGTCGGGTACGTCGAAGAACTCGAGGAAGAGGAGCAGATTCCGTATCTTCCCATTCCTCCAACTCTTCATTAGTCTCTTCCGTCTGTCTGATAAATGCATAACCCGCTGAGTCATCACGGGCTACCTCGAGACCTATTTCAAGGAAATGATTCTTGATTCTTTCCCACTCTGCACCCAATCGTCCCCATAAATCAAGATCTTCTTGGTAAATGGGACCGTTGAGTAGTCGAACGATTACATGGCGATGGGTAATGGATGGATTCATAAGCTGTCTTTTTGAAAAATTAGTTGCTCAACTTCTACATATCTAGGTTGAGCTGGTCGGTTTAAATCAATCTTTACGATTTCGTCGCTTAAAATGTCATGTCTGCTGTCTTCTCCAGCGACGACCCGATAGCAAACAACATCAACAACACCCCTTTCCAATGGATACTTGTTAACCATATCGGTAAGCAATATTGTCTCGGTTTCCTCTAATTCCTCATCCACTCTTTCTCGGAATTTCTTTAGATCCAAGGGTTCGCCAACCGAACTAAGAATTTCATTAATCCACTTGCTGTCCTCATTCTTTGCAGTCGAAATTGGTGCAAAAGCCTCTACTGACTTAGGTTCCCAGAAGTCGGATTCCATTAGCCCAAAAAACTGAGGGCGAATATCTATCTCAAAATCCCAGTCAATTGGAGGTACTTCTCTTAAAAGGTAGGCATCTTTACGAATTTGAGAAAGCGTTTTTCTAACCTGTCTACCCCCACCGCCTGCATGATCGCCAACCACCTGCCTAAGCTTTCTACTGATCCTGCCATAGGCTCCGTGTGCCGAACCGGCTTCCCCAAACAGGCGATCGCTTAAGCTAAGGAAGGTTTTGTTGGGGTCTAGACCTCTACGCCTAGCAATATCAGAAGTTTGTTCAGCTAATTTTCTAAACTGTCTGGCGAGTGCAGGATTGGTCATCATTGAACGGAAACCAAAATAACTTTTACCCTGATCACAGTTTCGTAATTCCTCATCAGCATCCAGAACATGTTCAACGATGTCTCCCTTCGATGCATCTCCCTTAGCGTAGAGTTTAGAAATCTCACGGGCGTGATCTTTGAAAAATTCTTCAATAGCCCGAAAATCGGATAAAAAATGCTCAACCAAATCCGAAAGATCATAGACTTGATCACGAATGATATCTTCACCAAAAATGGGTGCTTCTCCAGTTTCTCGAATTCTCAGAATTTCCTCGTCAATTTCTTCTCTTTTTCTGGAGAGATCCTTAATTCTTGCTTCTGGGTCGGTATTCACTCCTTGCGACAAACCATCCATTTCCAATAATATTCGATTGAAGCGAGATTCCGTTGTCGCATATCCTCTTTGCTTCATAGCAAGGAGGTCCTGCAACCAACTAAGTGCTTTCTCAGAATGCCTGGTAAGCCTGAAAACATATTCTTCTCGGTCCTCGTCATAAGTTTTCGTCATGTAACGGTGATCTTCATCGCACCATTCATCTAAATACTCTTGGGGAAGGCGCTTTGGAGCATCGAAGTCTTCCAATTCCCGGACTTGCTCAATATGTTCGGAAAGAGTAGCAATTAATTCTTCTTCAGATGCCTCCGATGTACCCCACTTTTTGAATGTCTTAAAGAAAAAGCCCACAACAAACGATCCCAAACGACCACGCATGAGTCGCAACGCAGGCGACTCTTCAAACAAGTGAAGAAAATCCTCATCCATCATAATAACATTAAAATAATCAGCTTGCCCCGAGCTATGTGCAAGTCAAAGAGAAGTTATTCTCAGCCAAAAAAGGCTGTTAGTAAGTGTAGCTGGTTTAGCTGAACTCAGGGAAATCAATTTTAAAATAGGGGTTTATTTTAAAGCCAATTCCTTGTCGATTTTTTTCAAAACATCAAGTGCACTTCCTTTTAACTGGNGCACACCAAATAAGGGTTTTGACTCTTCAGGATTGATGCGAATAAAAGTCACTTCCTTTTTCCAGTTCATAGAGATATCTTTGCATGCTTGGCGAACGGTAGGAACAGCTGAACCAGCTCCGATTTCTATAATCACCAAGGGTGAACCAGCATTTTTTATCAGCCAAGACTGAAGCCTCTGGCTCTGTTGGTCGGTTTTTATAGAATTCCATCCAAGATCTGAAAACATCAGAATATTAGGTCTAGCGATCGCATTACAACTTGGACAATGCGGCAAAGGCTTCTGTGCAAGCAGTGAATTATGATCTATCTCAAAATTGTATTCACTTGGTAAGCACCAAAGATCTTGGCCACAATTCTGAGTACACTGGAGATGATTAATAGACCCATGGCATTCAACAATCTGATTTGATGGAAAACCTGCTTTTTGAAAATGACCATCTACATTGGAAGTAAATACAAAGAAAGAAGACCGGTTCATGGCGATCTTTCGAAGTATTGAAAAACCCTCATGTGGTTGGGTATCCTGATAAATTGTCCAACGTTGACCATAAAAACCCCAGGCAAGAGATGGTTGTTTTAAGAACCACCGAGGGTTTGCCATTTCTTTAAAATTTATTCTTAACTTTCTTAATGGTGGATAATTTTCCCAGAACCCGTGGTTGCCACGAAAATCTGGCAACCCAGAATCAACCCCCATCCCTGCCCCAGCGGAAATGAGCAAAGGATAATCAGGCAAAAGATTTCTGACGATATCATTAATTTTTCCACAATTTGAACCTGACCTCATTTGTAAAAAATTTTTAAAGGGATTGTTTTCCTTTGAAACAAAATAGTGTCATTGTTAGTAAGCATGAGCTTTAACAAACACTTTTGAAACACAAACTTCTTTTCGTTGCTCAGCTTATTGTGCTTAGCCTGTTCTTCATCGCAGGTTGCACTTCTTCGCACACTTCTTTTTTCAAGTCAAAAAATAACTNNCCGGAAACTGACTCTGATCTTAAGTTGAAAGAATACATCAACTCTTATTTGGCGAATGCTTTTAATATAGCCTTTGCCGAAAATGGTGTTCTCTATTTCACAGACCAGAACGATACTTCTAAAATTAAGAAAATTCGTCTTGATCTTTATTCAGAACCCGAACCTTTTATTGATTTATCCGAGTGGATCAGACCTTTCAATCAATCAAAACCCAAGGCAGANGGTCTTCGTGTTGATCAATTAGGCAGAATATTGATTGCAGAATCTGGAACTGGAAAACTTTTGAGAGTGACACCTGACGCTAGGAAACTCGAAGTTCTCGCGGACTCCTATGATGGATACCGTTTTACCACAGTAAAAGATTTAGCAATCGGTCAAGGAGACGACCTTTTTGTGAGCTCTCCTTTTTCAGGTACGGTTTATCGTATTCGTCCAAAAGAAGGATTTATTGGTATCCTTAATGAAGACCTAGTCCGAGTACAAGGTATCTGTATAAGCCCTGATGGGACTCGTCTAGTTGCGGCAGAGCCAGATGCNTCCAGGGTCGTTGTTTTCGATATCCCAGAAAAATTAATNCCAGTTGAATCATGGACTTTNGTAGATTTTTCACCCACCGGGGTTGAACCCAGAGGCCTTGCATTTGACAACAAAGGTTTATTGTATGTTGGACTTGGGGGGAAAAAGGAAGTTCATGTTTTTGACCTTGAAAAGGGAAAACAAATTCTAACATTTGATTCTGGCGATGATTCAAATGTCCTGCGGNATTTCAAGAAATATCTATATGTAGCTGGTGGAAAGGGAGTTAGGCGNTTNCCAATAGATTAAATCCGCTTCATTTAATAGGGTTAACTTTGACCAGCTAAAAGGAATTGTTAGCAAACTATTGTTCTATCTTTACTANAAAGAGATCTTTCATCTGCTTGGCAGANTCAATAATTTCCAGATCATACTGAACATTTCCAGTCTCGATTGCATCACCCCCCCCCATGNCCAGTCAGTTCGAATAAGTAATAAGATTGTTCGCTGTCAACCTCNACAAGACAAGTNTATANGAGNGACGGTTGACCAAGCAATGGATCTGGGAAATTATNACTNAAATCTTTTGGAGCGTTAATNTCCACGCATAGCACAAATTCATTCCCCTTGCCTGGTTGAAGGTATGGATCCAGGGCAAAGCGGTGCGTTTCCGTTGCTCCACTTACTGCATCTATTTCTCCGGATGGAGAAATTCCAGAAAGCAAGGTATAACGATGGCGCCAAAGGGGAAGAATATGACTACGTTGAGTCTTGTAA
>NHDJ01000141.1 GCA_002167265.1 Verrucomicrobia bacterium TMED56 | reverse complement strand
AGGATCTATTTGTGCAATATTCATAGCTAAACTATATAATCTTTCTATAGCTACACTTTCTTCCATTCTTTGTGAACGTGCTAAAGGCCCTAAATATTCTACATCTATTTTTGTTCCTTTTATAATTTCTGGTTCTTGCATTAATGCACCTGCACGATACATAATACCAAACACACGTTCTATTAATGGATTTAAAAACTCACTTTGAAATCTACCTAATGTTGGGCCAAGAAGTCTTTGCATCAATTCATATCTAACTTGCACTTCTGTTGCCGTCATTTGTGGGCCTTCTTGTAATTGTAATTGATCTGAATAATATGCTTGTCTTATTGCAGTACGTAATTGGTTTTCTTTTAAATCTGTAATCTGCCAGTTTGTTCCTATTTGTAAAGGTTTAACAGCACCATCATTTCTAATAACTGTAATACCAGCAGGTGTCATTCTTACTCTACCTATAACACCATCATCTTGTACAAGTAATGGTGGATCAATAGCTTTTGCCCATGCTTTTAATCCAATCTCTACAGCTTTGTTTAATGTTTTAATATCTGGTAACGCATTAAAACTTGGTGATCTACCAAATATTTCACCTGTTGCTTTAGACCATCTAGGTACTAAATATGGAAACTCATTGTAACCACCTGTTCTAACTACCATCTTATCTTCTTCGCATACATGACAAGAATGAAATGGTAATTTAGTACCAGCTTTACCTAATGCTCTTTTATAATCTTCTGTAGGTTCTACTGCGTGTATAAAATTAAATTTATGATCTGGTTTTTCTTTAGATGCTGTTTGTATTTTTTCACCTAAATTATCATAACCAAATTCTTGTACTGCTTGTCTAGCTGTAAGTTTATATTTTCTATAAAGTGTATCTACTTTTCCATTTATATTTTCTTGAACATAATATTCTGCAATGTGTAAACAATTAAAATGAATACCATCTGTATCAAAACCTTTTGTACCTTCTTCTACAAATAATGCGGCTGTACCAATAGAACATAAATCAAGATACATCTCATGCACTTCTGTATTAAAATTAGTTTCATTAAATGTGTCATACATTCTACGTGCTGTATCTTCTAACCATAATTGTACATCACGGTTTTCATTTAATTCTTCATCTCTTAATTTAATGCTAAACCAAGGTAATGATGGTGATGTAAGTGTACCTTGTAAACTTGCCGCTAATAAATTGTTTGCTGTAATAGCTGTACTGTCAAATAAAACTTCTGTTCTTTTTTCCCCACGTGTTCTTAACGTAACAATATCTGCTTTTCTTGGCATTACATAATCTAATATTTCTTGCCAGTTGACTTCCCACGTGCCTCTTTCTTGGCCAAGTCTATCTAATCTTTTTTTTATATATTCGTAATTAGCCATTATTTTTTATTTTTTTTAACACCGCCGCCTAGTACAGTTTTAGAAGTTTCTGCTTCATCTTCTAAACCTTCACCACTTGTAAGAATTGTACCATACATACCCTTCTTTTTAGAACCTAACATTTTTTCTTTTTCTGCCGCCGCTTGTGCTTCTGCTTCGGCAGTTTTATCATATACTGATTGGTCTACTGGTGGTGGCATTTGTGGTTGTGATTTTCCGCCCATATTATTTCCTTATCCATTTACATTCGTCTTTAAGCATTCCATAAACTGCCGCATCAACAAATTCATTTTTTATTTTCATAACTTTTCTTACTATACCTTCTTTTGTCCATCCTGTACCCGATAAAATGCGTTCATTACGTTCAAAGCCATTTCTACAAACTGCCGTCATACGGCCACATTTTAACTGGTTAAAACCATAGTCAAAAACGTATTTTATATGTTTTCTACTAAATAATCTAGGTGTTTCTAACGCTAGATGAACATATACATTATGGCCATCATAGTCTGTAAAAAGAAAACCACCTAAAATTTTTTCATCTTCTATAAATCCAATATAAGAAAATTTATCACCAATATCAGCAGATATGTAACATCTTTCTTTAAGATAATCACCAATAGCTAATCGCCATTTGTCGTTTGTTACGACTTCAACCATATAAAACTATGCCTTGACTTTTTTCTTTTTGCCGCCACCAAGAATAGTTTTACTCACATTAGCTTCATCCTCAACACCAGATGCACCTGTCATAATTGTTGAACCACCATAAGCACCAGCATTATTAGCCGCCATAGCGCTAGAAGTTTTTGCAGGTGTTGTAGTTGTAGTTTGTGCAGGAGTTGCAGGTTGAGGCGCAGGTTGTTGTACAACAACTTGTTGTGGTCTTGTGAAAACTCGTCTTATTGCTCTTACAAATCCGCCCATATATTACCTTCCTTATTTAAAAATATTAAACTCACTATCAGAATGTATCTGTAAAGGTTCAGTATTTTTTATTCTAGCTTTTCTTAATGACATAACACAATATCTCATAGCAGATATTACGTCATCATTAGCAGGAACAATCTTACCATCTTTTCTATGATACATACGTAGTTCTTCTAACAGTTTACCTTGATTTCTAAATATTTTCAATCTCTTTGTCTGCATACGTGTAAGTATTTCCATAACACCAGCTTCTACACTATTACCGCCTGTACCATCTTTTTGACCTTGACTTGGTGGATTACTAAAGTGTTCTCTAGTCATATTTACACCTTCTTGTCTGTATTGTTCTGTAAGATTTTTACCAGAACCTTTATCAGCTTGTCTACCATCCATAGGCCATATTACAGGTATCCATTTACCTCTAGATTTTATTGCTGATGCGTGTACTGGTACAGTTTCTTGACGTAACGAATAACTATCATAAATATAAACAATATCACTATCTCTATCCCATGCTGTCCATACTGATGCTGTAGGGTGATCCCACCCAAAATCTAAACCACATAATCTAGGCCAATGTATTGGTATATCTATAGGATCACAAATTATATCATCTTCGTTTATAGGAAACACTAAACCAGATCCTAATTGTGGTATACCTTTTTCACGCATTTTTCTTTCATGTGGTGGTAACGCTTGTAATATTTGATCTCTAACTTCTTTTGTCATATGGGGTGCATCATCCCAAGTTGCTGTAAACAATGCTTGTCCATCTTTTAATTTATTTACAAATTGTGCTACTGTTTCTGTCATACCGCTTTCTGGTGTAAACGTCATATATACAATACCACCTTTGTCTGCTGTTCTTGTCAATGCTTGTGAATATATACTTGGTGGTGGTTCTTCATCTAACCATATAACATCTATACTTTCACCCATCCATTTTTCTTTACCCATCTCATATGCTTTAAATCCTATTCTAGAATTACCTCCAGAAACGTGTTTGACTACAACACTATTTAATGCATTTGGTACACCTGCTTTTCTTACAGTATCTACTATTAAATTTAATGGTATAGTACCTGTACCTTTTGCTGACGGATCATCTGGTTGGCCGACAAGTTCTTTTTGGCAGACATCCCTAGTCGTTTCGTTAGAAACTCCCCCAGCCCAAGCACGTATTGGTCTAGTAAATCTTCTGCCTTCCCACCACGTTGGGTATTTTCCCGACACATGGTACGCCATTTCCATAGCCCCACAAAATGACTTGCCGACACGGTTTCCAGCCATCAACAATCGTTGTGATGATTTATTATTATGAAACTTTTTTTGATATACATAAGGTTCATAATCAACCATTCTATTAGTTGCCTTACGGCGTTCTAATTCTTTAGCTATCTCTACTGCTCTTTGCAAGACTTCGTTCATCTATAATTTTATCCAAATCTTCACTATGTATTACAACCCAGCTACCTTTTCTATTGCTTTGACAAAGCGTAACCACAGGTATTTTATTTTCTTTTTTAGCCAATTCATTTGTATCCTCCCATAAATTAATAACACTATGTACCTTTCTTAACTTACATTCAATAAATAATCTAGGATGTATTACATCTGCCCTAGTTATTTTACTATTACCACCAGACAATGCATTACGTTCACCACCGAAATATTTTGCAACATTACGTTCTCTTTTTTTCCATGCTTTATCGCCCATTATATTTTTTTTCCCAAATTTCTTTTTGAGTTAGATCTTTTTCATCTGCTTTTTGTTTGGTTCTAGGATTTATTTCGTTAGGTTTTATTGTTTCAACTAAAGCATATCTGTATACAGTTGGTGATAAACCCCATTGAAAATGTAATAAAAACTTTGGTTTGTTTTTATGTTCTATTAAAGCAGGATCAAAATCAGAAGTAGTCATAACACAACAATAGCACGTATTCGCTAAATGTTCTACCTGTTAACATAAGTTAATATGTAAAATTACCCACCGCTACACGGATTAATCCATTGTATAGTGTACGGCAAAGTGTTTTGGGGGGTAGCCCCCTCCGAAGGTGCGTGATCCTACACAATCGCATCTGTCTTTCTCTATGTATGTCCTAGCGTGTTTGTATTTTGCAGGGAGGGTAGAGCTTGTAAGTTAAAGAACAAGACCACAACAACCACGCCACGGCCTTGCCTGTGAGCCGTGTGTGTGTGCGTCTATAAGCATTTCCTGTACCCTTGTTGGCCTCATGTCAAGGCATATAATCGCCCTGTTGTACCATTCACACCTATTACGGTGTATGAGTAGCCATTGTCTTGATATGTGTCTGTATGATGATCTATGTAAGAATAAGGGGCTAATTTAGAGAACCATTACCCCCGCCGTCATTTGACTTAATGACGTGGATTGTNGATAGCAGGTGGTTTAACTCTTGNCGCAGTTCTTCGTCTGTTTTCTTACCTGTTACATCCTCAACCTTATGCGTTGTCTGATAACCTGTACGATCTAGCAAGGAGTTAATAGCACCTAGTTTTACACTTGGGCTAATCTTATCGCCGTCTATGAGTTGTTTAAGTTTATCTACGGCCATTGGTACGGCTGATCCTAGTAGCTTACGTGTTTCAGTATCTATTTCATTAAATAGCTTGTTTTTAAGTTCGTAGCCCTGTTGTTCAGCAGTCTTTTCTGAATACCCCGCCTTGATTGCGCTTTGAGTTGCGTTGCCTGTTTGGCTAAAGTACTCAATAAAGCGTTTTTGTTGATCTGTAAGCATTCTGGACATAATGAGAACATTCTAACCTAAAGCAGTTGACAAGTAAATATATTTATATTATTAACTTTAGTTAACTCTATGAAAGGGGGTTTGTTATGAAATTTGAATATATCATAACTCAAACAAATAATGACAAAGTTATAGAAGCTATGTCATTCAAAAAACTTTGTAAGCGTTTAGCTACAGAATATCCAAATGAATTATGTTCTGTAATGTACGTTAACAAAAAAGGGAACAAATGCCGTAAAGACGTTTTTAACGGCAAGGTGGTTCGTTATGGATAAAACTATAATGAAGCTAGAAGCTATTTTAGATTATCTTTGTAAGATGACAGGTAGAGATATAACTATTTTCTATCCTACAAAGCAATCTGAAATCGTGCCTTATCTTAAAAAAGAGATCAAGACTACATTGGAGTTGGTCAAATGATTAAGATGAGGATTAAAGGTAAATTGTACACAGGACAATCTGTGTACGATTGCCTATGTCAAGCAGTACGTCAACCTATTAACATTCGTGCTAAAATGGTTGATGTGCATAAACTAATCTCAAAAAAACCTATAACTAAAAAGGAGGATAAAAATGGGATATACTAACTATTGGAAACAACCTACACCTTTTACAGATGCGGAGTGGTCTAGCGTTTGTAAAGAGTTTAACATAATGAAAGACATTGCGGGTGATCGTATTAAGTTACAAGACGTTAACCCGTTAAAGGATGGCTTAATAATCTTTGACGGCGGTAAGGAGGGAAGTTGTGAAACTTTTGTACTTCATAAAAAACCATCAACCGAACCCGATTACGTTGGTCAAGATTTATCGTTTAACTTTTGCAAAACTAGGGAATTGCCATACGACATCTATGTGTGGCATATGCTTACTTTTTGTTCAATGCTAAAACATAACTTTGTGGCTACACGTGATGAGTGGAGTTATGACGGGGATGTACTTGGCATTGGTGATGGCGTTGATGAGGCCGTAAATGGGTAGCGGTAGACAACTACTAATCTGTGGGGGCATTGCCCTCACAGGTCTAGGTTTTTATTTATCATTCATAAATTTTAGGAATTTGGCATTCTTATTCTGTTCTATGGGTGTAATTTTATTATTAAGCAGTTTGCCAAAAGTATAGGAGGATTAATATGTTTAGAATAGATATAATATACGTTTGTAATAGACTTAAAGACATATCTACAATCAAAAACCAATCTAAAAAAGACAAGGCGTTGAGAGAGTTTATAGATGAGTTAATTTATAATCTTGGTGTTGATGTTTTAATAGATGCAGAAAAAAAAAGGGAGGGTTAAACAATGACACACTTTGTAATAAAAAAATTGACTAATTGTGGTAACATAGACTTTGGTCAAAACCCATATGAGGTCAAGTTTGGTACAAGTACACTTGTCAATATCAAACATAAAAAATTATCTAAATTAAAAAAGTTAATTAATGTTTATATTGATGAACATGATTTAGGTGGTGGTAATTTTATACCGCCTAAAGTTTATAAAGATAAAAAGTATGTTGGTTATTTTTCTTACAATGCAAGATTTTGGCGAGAGAAATATCCGTATCCACATTTAGAAAAGGAGTATAAACTATGACACAAAGAGATGACGGCCACGATTATAGAGATAGTAAGAATAAAGCAGAAGCGCATAAAAAAAAGAAGTTTAGCGTTTCTATTGCAGGTCTTAATAATCAAATAAATAGGTTAAATGAACTAGATCCTACAAAGGATACTGCTATCTATACAAAACAACAACTATCAACTATAATAGATGACTTAACAGACATACTTATAGATCTGAAAATAGAAACAGGAGTAGATGTATGATTATATTTGGCAAGACACCTAAAGATTGGAAACGTGATTTAGGTAGTACAAGTCTATATTACAGAACTGAAATTATTTGTTTTGTTGTTGGTTTTGTGATAGGTGCAATTATATTTTGATGGGTGGCGATAAAGGAAGATTGAGATAAGTAGCATTATGAACCGCACTCAATACCCATTAAACATTAAGGGAGGAAGCGAACAAAATCGTATTCCTCCCTCAACTTCTTGTATTTTTTTAATAACCTTTGATATTTAAGTTTCCATGATACACGCCTCCTTTTGTTAATTCTATTTTCCTTGGCCACGATATTTTTTATAACTCCTACGTTTATTTTTGTTCATTTTTGTTTTACTTGGATTTCTACCTATAGACGTTTTATGATGTATAGGTTCGTGTTCTACCTTTGAATATAATCCTTTACTCTTTTTGGCCATCTTCCTTTTTTAATAGTTTACTAATAGCATCCAATAAGAATGTAATCTGTTTATTACCTATAGATCTAACAACTACAAACAACTCACGTTCTCTATCTGTCATCTTATCTACAAGTCTATGATCTTTATACTCACTAAACCCGCTATTCTGCATTTCTTCATCAAACTTGCTTATCCACTCCATAGGCACGTTTAACATTGTATCTAACTTTTCTTTCTCATAAGTATTTTTTGGAAATATCTTATCAAACTTTTTATAATCTATTGACATACCCCTCCCTTGCAACAACTGACTAACTCTTTGTTTAATTTTAATAATTCTTTCTGTGTTCCCCATTTTTCTGTAAATGCTTTTGGACTAAAATGATAGCTTTCCTTTCCTTGTCTATGATGTATAGGACAAAGCCCAATCACTTCATAATGACTAGATCTCTTGCCCATACCTGTCTTATCTTTGATATGGTGTAGTTCACATGGAGTATTAGGATAGCCCATTTTATAACATATGATACAACCAAAGTCTGCAATCTTTTGCATATGTTCTTTCATGTGTTTAGTCTTTGTACGTGTCAAATTCAAAATCCTCCTTTGTAAATTCTATAGATCCAACTTTTTTTATCTTCACTATGTTTTTGTTATATATAATCATTTCTTCACCTATCTCATCTTCTGATATAGACATAAAAAAATTATGACAATGCTTATCTTTTGATAATAAATAACCCTCGGTAAATGCTATTGCAGGTCTATCTTTCTTTGCTTCACTCATAGACTTCCATTGATTGTGTGATATGTGATCTATCCACCATACTTGGTACTTGTCAAACTTGTTAATAATTTCTAGTTTATTTTTTGTTGCCATAGTTTTTATATTCCGCCATTTGATTTATAGTCTTGGTTTTCCAACTATCAAAATTAATTTGTACTAAATATTTTTCCCAATTTAATTCTGCTTCTTTACCTACTGCATCTGCAAGATTATCAATATGTATTTTATATCTCTCATCTGCTCTTGCTTCTCGTTCTTGGGCATTAACGCTATCCATCTTACCTGTATTAGAATTTATCATTTTCTCTTTCATTATTACAGACAATAATATTTTACGGCCATG
>NHDJ01000140.1 GCA_002167265.1 Verrucomicrobia bacterium TMED56 | reverse complement strand
ACCCGGATCCCTCCCTCAAAAAGATTTCCTTTATGCCCACGGTAGGGACCGGCACTTCCACCGCCACCAAAAGTCCGCTCTTCTACACTATGCCCGTGATCCGATTGAAAAATGAAGATGGTATTTTCCCGCAAGCCTTCCTTTTCCAAATGACTAAGCACCCGGCCAACCAGTTCATCCGTGGTGCTTACGAAAGCAGCATACTTATCTCGGGGATGATCTAAGTCTTTGTATACATCCCTCCACTTGTTTGTTGCTTGCAGGGGATAATGTGGCCAGTTGATCGCCCAATAAATAAAAAAGGGTTGAGATTTGTTTCTTGAAATAAAGGAATTACATTCCGAGACCATTAGATCCCCAAAATATTCCCCGTCTCTCCAAATCTCCTTTCCTTGCTTCCAAAGGTCATGACGGTTCGGTCCTACCCAGTAAAAAAAATGGCTGTAATTATCAATACAGCCTCCCATATGTCCGAATGAATAATCAAACCCCTGCTCATTCGGCATCGTCTCAGGCGTATACCCTAGGTGCCACTTTCCGATGTGCCCAGTGGTGTATTGGTTTTCCTTAAACAACTCAGCCAGGGTAACCTCCGAAGTTGGCATCCCGGGGCTTCCTTTCGAGGAACTCACATTACCAGGAACACCTGCTCGAGCGGGGATTCTACCAGTAAGCAGACCGGCCCGTGAAGCCGAGCAGATTGCCGAGGGAGAGTACATATCGGTAAAACGGATACCTGTCTCTGCTAAACGATCTATGGTGGGGGTGTGCAAATCTTTTGCACCATAACAACCTGCATCGACACTTCCCTGATCATCCGTGTACACCAAAATTACATTGGGCCTGGCAAAAATTACGGGAATTATTTGCAAGTAAAAAAATAAGACAAGAAGTCTTAAAAAGAAAGGTTTTGGCATGTTGAACAATCTATTGCTTTTAGTAGATCTTCATCAACGGAAAAGCACCCTAAAATGAAATAAATTCAGAGTATTTGCTAAATGAAATCTCTTGTTTCTTGCTAATGAAAGAAGATTCTTTCATTTTCACAATTATAACCTAAAACCTTTATTCCTATGAGCTCAACCGTCATCACTCTTATCGTTATTGGTGTAATTTTCCTGATCATCTTTTTTTCCGTCGTTGGAATCTACAATAAGTTAGTCGCACTGAAAAACCGTTTTGAAAATGCATTCTCTCAGATCGAGGTCCAATTACAAAGACGCTACGATCTAATTCCCAACCTCATTGAAACTGTCAAGGGGTACATGGCCCATGAAAAAGAAACCTTGGAAGCGGTTATCCAAGCCCGCAATCAAGCACAAAGCAGCCTTCAGACTGCCTCCCAAAACCCGGGAGACGCAGGAGCGATTGCTGGGCTAGCAGGGGCCGAAAGTCTTCTCGGAGGTGCTCTTGGGCGCATTTTTGCCTTATCCGAAAGTTACCCCGATCTCAAAGCCAATCAAAATATGGCCAACCTTCAGGAGGAGCTAAGTAGCACGGAAAATAAAGTCGCCTTTTCCAGACAGGCTTTCAATGACTCGGTCACTGCATACAATACCTACAAACAAACTTTTCCCCCGGTAATTTTTGCTGGAATGTTTGGGCATGGACAGGATGGTACTCTGCTTGAGTTTGAGAGCGAAAAAATCAAGGAAGCACCCAAAGTACAGTTTTAGTTGCTCAGGGTAGTTCCCTGCCTGCATAGATGGATTTCTTCACCGAGCAAGATCAAGCACGCAAGCGTTCAAAGTGGTTGGTGGTTCTTTTTTGCATTGCTGTTATCAGTATTGCCCTTTCTGTCTTTTTCGTCCTGAGTTACCTCCTCCAGCCTAGCTGGAATCTATTTTGGCTGTCCGGTGCCGGTACCATTGGGGTGGTCATTCTCGCAAGTCTCGGTCGCATTGCCTCCCTTTCTTCCGGAGGGTCTGCTGTGGCTGACTCACTTGGCGGACAACTAATATGTCCCAGCACAAGCGATCCACTAAAAAGAAGAATTATAAACATCGTGGAAGAGATGGCTATTGCCTCAGGAACCCCCGTACCTCCAGTGTACCTGATGGATGAAAAAGGAATCAACGCCTTTGCCGCAGGAAATTCCGTAAACAATGCAGTAGTCGGGATTACCCGGGGTTGTGCCGAAAAGTTGAACCGTGAACAACTACAGGGAGTGATTGCCCATGAATTTAGTCATATTCTCAATGGTGACATGCGGTTAAATATCAAACTGACCGGTTTAATCTTTGGCATAGTTTTTCTTTCAAGAATTGGAGAAATCCTTATGCGGGTGGCTGCATTTTCAGGAGTTGGAAGAAGAAGAAAAAAAGATGACGGAACAGTAGCCATACTTGCTCTGGGCGTACTTCTTTTCGTTCTTGGACTTGTCGGTGGTTTCTTTGGGTCCATAATTCGGGCAGCCGTGAGCAGACAGCGGGAATTTCTTGCNGATGCCTCAGCTGTCCAATTTACCCGCAACCCGGATGGNATAAGTGGAGCATTAAAAAGAATTGGTGGTTTCTCAGCCGGATCAAAAATAGAAACTGCAAATGCCAGTGACTTTTCCCATATGTTTTTTAGTTCTGCCCTGAGCAGCATTTTTTCTACCCACCCACCACTTGAAAAACGGATCCTTAAAATTGAGCCCAACTGGAATGCATCCTATCCGAAAACTGACAAAATTGCAGAAAAAATCGATCCCCAATCCGAACAAACTGCCGGTTTGGCGGGTGCATCTTCTTTCAACANATCTGCACCTATCGAAAGTCCATTAAGTGAAGAAATCAATAANACAGTTAATTCNGATCATGTTTTTGAGGGACCAACTTCAGCAAATCTTGAGTATGCCAGATCCCTTTTGTCTGGTATCCCAACCCAGCTTCTTGAATTGAGCAGGGAGCCTTTTGGAGCAAGATGCGTCATTTTTGCTCTTCTGCTCGACTCTGCGGATGAAGGGATTCGTAAAGAACAAGCCCAATTAATNCGTAGTCACTTGGAAAAGGATACCGACACCCTTACCCTTAAGGTCTTCTCAAATTGCGAATCAATTTCCTGTCTTGAAAAATTTGCGCTGATTGAAGAGTGTGCCTCCCCGCTTCGGGAACTCTCCCCCCGACAACTTGTAGAGTTTACGACAGTAATTAACGGATTGATCATTATGGATCAAAAAATTGATCTTTTTGAATGGAGCTTGCAAAAAGTCATTTTTCACCAGCTCGCTCTCGAGACAGGGTCCTCAAAACATGATCCGCACGGCTCCCGGAGTATTTCAAACAGTGTAAGAGAATGCCTCCCTTTTTTGGGTGCACTGGCTCATTATGGAGGCAGAGAAATGGATGCATCAGCATCCTTCCAAAGCGGACTTGTAAAGCTCGGCGGAAAATCATCCCTTTCCCTCCCTCCGATAGAAAAGTGTGGAATTGATGACCTCGAAAATGCTTTGGTCACACTGGTCAAACTTAGCGCTTCCGCCAAACGGAATTTTCTTTCTGCCTGCCTTGCAACTGCCCAACATGATCATCAAATCTCTGAAGTTGAATTTCTTATCCTTCGAGGTTTAGCTGCCTCCATCTCCTGCCCGATCGGTCCCAACTTTTCTATAAATCAACCAAGCTAAAAAATTCTGCTTAATGATGTTATCAGAAATCCTCAATTTGATCTGTCTGGTAAAACGGTGATTGTAACTGGAGGCTCCGGTGGNCTCTTNGAGATATAGCCGGAGGATTCACTTCATCCGTNGCTAGACTAAGCNTTTGGTTAGCCGTTGCTAGTTTTCTGACTTGGGGACAAGGCTCTGCGTTGAAGGCGGATGGACTGCCTCTTTGCAAAATCAGGAAAGTGCAATCTCTGTGCCACCTTTTTCTGCCGACTCCATGCAGGCAATCATCAATTCCTGTGTCAGACGGGTGATCATGGGCCAGTGACTATTNGGCTTCCCTTCCAAGACCAAACTTGAAAAAGTACGGAATAAATTAGTTTCCTGTGAGCTAATATGACTGCTGGCATACTCATCCACATAGTGAGTTGCCTCCTTNCGCTCCATCCGGAAATCACAAATATCGCAGTCAAATTCTGCATTGGATGATTGAAACCCAATCCGGTTCCCGAAGTATGGGAGCACAAAATCATCGATTCGTAGGTTCCCCTTACTTCCACTGAGATGAGCCAGTTGTTGGTGCTCAGTGAGGAAGGAACAATAGAAAGAGGCAGACACTCCGTNGAANAACACTTCACCTGAAAATTCCGTGGGNACGGATTTTGGACTGTCGGATCTACACGAAGAATTAAGCAGGCGACCAGTTACAGCAAGGGGCTTATTGTAATTCATTACCCAAAGAATGAACCGTAAGGTGTACCAACCCAGATCTCCNAGGCAACCATGGGGTTCAAGATCGCTATGCATGCGAATATTTTCGGTAAGAAATTCCTCAGGTGCACAAAAGCTGAACTGGGTATTGATCCGCCGAAGCTTACCGATGGTTTCCCCGTCTTCCATGACTTCCCGAATTCTGTTTAACCTTTCACTGTGCATAAACATCACCCCGTCCATAAACTGAACATCAGCCTGTTCACAGGCGGCAATGATTTGATCAACCTGTTCCAGGTTTGTTCCGCATGGCTTTTCGCAAAGCAAATGCTTTCCTGCATTTGCCACTTTGATTGCCCATTCCGGTCGTAATCCGGTGGGAAGAGGCAGATAAATTGCATCAATGTCGTCACGGGCAAGAAGTTCATCATAACTCCCTAAAGCAACTGGAGTTGGATCNTGGGGAACTTGGGCACTACAACGGTCGATAAAATCTTGGGATTTAGTTATATCTCTGCTGGCAACTGCCACCAATTCGGCGTTCTCAGCATTCCGAATGGACTGCCAGTTTTTTTGTGCGATCCCTGCGGATCCTAAAATTCCCCAACGACATTTTTTTTTGCTCATTCATTTTCTTAATGTCCGTAAACTCGCTTTAGGTCGAGCCAGAATAATTAATTTCAAGCTAGCCGTTTCTTGACTCCTGGTTTGGAATTCCCAATGGTAAATCCCGCATGAATATTCGATTTCGAGACTTCCTTACTTTCTTATTTTTTAATTTGAGTGGCTTTTTATATGCAGCGGAAAAAAATATTATTTTTTTTATTACTGATGACGAGTCCCCAACACTTGGCTGCTACGGCGACCCGATTGCAAAAACCCCGGCTATTGACGCGCTGGCCAAAGATGGCACCCTTTTTCTTAACGCATTTGCAACTACAGCCAGTTGCTCAGCAAGCCGTTCCGTAGTGCTGAGTGGACTGCATAACCATGCAAACGGCCAGTATGGCCACCAGCATTCCTTTCATAAATTCTCCAGCTATTTTAATGTGATCGGACTATCCTTGCCCCGCAACCTTGCCAAGGCCGGTTACCGGACCGGGCATATTGGGAAGTATCATGTTTCCCCCGAAGAAGTTTTTCACTTTGAAACCTATCTACGGGGAAACAGTCGTAATGCCGTGCAAATGGCAGAACAAACCAAGGAATTTATCGCCCAAAAAAGCGAACAGCCCTTTTTCCTATACTTTGCAACCTCCGACCCCCACCGGGGAGGCGGTCGTGATATGACTTCCAAAAATCAACTCAAGCCCGACCTTTTTGGAAACAAGTCCAACCGGAGGGAACATGATGGGGTGAAGGAGGTATTTTATGATCCGAAAGATGTACCCATTCCAAGTTTCCTTTCTGACACATCCGAGACACGGGAAGAACTCGCGCAGTATTATCAGAGTGTTTCCCGGATTGATCAGGGCGTCGCCCGCCTTGTGAAAATTCTAAAGGAAGCCGGTCTCTATGAAAAGACCATGATTGTTTTTACTTCCGATCACGGTATGGCCTTTGCCGGAGGTAAGACCACGGTCTACGAGGGTGGTTTGCGCGTACCCTTTGTGGTCCGCAATCCTTACGAAAAGAAACGGGGCATTCGCCACTCCGCCATGATCAGTCATGTTGATATTACCCCCACTCTTCTTGATTTTGGAGGTGCTTTGGATGTCCAGCATAACAGGCCCCGGTTATGGGAAGACCCAAACAAGTTATTCCCTCTCCCCCAAAAGGGTGCTCCCAAAGATAACCGGGGACAAAACAGTAAGCTTTCATCTTACCATGGAAAGTCCTGGCTTTCGGTATTAGGAGACGCAAAAGCCACCCATTGGGAAAGCATTTTCGCGTCTCACACTTTTCATGAAATTCAGATGTACTATCCCATGCGCGTATACCGCGATAAAGAATACAAGCTTATCTGGAATATTGCCCATCCTCTCCCCTACCCCTTTGCCTCGGATCTTTGGGCGGCAAGCAGTTTTCAAGCACAATTCCAACAGTCCCTATCCGCACCATACGGTAACAAAACCGTTCGCCAATATATTCACCGTGCGGAATTTGAGTTTTTCAAAATTGATGAAGACCCGGAAGAATCAAGGAACCTTTCCGGTAAACCCAAATTTGCAGCCAAGCTTGAAGAGTACAAAGAGAAACTGAAATCGGCACAGAAAAAATTCAATGACCCTTGGGTTATGAAATGGTCTTACGAATAACCGTCTTTTCTTTTGGTTTCATCAAGCACCCTTAATAGCCGTTAGTTATAGGGGTTTTTTTCCCAGACCAAGAGTAGATTCAGCATCCTCGCTCCACATCTGAAACTCTTTGATTGCATCAGGCTTGGAAAGTTCCTGAAAGCTTTTTCCATAAGTTGGAATCATTGACATTAGTTTTTGATTCACCTCGTCCTTGGCAAACATTTCACCAAAGCATTTTCGGGCGACTTCGAGCACAATATTCACACATACTGAAGCACCGGGAGATGCACCGAGAAGAGCTGAGACACTTCGGTCTTCACTTGTGACAACTTCCGTCCCGAAATGCACAATACCGGCATCCCCATCCTCTTTCTTAATGGCCTGAACCCGTATTCCTGCATCGATCAGTTTCCAATCCTTCCCCTGGGCATCCGGATAAAAATTCTGCAGTTCCTTCAACCTTGTATTCATACTCTGTAATCCCTGCTGAATTAAATACCCGACAAGCGGAAGGTTACTGATTCCAACCTTCAGCAAGGTCAGTAAATTATGGAATTTGATAGAACCTGGAAGATCAAAAAAACTGCCACCCCGGTGAAGAAATTTGGTTGTCCAAGCTGCATAAGGTCCAAAAAGCAGGGCTTTCTTTCCCCCCAGCATGCGACTGTCCAGATGAGGCACAGCCATCGTCGGAGCAGCCCCTGGGGACAGTCCGTAGACTTTTGCATTGTGCTTATTAACAATTTCTGGCTCCTCACAGATTAACCACTGGCCACCAATAGGAAAACCTCCGTACCCTCGGATTTCCTTCACTCCTGCCTTTTGCAAGAGAGGCAGGGTACCTCCTCCAGCTCCGATAAAAACAAATTTTGCCCGCTTTAAGGAAGTTCTGCCATCCGCGAGATTTCGAATAGTGACCTCCCAGCCATCACCGGTACGGTTAAGGTCCGTCACCCGGGTCTGTAAATGAAAGGAGCACTTTTCCTGAGTCCCCAGCCAATTCACCAGCTTTCGTGACACCTCTCCAAAATTAACATCTGTTCCCGCTTCCATAAAGGTAGCAGCGACCGGTCCTTCCTCACGACCTTCAATCAACAGGGGTGCCCATTTCTGGATCTGACCAGGGTCTTCCGAATATTCCATTTTTTGGAAAAATGGATGCTTTCGCATCTCTTGGTAGCGGGACCTTAAAAAGTCAACCTGTTCCTGTCCGTAAACAAAACTGATNTGGGGAACCTGATTTATGAATTCCGAAGGTTTATCAATCATTCCCGTGCGCACAGCATAGGCCCAGAATTGCTTTGTCTGTTCAAATTCCTCAAAAATTTCAATCGCTTTACCAACCTTAACTTTCCCATCTGTTCCTCTGTCCGGTGTGTAAGCGACCTCGCAAATCCCGGCATGACCCGTGCCCGCGTTGTTCCATCCGTTTGAACTCTCATGGGACAATTCCTCAGTCACTTCATAGAGTTCAATGCTCATCTTCGGGTCCAATTTTTTAAGTAAGGCCCCCAGGTTAGCAGACATTACTCCACTCCCAATCAGGATCACATCTAGATCATCCATTCGTATAGCAGAGGGTTACCCGGACAAATCAGTAGCAGGCTGGAGACTTTTACCCGCGAAGAATCTCGCCAATCCAATTAATCACCGCCTCACTCATCGGCTCCAATCCTGGCCCGGCAAATACATGGTTCGCTGAGGGAATCTCAATCAGTTTTTTCGGTTCATTGGCTAAAGCAAAAATCTCTCTGGAGTCCTCGATGGGTACAACATCATCAGCATCGCCATGAATGAACAACCAGGGCACCTTGATCTTTGACGCCTGGGATATCACTGATCCGATTCGGTGCATATCAGCTTTATATGTTGAGGAGAGCGGACAGGTCGGCTCCTCCCACATACAACCCTCATCAGGTTTCTCCTCGCCAAATTCACGGTCATAAAAATCCTTGGTATTAACCATTCCCGCAAGTGAAATCAGGTGCTTTATCCGGTCATCAACAGCTGCAGCCAAGACACCCACAGCCCCCCCCATACTATGACCGGCATAGGTCACCCGGTAGCCATTGTTAACCGCGGCGGTGACCACAGCCTTCAAGTCCTCCACTTCCTTGGAAATAGTACATTCCCGAAAATCGCCTCCAGAAGATCCATTACCAGAAAAAGAAAAACGAAGCACGGCCATGCCTTCACTCGCGACTGCCTGGGCCAGGGCAACCACAAAAGGGCGGTCTTTATTCCCGGTTACTCCGTGACCGATAATAAGAAGGTCACGGGAACGGGANCCTGGGTCGTGAAAAGTGTAGTCTAGAGTTTCACCCTGGGAGTTGGTTATGATTTCTTTCATGGGCTCAGGCTTATTTGATCGCTTCATTTATGGCAAGTTCTCAATCGAACCGGATATCGATTCCTTAAATGATTACAAAAAGAAAGCCGGTCATAAAGACCGGCTCTCTCGTGAAATTAGAATTTATTTTTAAAAAACTAGGCGATTTCTGCAGCATGGAATTCCAACCAATCATCAAGGTTATTGAGATTGATCGCATCCTTGGGATCTCCATCGGATAATCCATTAGCTGAAAGAATCCCCTGGCGGGTGGCATCGTCATGGATATAACCAGTGATCGAATTATTGAGAGCCTGAACGGTCTCGGTGTCCAGTTTAACTCCGGGTTGTGAGGCAATCCAAGCNTCGAACTGTGGATAGGTGGGTTTAGAATCTGTAATAAATGAACGGACAGCATCCGCATTTAATCCAATCGCGTCAATCACCATGGAGTCGTAACCGGCTCCAATTCCTGGATATCCATCGGCAATTTTTCCGGCCGCTTCGAGGGAAACTTTTTGCCAAAGGCGTGGGAGATGAAGAACACCGTTGGGCCCGGCGGTTCCAGAACTAATAAGAGGTACGATTTTAGACATAATTTCTCTGTATTTTGATTGTTTTGAGTTAGGGTTTAGAAAAGGGGCTGGTATTTTTAGCATGGGAAATTACTAAAAAATAAGTTCGACAAACTCACCACACCAATCATCAAAGGTAAAGACTTTTATAGTTTAAACCCAAAATAAGAAAACACTCCTCATAATGAACTCTAAAGAGAAAAAAATCGGATTTGTCGGCGTTGGACGGATGGGAGCCAATATGGCCCGCAATTTAAAAGACAAGGGATACTCAATCTCCTGTGTAAATGATGTAAACAAGGATGCGGCGGCTTCCCTTGCCGATGAACTGGGAACTGCTCACGCAGAGACGCTTGCACAAGTTACCGCCCAGTCGGATATTGTACTTACAGTAGTCACCAACGATGCCGCCATGGAATCCATATTCTTCGGTTCCGAAGACAATCTTTTTCAGAACGCCGCCGGTACTCTCTTTATCAACTGCGCCACTCTTTCTCCGTCCATGCATATTAGAATGGAAGACGCTGCCGCCGGGAATGGATCGACCACTCTCGAGGGTTGCATGGCATCCAGTATTACTCAGGCAAGA
>NHDJ01000139.1 GCA_002167265.1 Verrucomicrobia bacterium TMED56 | reverse complement strand
TTGTACCTACCTGTGCAAAACCAAATGTAAATGGTGGACCAATAAATCTTTGTGTAAATAAAGCAGTGTCAGTCCAAACGTAAATTGCGTCTCTACCTCTAACAGCTCCCATAATTCTTGAACCATCTGCAAGTCTCTGAGTACCTGCCGTGTTTGTAGCTGTTGGAGTGTAAGTATTAATATCCTCTTGATTAGAGAACCTAATAAACATTTGATCCTGAGTGCTTGGTGTTCCAATCGTTGTTTCTGTTCCAAAAAATACTAAGTGTCGATCTGGTGTAGATACAATCATATCTCTTGATGCAGTTGGTGCACCAGAAATAATCGTTGCTCTTGTTGCTGTAGCATTAGCTGCATTTGAATTCCACTCAAAAACTTGTCCATTATGTATTAACGCAATAATTTTANCACCAAAGTTATCNATAGACCAAAGNCCTGGATCAATNACNAAGTCACCTGATGCNGCNTCNCCCCACGCTATAAAGTCAGAAGTATTTGTAATTGTTGCACCNTNNGAATGTGATGCTGCCGTNGTNNNTCTTNCNNCTCGAGTCACGCCTGTTANNGTGNTGCCNGANATNCCNGTGTAAGANATNTCTTCNNTNNCTATTNNNATNTGNTTTGTNCCTGTNGANGGAAAGTTAACTAGCNCTTGTTAAAACTATTGTTGTTGTAGANGCATCGATTGCTCCNTTNAAAGTTGTTGTAAGTGCNTTAGCNACTGTACCACCNAAAGNAGCTANACCCCAACCAAANCCTGGTAACTGNTCTGANGGTCCAACAGAATAATAAGACTGNACNCTTATNCCTCCAGANGTNGTTGCTCCTGNGCCAGTNTCATTTGATGGCATTGTGATTGTTACTGTTACGTTTGTTGGTGTNGATGTNACCATAAATTTTTTATCNTCAAAATCAGAAGCNGAAAAGTTTGATCCTGTGATAGCTGTAAAATTGTCTAATAANATAATGTCTCCAGGNTTAAGACTNTGCCCTGTAGNAAAAGTAATTGTNACTACAGCTGATCCGTTAGTTGTAGTNAAAGCGTTGGTAAGTGTAGCAGTAGATCTAATAGGATGTATNTCATAAAANANNCCTCCTGANTAAGCNTATAAAATTCTNTTNGTTCCNATAATNGAANATTTTTGACCACCTTTATTTACGANGTGNTGCATAGCTCTAGCAGCGCCTGTTATTTTATTATTACCTAACTGCTGCCAACCACCTATCTTTTCTGGTGTGCCATATCTAAATCTTACATTATCACCATCGACCCATTGGCCTTCAGCTTGAGTCTCTGTGATCTGTTTATTGAAACCTGGTAAGAACTGTACTTTTTGTAATGCCATAATATACCATTATACTAATTTTTGGCTATAAATATAGTCCATTCTAGCCTTTCAATCAAATTATATTGTCTTCTTATACCACACTGGAACAGTATATCTGTCGCCTTTTTCAATTAAATTAACCTTATGTTTATAATACTGACCATCAAAAAATAATGTACGTCCTTTCTTGGGTTTAATTATTGTTCCGTCTTCAAAAGCAGTTTCACCTCCAATAAAATCTTCGTTTAAATATGTTATAGAAGTTAGCGTTGTAGTTTTTGAAGCAAAATCTTTATGGGATTCTTGAAAAGAATTTTGTGGCCAATGCACAATCTCAAGCCAATCAANACAATTATTTGTATCAAAATTATTGTATCTGTTTTCTAGATCTTTGAATAAACCTGTTATTGTCATAGGGTAAGTCTTTCCCCATTTTCTACGTGAGTTAAAATTATCTTTATAAAAATCTAATAAATACTTGATCTGTTCTTCAGATATAAAATTATCTATAATAGTTATTTTCATTTGTTCAAATACATAGTCCAATCTAAAACATGTATTAGATCTTCTACATATACTTTTTTCTTATCTTCTTTTTTTATGTATTCATACAGTTCCTCTAAATCTAAAATTACCCATCGATTTTTAAACTCTAGAACCATCTTGTCTGCTTTGCTTTTAGTAGATCCTTTTTGTGCAAATTCACCATCTGGCATCTTAAACATATCTCTAACATCAAACTTATAAAAACCATTTTGGTTTTTTAAGATACCCGCAATGTTCCAAGAACTTTTTTCTTTTGGGTATTCTATTGCTGTTAAGTTTTCAGAGAATCTATTTATAATTGACATGATCTAAAAAAATATTCAATGGTGTAGCTTGATCAGTAGCTTGTTTAATTGCATCTAAGTATTGAGATATAGTTGGCACAATATTCTTGTAATAGATCATATTAGGTTTTTTATTAAATAAACCTAAACCATAAGCTACCATAAGATAAGACGAAATTGGAAAAGCAGCTGTTTTCTTAACTTCCTCAATATCTAAAAATCTTAAGTTACCTGATCTAATTAAAGATAAAACATGTCTAAAGTTTGTAGGCGGTGGATAATCTTTTCTAAAATTTTTCCAAAACGGAGAATCATTTCTTTTTGTTAGGTAATGTAAATAAACAAAGTTCAAAGTTTCATCCATATTCTTATTAGACATTTCATTATATAAAGCTTTACTATTTTTATTCTCTTTAAACATATCACCTAAAAAATGATTTAGATTAAACAATTGTTGTATTGTTAAAAATATAGAAGTTGATTCTAGGGGTTCTATAAAACTTGATGCTAATCCAAGAGCTATACAATTTTCATGCCAGAAAGATTCATATCTACCTGCTTCAAAATCAATTATCTTATTTACTTCTAGTTTTGTATTTAATGTTTTCTCAGCCTCTTTAAGAGCCTGGTCATCATTAATATAATTACTATCAAATATATAACCTGATCCTATTCTGTGTTGTAAAGGAATTTTCCAAATCCAACCATACTTCATTGCTAAAGCTGTCGTGTAAGGTTGTATGTTTCCTGTTTGTTTTAACCAAAAAGGAATTGCTTTTTTCATAGGGAGATGTTGTTTATAGCTTTTCCATTTAACACCAAAATGTTTTCCGATTAGTAATCTACTAAAGCCCGAACAATCAAATATAAAATCACAAGAATATGATTTATTGTTTGTTAAAGTAATCTTATTTATATTGTCGTTTAAATTGGATGAATGTACTTTTTTTAATTTTCCATTAACATATTTAATACCTCTGTCTACACCAGTTTTGTGTAAGTATTCTGACAACAAGTTAGTATCAAAATGTAATGCATAAGATGTTTTGTGTACATCAACTTTGTTTTCGTAAGACAGTTTTGTAATATAAGTGTGCGTGTTAAAATCTAATTTTTTACTAATTAAATTATTTAGATAATGATTCCAGCAATCTCCTTTAAAAATAGGNGGCACAGAAAAATCAGCTAGTCTTTCGTAAAAGCCATGAAAATATTTCTTGCCGTCTCCATTCCAATTCTCAAAATTAATTCCATTCTTTATAGATCCTTTTGTTTCACTTATCAGCTCGGATAGATTAATGTTTAAATAATCTAACATGTAAATAATATTTGGAGTTGTTGCTTCTCCTACACCAATGATTCCAACCTGTTTACTTTCAATTAATGTTGTCTCATACTTAGGAAATATCTTGTTTAAGAACAACGCAGTTAGCCAACCTGCTGTGCCTCCTCCTAATACAATTAACTTTTTATTTTTTGATGACATAAATTATACCTCCATTATACAACTCATAACTATCCTAGAGTCATACTTCTCAGGACTAATTGCAGAGTGAATTAAGTTTGATTTAAAAAGAAGACCTGTTCCTTTAATAGGTTTAGTTTTTATAGTCTTATCTTTTATTTTAAAAATTGTTTCACCATCACTTTCATTTACATAATACAATAAAGAAACATATCTATCATCTGGTGCATCCTGATGAAAAGCTAATTTACTTATATTTTTTCTAGTTGTAAAATTAGATTTTAGATAAACAATCTTTTTGTATTTAACTTTTGAATCAATAAATTTTTTAATAAAAGAAAAGTGATTAGATGTTGGTTTATCAAACTTATAAAATGTGTGTACAAATTGATAATTATCTTTTTCTGTCTCCGTAGTTTTAGAAGCGTAGTACCATGGAAAATAAGAATCTAAATGTAAGTCCAACATATCTTTAACTAATGCTTTATCAAAAACAATTCTATTTTGTTTTTTCTCATTGAAAAGGGACATGACTTAACCATCCTGTTATAATATATTTACTGTGTTTATTGTTTATTACTCCTCTATGGTAATGAGTATAATCAGAAGGCCATAAGAGAGTTAAACCTTTCTTAGCTTGAGTTGTTATCTTTTGAAATTTAAATTCTGTTCCTGCGTCTTTGACTGTATTTAGATAAGTCATAAATACTAGCATTCTATTTGCAACACGATGGTCAAGTCTTTCACAATGCATTTGTTTAAAACCCTGACCTGGTTTGTAATATTGAAGAACAATGTTTTCAACTATATCTACTGCTCTCCAACTTGTTTCATATAAGTCTTGGTATTCTTTTATCATATTAGCTAAATGATGTTTGTATTCAAAAAACATAGAATCGTTTGGATGTAATCGTAGATCCAAACTATCTTTTACGTCAGGGTTAACTCCACCCGATGTTCTTCCTGGAATCGCGTGCTTAATATTTTTTTTATATCCTTGTAAAAGATCATCACAAATTTCAGATGGCATATACTTACCATAAATAAAAGATTCGTATGGTATCCCTTTTTCTTTCTTATAATTAGTCATGTCTATTGTCTTTTATACAAAAAAAATATATTATTCAAGTATGAATGAAAAAGAAATTATTAAACAACTAACTGACGAAATTGGTAATTTAAAAATGGTTAGAGATAACGAGGTTAATGTTAACGCAGCTTACAAACAAGTTATTAAAAAACTAGAAGAACAAATCATCAGTCTAGGTAAAATTAATGATGAGTATGCAACTAAGATTGCTAAATTAAAAATACAATTAGAAAAAAACGCTACTTCTTTCTTAGACTAGGATCTACTTGAATACTTACAGGTAAACCTACCATAGGTCTGCCATCAAATTTATTGTATTTTCCAAAAGGACCATTCAAGTTATTGTAATGTAAAAAAACTTGAACACATTCTTTTCCTTTAAATGGATNTCTCCAATGTTCTAATTTATCTCCTCTATAGACTAGCATGTCTCCTGGATTTAAATCTACTCTCGTTCCTTTAGGAGCATTCTTTTTAAGTTTTATAATATATCCTTTTGGACCTGGCACAGCAGAAGTTACACTTTTGGTTCCAGTTGAATCAATGTAGATTGGCCAAGGATCACCACCAAGATTTAACGTGGTAGATATTTCACAACTTCTTCTATCATGATGTCTAGCTAAGATAGCTCCTTTTTCATAAACTCTAGCAAAAGAATAAGTAGGAACAAGTTTAACTTTTGTTAACTTTTCCATTTTTTTAATTAAACTTAATAACAACGTGTCCATTAAAAAATCTCCATAACAAGAAAAAACTCCAGGAACTTGTGGGTCTTCTCTATCACCGAAGATTTGATGTTTTGGAACTACATTATGTTGATATAAAAAATCTACACATTTTCTTTTTCTTAAAAGATAATCACAAGCCAACTCAGCCATCTCTTTGGAGAGAGCTTTTTTAATAACCATGTATCCTGTCTTTTTAAACGACGCCATAATAAAAATGAGTTATTGTATATTTACCTGTATATTGTTTGTCACTATCTAAAAGTTTCAAAGGTGTGCTAGCATGTTCCATCCACCCAGGAAATAAAATCATTCTATTGTGTTTACATTCAATTGTCTCATCTAAATTTTTAAATTTCAAATCTCCGCCTGTAAAATTTTTAGGAGTTTTAAAAAAATATATTAAACAACTAAAAGGTGATCCATCAAAATGTGTTTTATAGTAATCAGAGTTATCATAGTAAGAAGCAAAAAATGAAGTCTCACTTGTTGCACCAAAATTATTATACATAGGAGAGTATCCTGTTATTATTTCGTGAAATTTTTCTTCTTGTTGTTTATATAAACAACTCCATATTGGACTCAATCTAGTGCCATTACTTGAATAGTAATCTTTTAAATATATTCTAAAGTGTTTGCCTAAAGGTTCGTCTGTTTTTGGATCTCTAGCTATCGCTTCCTTTTTTGGCTTTTCTAATTTAGTTTTATGGACAAGTGTCCAAAACTCTAATTCTTTTGCTACAAGTTTTTCTTCTTCTTTATTGTACCAGTTATCAAATACGATGTATGGGTAATTTTTATTTTTACTAAAGGTAATATTCTCAAGACTCATTTTAGATATATGGTTTACCTAAAGACCAAACAACCAAAGAATTTCTTTCTCCTTTTGTAACAGGAGTAACTTTGTGCCAAACAAAACTAGGAAAAACAACAATGCTACCTTTAGGTAAAAACTTTTTATTTTTTAAAATATTTTTTGAACCATTCATTTTATTTCTAGCATCAAATACTAACTCTCCGCCTTTATATTTTTCTGGCTCAGTTAATTGAACAGTAGCAGAAATCTTTCTTATTTTATTATGAAATTGTGGGGCCTCTGGATAATTATACGGGCTATCATTTTGATCACAGTGCCAATCATAAAACTGACCTTTTTTATAAAGAGTGAATTGCATTGTTTCAAACCAATCTATTTGAAGATTCCATCCAGCGTTTTTATTTGCAGTTTGAATATAAGGACAAATTACATTGTACAACCATTGATCATTTACCCAAGTCACATTAGATTTTCTAACTTTATCTAAATATTTTTTTTGATCTTTAGTTAATTTATTTTTTGCTGTTTTATCTATTTTTAAACCACCAATTAAACCTTTTTCTTTTTTACGGTCTTTAGCTAATTTAATAATTTTGTCACAAACATGACTAGATAATGCTTTCTCAAAAAACCAATAGTATTCCTTTAAAACCATTTTAATTTTTCCTTTCTAAGTGTGTATATACTATTCTAAATAGCGTTCCAAGTAGAATCACTAGGATTCCAATGAAAAGATTCTACAGAATTATCACTAAAACAATCAGCTTCCCATCTTGAATTTTCTTCACTCCAACGTATTACGTAAGGTCTGTATACATCAGAACCAACTGGGTTGTTTTCATCAGCAGAAGCCTCATCACGTTGACCTAAAACTATTGATGTATCTTCAGTAACTGAAGGGTAAGCAACAGGTGCTTCCCAATCTGTTCCGGCTGCATTTAAAACCCAAGACGAATATCTTTTTTTTGGTATAAAAATATCTTTAGCAGAATCATAAGTAGATCCTGGTCCAGCACGTGTTCCTCTAAATGAATTAGAAGTTTGTATCCATCTTGTTTCATTACTTTCTAATTTTATTTGTGCTTTTAAAGCTTCTTCTGCTTGAGCAGATTGATCTCCACCATTAGCTGAAACAAAAGCATCATCTACAACTATAACTCTAGTAACCTCATTAGTTAAATCTATCGCAGCAAAATTCGCCATTATTCATTATACCCATCTACAGTTAAAGTTCCTGAAACATTAAAAGTTATTAGTTTATGATCTGGTTGAGATGAAATTGTATTTGATCCTGGTGCAGCAGTAATATTTGCTGTTAAAGGACTTCTCGCTACTATTATTCCGTTTCCACCGTCTCCTCCAGAATTAGCGCCAGCTCCGCCGCCGCCACCGCCGCCTCCGCCGCCGAGTCCGTCTGATCCGTCTCCGCCTTGACCATTACCTGCAGCTCCTGAGCCGCCTCCGCCTGAGCCGCCTCCGCCGCCTGGCCAGTTCATTCCGTTTGTTCCGCCGCCACCACCGCCGGCATAAGTTACTGCTGATCCTGTAATAGAATTAGATGTTCCTGCTCCCCCTGTTATACTTGGACTTGTGCCTGGTTGTCCTGGTGTTCCACCACCAGATCCGCCTGCACCTCCGCCGCCTCCGGCTCCACCTGTATTTTGGTCTGGGTGTGCTGGTGGGTTTCCTTTTGAAAATCCTGGTGCTCCTTGAGGTGGAGTAGTATTTGGTATGTTACCACGAAAACCAACAGGGTTTCCGCCACCACCGGCTCCTCCGTCTCCTGTGTTTGAAGCATCGTTTTCACTTCCAGAGCCTCTTCCGCCGCCAGTAGATGTAATTGTACCAAAAACTGAATCAACACCTTTTGTACCTCCACTGTTTGGAGGTGATCCTGTGCCAACTGTAATTGAATAATCTCCTGGTGCTAATTCTTCTTGAGTTCCGCCTGGGAAGGAAGTTCTCATTCCTCCTCCACCGCCGCCTGGTGCACCGTTGTCTCCACCGCTACCACCACCGGCTACTACTAAGAAATCGAAAGATACTGGTGCGCCACCGCCTCCAGAACCGAAACCTAGAATTGTATATCCAAATCCTGCCATTTATCCTCCTTATGCGTCGTTAGCAGCGTCTGTAGTGAAGAATAATTTAATTCCTAATAGTTTGGCATCTGCAGTTAAAGTATCATCTGACACATCTCTAGTGATTTGGAAGAATACTTGTTCGTCCGTGCTAGGAGATCCTGCTATAGTAACTGCTCCACTTTCTGCTGTAACGTCTAAATCGTTTGCTGTACCACTGTGTGCTTTTGCTGTTGGTGCAACTGCTGTTCCAAAAGCAGTATTACAAGAATCATTATCTGCGATAGCAACTCCTGCTAAATCAAAAGATACAGTTCCTGTGTTTGTTGAATCTGCTGTAAAGAATGCTTGAAAAGTTACTGTGCCTTCATTCCAAGATTTTGGAAAAGCAACAGCAAATTGAGCATTTTCGTCAGAGTCTTTGTCAAAGTCCATAGTTTTAATTTCAGGTCCGTTTGATAATTCTACTTGACCAGCTTCTGCTCCAGCTGTTGAATTAGGGTACATTGCAACTGCAGGAATCCATATAGATTCTTTACCTGCAATTTTAACCGCTGCTGTTCCTGATTTAAGAACACCTGTTCCTTTAGGATTTAAATTTATATCAACATTAGTTTCTCCTGTTGCTGATAAAATTGGACCGTTTCCAGTCGCTGCATTAGCTACAGTAAATTCA
>NHDJ01000138.1 GCA_002167265.1 Verrucomicrobia bacterium TMED56 | reverse complement strand
ATTTAAAGTAAAACTTTTACAGTATACTAACTACTATTTTGATCACCCTTACCCGTATTACCAGATTATGAAATTAGAAACTCAATGCCTCCATGCGGGATACCAGCCCGAAGCCACAACCAATTCCTGTGCAGTTCCTTTGTACAAGACCAGTTCCTTTGTGTTTAACGACACTGAGCACGCAGCCAATCTTTTTGGATTGCGCGAGCTGGGAAATATTTATACCCGCCTAATGAACCCGACCACCGATGTCCTCGAACAGCGTGTAGCCGCCCTAGATGGTGGGGCTGCTGCTCTGGGACTGGCATCTGGAACCAGCGGGGTATTCTACTCCATCATCAACATGGCACAGGAAGGGGATGAAATTGTTTCCGCCAACAATCTATACGGTGGAACCTACACCCAGTTTAACGACATTCTTCCCAAATTTGGAATCAAGGTAAAATTCGTGGATCCAAATGATCCGCAAAATTATGCGGCTGCTATCACCGACAAGACCAAGGCACTCTTTTGTGAGACCGTGAGCAATCCGGGACTAGATGTTGCTGATATTGAAGCGATTTCCAAAATCGGTCTTGATCATGGTATTCCAACCATTGTGGACAGCACCTTTTCCACTCCATACCTGACCCGTCCGATCGAGCATGGTGCAGCAATCGTGGTTCATTCCTTAACTAAATGGCTGGGCGGGCATGGTAACGGAATTGGTGGCGTGGTCGTGGACTCAGGGACTTTTAACTGGAAAAACGGAAACTTTCCACTATACGACGAGCCGGATAATAGCTACCATGGACTTCGCTGGGGACATGATCTGCCTGAGCCTCTCGCTCCCCTCGCTTTTATTCTCAGAATGCGCACCGTTCCCCTGCGTAACTTGGGAGCCTGTATTTCCCCGGATAATTCCTGGCAGTTTATTCAGGGCATTGAAACCCTTCCTTTACGCATGGAGCGTCATTGTGAAAACGCCCTGAAGGTTGCAAAGTACCTTCAAGATCACGCCTCCGTGGAGTGGGTCCGTTTTCCCGGGTTGGAAGGAGATCCGATGAATACTCTCAATCAAAAGTATTTGGACGGAAAAGGTGGATCGATGGTGGTTTTTGGTATCAGGGGAGGAACAGAGGCGGGACCCAAGTTTATCGACCATCTAAAACTTTTCTCTCATCTCGCGAATGTCGGGGATGCGAAGAGTCTGGCAATTCATCCGGCCACCACAACGCATTCACAGTTGAATGAGGAACAGCAAAAAGCGGGTGGAATCAGCCCAGAACTGGTCCGTTTGTCTATCGGCATAGAGCACTCCGATGATATCATTGCTGATATTGAGCAGGCTTTGTCGGCTGCCACTTCCTGAGGTTTTATAATGGGCAAGAGGTTTGCCCTCGCGTACCTTGTCACCCTGACGGTGGTCATGGCAGTTGCCTTGTCCTATGGTTTCATTGCCGGTGATTTTTGGGCTGACGGGGGCAAGTTAATCGACAATCCCTGGGGAATCGTTTCCCTTTTCGATGTCTATGTTGGTTTCCTGTTTTTTATCGGTTGGATTGCCTGTCGTGAGTCCTGTCCGTTGATCATCCTGGGCTGGTCAGTGGCAATACTTATTGGTGGTAATCTAGTGGCTGGAATTTATGCGCTTATTACCTTTTCCAAGAGTAAAGGAGATGCAAAGATTTTCTTTCTGGGCGATATAAAAAAAGTTAAAACTGAAAGAACAAAAGGGTAAGAAGGAAGATTAAAAATATCCTCGAAATCAATAGAAGGAAAAAAATTACCACATTCTGGGGGCAAAAACTTGTTTTTTTTAATCTGTCCACTGGTAGCAAACCAGGGCTTCGAGTTCGCGGACAAATAATTGATTTCCAGAAACCGCGAGGTGTGCCCAAGTCGGGGATTCAGAAATTTTACGGCGTTCCTTAATCACAAATTTTTCAGGATTTGGATCGATCAGGTAGAGGGTACCGTCTTCATCGAGGGCGAGAATCTCATTTCCGTTTGAAACCATGGACATATATTTTCCGAATGATTCGCTGCTGATCCATCTGGTCTCACCGTTTTTCATATCCAGACAGGTAATTCTTTGTTTCCGAAGGTGAATGTAGCAGTATCCATCAAGAACAATCGGGCCAGACATGTATCCCTCCTGCCGGTTTTCCCAGCTTTGCACGAGTTCCTGACTTTTCTCATCCTTTTGCACATTGAAAAGCAGGGATTTACCTCCGTAACTGCTGGTGAAAATTGAATTATTTAGAACCGTGGGGGTGAGAATATTCATTCCCCGGAATGCTTTGATAGGCTTGGTCCAGATTTTTTTTCCTGACTTTGGGTTGACCCCGGTCAAATTAGTACGGGTTTGTACCACTACCTGTCTTTTTCCGTTAATTTCATTGATTACAGGAGATGAAAAAGCACTGCCAAACATACCGCCTTTTTCAGTGAGCGATCGCCAGATAGATTTTCCAGTTTTTTTCTCAAGTTTGACGAAACCTGAAGCGGCTTGCACATAGAGATTCTCCCCATCCACGAGAGGGGAGCAAACAGTTCCGAATGATGGTATGGGTGCATCATAACGTTCGGCAAAGTCGACCGCCCAGTTCACTTTCCCCGACATTGCATCGAGGGAGTGGAGGACATCACGCATTCCGCAAACAAAAAGGTCTTTTCCGTCAAATGTGGGAGTAGACCGTATCCAACTACCATTTTTGGATGCGAAAAATGGGACTTTCATCTTCCCTTTCCATTTTGTGGTCCAGGCAAGTTTACCATCTTTTCGGTTATAAGCATGAGTGCGTTCTTCCTCGTCCACCGATTCAGTGGAGAAAACATAGTCTGCAGACACGACAGGACCGGAATATCCCTTACCTGTTTTTACCCGCCATTTTTCATTCAGAGTATTTTCATCAATTTTGTCGGGCCAAGGCGATCCTGACGGAATGATTCCATTTCGTTCAGGTCCCCGCCACTGTGGCCAGGAAGAAGGTTTTGATTCTTCTGCTTTGGAAAGGAAGCAAAATGAAAAAATAATAGATGGTAAGAGAAGAGATTTTTTGTTCATGGTCTATGGAAAAGATAGTGGGAGACCCACCATTCCTGTCCATTAGCGAAACCGAAGGTCTCGGAGCACGCGAGAAAAAAGATTCTCCAACGGTGAAACATTCTCCGGGCTTCATCTTTATTCATTTCCCGGGAAAAAAGCTGCAGGACATCAGATTGATTCCGGTCGAGGTTAAGCAGCCATGCTTCCGAGGTTTTGGCATAATGAACTCCTGACCAGCGCCACCTGGTTTCCAGTTCAAGACCGCCGGAAATTCGCAGAAATAACTCGTCCGCGGGCATGGTTCCTCCGCTGAAAAAGTGCTTGGACATCCAGTCGTCTTCCCCTTCCACTTCAAATGGGTAGGAGGTGGAACGGTGACAGAAAACGTGAGTAAATAGTCTTCCTTGAGGTTTTAGCCAGGAGTGAATGCGTTGAAAAAGGCCGCGGTGGTTGCGGACATGTTCAAACATTTCCACTGATACCACACGGTCAAAGGTACCATCCGGTTCAAAGGCGTTTACATCCGCAGTGATCACTTCAAGATTGCTAAGCTTTCTTTCCCTGGCTTGCTCCATGATATATGCCCGTTGTGAATGTGAATTGGAAACGGAGGTAATGTTAGCTTCCGGAAAGTGCTTTGCCATCCACAGAGACAGGGAGCCCCATCCGCAACCGAGTTCAAGTATCCGCTGACCGTTCTGAAGACCGGCATGTTCACAGGTAAGCTCAAGTCCACGATTTTCCGCAGTTGTCAGATCACTGACCATGTCTTCGAAATAACAGGAACTGTACTTGAGATTTTTTCCCAACACCTTGTGATAAAAATCTGCGGGTATCTCGTAATGTTGCTGGTTGGCTTTTTCCGTAAGCACAGCAAGCGGGGCTTCATCGACGGACCGCATATACTTCTCGATCAGTTCCGCATTAGCTTCGCAATCATCGGTTCGGCATTGTTTGAGACGTTTGCGACAGAGGTTACGGATTCCTGCCCGTAGTAGAAAGTCCGGGATGATTCCGCGTTCTGCAAAGTCAATAAAGGTATCAGTAAGGCTCATATATTAAGAATCTGCTTTCCGGGGTGAACGGGGAAAAAAAGCGGAGGTGTTGGCAACATAGTCTTTGTAGGCTTTTCCGCTGGCTTCCAATTTGCGTGCTTCCACAAATGGAATGCCTGTAACTTTTGCGAGAAAAAAGTAGAGGATGGGCGGAATCAAAAAGAGCCAGAGTCCCCCTGTTGCGAAAATGCCTAGGGGAATGTAACCCAGCCAAAGAATCCATTCGAAAAAGTAATTCGGATGTCTGGAATATTTCCATAATCCCGTGTTACAAACTTCTTTGCGGCTGTGTTGATTTTTTTGTTTGAACACCCGTAACTGCTTGTCAGCCAGACTGACCCCGACAAAACCGGTTATCCAAATGATCAGCCCGATGTGATCCATCAAACCAGGTGCGGCTGGATTTTTTACGAGTATCAGAAAAGGGGAGGCGAAAAGTACGATCCAAAAAGCCTGAACCTGGAAAAAGAGAAAAAAGCCGGTATTTGCATTCTTCCCAAGGTATTCCCGGAGATAGGCATAGCGGGAATCTTCCGGTTTCCCCCAACACCTGCGAAGCAAGTGAGTCCCGAGTCTTATGGACCAGACGGCAAGAATCCCTTCCAGCACGGCAAGTCGGGCTGGGTGGCAGAAATCGGATTGTACGATCAGGTATACCATACCTAAGACACCAACCCCGTAAGCCCAAAGTACATCGACGTAGGAAGTGTTTTTGATCAACAGGGCAATCATCCAGCCAATCAACATGACCAATGAGGCTCCCAATTGCCCGTATAACAGAAGCTCAAGTGTGTTCATTTTCAGAAGGGTAAGGGAATTTCACGTGAAGGAATCTAAAGACGATGCCGGCGATAGCCCATTCCGTGGCAATTCCGAGAACCGTGGGCCAGGTATGAACAAACTCAAGGACACCCAATTTTTGCCCCGACCAATAGGCCACCACGCCACCCAGGGAAAATCCGATAATGGAGCGAAGACAATCATCGAGGAACCAGGTGAACACAGGTCTTAGCATGATACCAAAACAAATCCACAGGCTCACCATCCACAGAGGGGTGCCACCGAGATTTGGATAAACCGGAAAATTTAAAAGATTGAGTTGAACAAGGGATGCGTCTCCGATGATGCCAAGAAGCAGCGAAGACAGAGCAAGGGGAATGGATGATTTGAGACGGCCCGTCATCCATGCCCGTCCCATTACCAGAATGATACCCAGAAACGGTGACAATTGCGGAATTGGGGTTTTGGTGGCCAGTACACATAGGACCCATGCAGCCTTAAAAACTAGGATGTCTATAAGGAAAGAAAATTTCGTGTTCATACCGGAAACCCTTTGGCTAGTTTTGACTGGGGCTTTGTTAAAAGCAGGTGAACATCTCCGGTGTATCCTTCTTCAAAACCAGCTTCGCAATAACAGAGGTAGTAGATCCAGGCACGGCGGAAGTGATTATCGTATCCAAGTTGTTCAATCTTTTTTTCCTGTTCAAGGAAGCGTAGGCGCCACTCCCTTAGGGTACGTGCGTAGTGATAGCCGAAGTCATAAATATTGGTGGCCCGTAGATCGGATTTTTTGGCAACGGCTTCAATCATAGCGGAAACAGACGGAACATTGCTGCCTGGGAAAACCCGGGTGCGGATGTAGTCGACTTCTTTTAGATACTGTGAGTATCGATGGTCAGGCATGGTGATAGCCTGAATCATGGCAGCTCCATCTAATTTCAGGAGTTCAGAAATTTTGGAAAAGTAGGTCGGGAGATATTCATGCCCGACTGCCTCAATCATTTCGATTGATACAATGCGGTCAAATTGACCGGAAAGATCGCGATAATCCTGCCGTACAATGGATATACGGTCGGTGCATCCCAAATCATCAATTCGGTTCCTTGCATATTTGAATTGTTCTTCCGAAATCGTGGTGGCAGTAAGTCGGGCACCGGTTCTTTGGGAAAGTCTTTCAGCAAATCCACCCCATCCACATCCGATTTCCAATACATGATGATGAGGTTCAATATTGAGCTGTTCAATGATTCGATCGTATTTGGCAAGCGATGCTTCTTCCAGGGTGGAGTCCGGAGATTTAAAAATTCCACAGGAGTAGGTCATGGTAGGATCGAGCATCAAGCTGTAAAAGTCATTACCCAGATCGTAGTGCAGTGAAATATTTTTACGGCTTCCCTGTATAGTGTTTTTCTGCCCGACAAGGTATGCCCATCTCGCGAACTTATTGAGGAGAGTGGCCCAACCATTCTCCATGCCGTCCATCACATTTTGATTTTGTATAAAAAAGCGAAAGAATGAAACCAAATCCGTACTATCCCAATCGCCATTCGCATAACTGTCTGCAACTCCAAGGGAACCTCCCAGACAGGCTTTACGGAAAAACTCCCTTTTATTTATAAGGATATCCGCTTGAAGTCCTATTTCTAAAGACTGGCCAAATACATTCTTTCCGGAAGGACTTTCAATCTTGAGCGATCCTTTTTCAGATAGCGAAAGCTGACGGTACAGAATTTTTTCAAAAAAGCCGGATGGGGATTTTCCGGGTTCTGAGACAGCATCTAGATATTCACTTGTTTGTTCAGTCATTTACAGATTCCAAATGCTTGGGATGAGAATAAAAAGGGCAACCTTTTAGACGGAGTAAAATCGCATTCCAGTAAATAGCCCATGCCACCTTCAGTGTCATAAAGGGAAAACGCAACAAAGCCCAGGTTAGATTCAGAGTGTTGATCTTTTTCCTTTTCAGTCGCAGATGGGCGGAAAAGAAAAGTTTTTTTTCCCGGGTTAGGAACATGTCGACCTTGTTGTTTTTATTGGGAACAAGGAATCTCCAATCATAATCTACATCCATTCCGATAAAGGGAGAAACATGAAATTCCTTGCGGAATTCATGTTGAGTACGGGAAGGAGAGTCCGATTCCATCCACCTGAAACATTTGGTGTAGCGTTCTCCCCAGGGAGTGTTCGTGATCTCGGTCATGACTGCGACAGGAGTATTGAGATCTTTTGACCAAAGATAATAAAATGTTACTGGGTTGAAACAATATCCAAAGGTGCGCAGATGCGTGAGGATGGAGATTCTCCCGTCCATTTTTTCCTTCAGTTGTTCGGACATGGTCTGACGGACAGCTTTTTCGAGGCAGTCAATTTCGGGCCTGTGATAATCGGATCGATGAAAACTTGATAAATTTCCGCGGTTTACTGACCAGAGAATCCGGTTGCGGAAAACCACTTGGAGTTCATCAAGAAAAAGATGAGCCATGAAGACTCGGTATTTTAAGTTATGAATCTTGGGAGATTTTCGGTGATGGCTGACTTGGCCAAAATACAAGGAACTATTCATCCTAGTTTCGTTCCAAACGCATCACAAACCCTAAGTCCGCTGGTAATTCCATCCTCATGAAAGCCAAAACCCCAATAAGCACCGCAAAGAGAAATTCCCTGTCTGCGAATAAATTGACCGTGTCCGAGTTGGGCAGCTTTGCGCCCGGGATGATAGGTGGGATGTGAAAAATTAAATTCTGAGTGTTTTTTGGACTGGTCAATCTGATTTTTTTGATTGAGAGATACACAGAAAGGCTCATCCGTAGGCAGACTCTGCAGGATATTCATATCATAACTGACCAATGCATGATCCTGACTTTTACTTGGGAGGTATGCGTTCCAACTGGCNCGTGCAGACCGTCTGCGGGGAAGGATTGAGTCATCGGAGTGCAGGGTAACACGATTATTCTCATAGGGAAAAGATTTCAGCAGGACTGTTTCTTCAGTTTGTGGATTTTTGATAAGTCTAAGGGATTGATCTGCATGACAGGCAAGAATCACTTCGTCAAAAGACTGATGGGTTCCATCAGGAAAGGAAATTTCCACGCCTTTATCCTGCCGTTTGACTCCNCATATTGGACAGTTCAGTTTTAACCGATTATCAAGAATTTTAGTGAGTGCGTCCACATAAGTGCGTGAACCTCCCTTAAGCACACGCCAAACCGGACGATTGTTTGCCTGAAGCATTTGNTGGTTGGAGAGAAAATCAGTAACGAATTCCATGGGAAATTTNCCAAATCTCTCGACTGAACAGGACCAAAGAGCAGATCCCAAAGGAAGAAGGAATGCATCCCTGAAGCGTTCACCTAATCCTGTCCGTTGAATGAAGCAATCAACAGTTTCGTGAGGNTTTGAAAGATTCTTGGCAAGCTTATGGAATTTNATAATATCCATCACCATACCCCAGTGTCCGGGATTAATGAGGTTATGAGGATGTCCAAATAAGCCGATCATGGACTCACCACTGTATTCCAGTCCGGTTTGCTCAGACCTTACGGAAAAACCCATCCTTGTTTCCTGCGAAGCAACTTTAAGTTTCTCCAGCAATCGTACAAAATTGGGATAATTTTCCTCATTAAAAACAATAAATCCGGTGTCGACNTGGAATGTCCCGGTTTCTCCCCTAGTGCTTACAGTATTTACATGTCCACCGGGTTTTGAATCTGCTTCGAATAAAGAAACATCATGATGTTCACTGAGTAGATATGCACAGACCAATCCGGAGATACCGGAGCCTACAATTGCAATTCTCATCCTGAGAAGTGCAGTTTTATTGGTCTTTTGCTTTCTTTTTTACCCAATCAGGAACGGGCCTAAGATCTTTAACTAAACCAAAAACAGACAAGGCACGCAGAGCCATATATGTCATATCAAGTTCACCTTTAAAAAAACCTTGCCTGGCGGAGCCAGGAAAAAAATGGTGGTTGTTATGCCATCCCTCCCCAAAAGTGAAAAGTGCAACGATTGAATTGTTACGACTTTCGTCACCGGTTTCAAATCTCTTCTTTCCCCAAAGGTGAGTGAGTGAATTAACCGCAAAGGTGGCATGGTAAAGAATGATTGTGGGAACTACAAATCCCCAGATAAAGGTCATCATTGAATTCATACCCGTGAGGTTATAGAACCAGGACCATTCTCCGAGTAAATAAGATGCCCCCGCCCAACATGCTACGGGAAGCCAATCATAACGGTTAATGAATCTAAGTTCAGGAAATTTTAGCCAATCTGGGATTTCTTTGAGGAAGGTGGGTACCGCATAATCAGTCATAAACCAGAGGGTGTGACTCCAAAATAAGCTGTTAGTCTTAGGAGAATGCATGTCTTTTTCTGTGTCAGAGTGACGGTGGTGTCGGCGGTGATGGGCTGCCCACCACAGAGGACCCCTCTGTGCAGAGCAACATGCAATAAAAGCACCAATAAATTGAACTACACGACCAGTTTTGAAAGCTCGGTGTGAAAAATACCGGTGATAAAAGGCAGTAATTGCAAACATTCTTAGTGAGTAAGAAAGTAAACAAACAACAAGACAGGGCCAAACGAATGGATGAAAAAATGCTAGAATAACAAGTCCGTGAATTAAAATATACGGAACGCAGCGGAACCACTCTACTTTTGCACCGGAAGCAGGGGGCTCTGAGAAGGTCTCAGGCGGTGGGCAAACCCACTTAGATATTGAAAATGACATTTACGCAGCTGGATCCAAAATGAGAGATAATTCAAGAGGACTCATTTTGGTTTTACCACGTAAATCTTTTCCAACAAGCTTATCTAACTGACGAAAGTCAAGTTTTCCACTTTGCATTAAAACAGCTCGGAGTTTCCTGAGGCCAAGTGCTTCAAGCTGACGGACTCTTTCACCGGAAACATTTAATACATCTGCGATCTCATCAAGTTTCATTGAATCATCATGACCAATTCCAAATCTCATCGCCAAAACTTTCCTCTCTCTTTTATCTAAAAAGCTGAGAGCTACTGACATATCATCGGAAAGCGAACCATCTTCTCTGTAGGAATGGTTAACTTCCTCTTCGGCTGACATCATATCGGCTAAAGTTTGGTTGGAGTCTTCAGCGAGAGGTTCGTCCAAAGAGAGAGTAGTGCCGGGGGCGAACTTTACTCTTTTGGACAAATTACGATCTTCACCGAGTACCTTATTGACTTCGGATTCTGATGGATTTCTGCCAAGATCAACCTGAAGTTGTGTGCGAACAAGATTTTCCTTCCGCTTACCTTGTGAGACATCATGTGGGACAGCAACCGCATTCGACATTTTACCGATTAGTCTTTGGATGCGTTGACGAATCCACCAAGCAGCATATGTGCTGAGTTTAATTCCCCTGGTATGGTCAAACTTATCGAGAGCAACTACAAGTCCGTGAATGCCCTCAGCCATAATATCTTCCATTGGCACACAGGTTTGACGAAACTTTAGGGCGATGGAGGCAACCAAACGAACGTGCCTTTCAATCAACTCTTTCCTTGCTTCATCGGAACCTTCAGACATTTTGATGAACAGTGCATCGCATTCTTCTTTGGTCGGCGGAGCCATGCGTGAGCGATCGGAAATGAATCTACCGATCGGGTCAGGATTTTTATCCAGATTAGATGACGAAGATTTAGAATAACTCATAACAGTTAATAGAACGAAGGGTTGTATTTTAAAGATCACCTAATAGTTACTTATTAGATATTATTTATGAGGTGTATTAGTTTTTGTGAAAATCTGAAGTTTTCCAAGTTGGATAGAAATTTAANATTCTTTTAATAAAANATGAAAAATGATGTTCTAGAGCTTAGAAATGAAGGTCTGTACATCCCGGCGGGTGACTTTTACATTGANCCAAAAGGAAGTGTGAAACGGGCAGTGATTACCCATGCCCACAGCGACCATGCAAGATCCGGTCACGAATCATACCTTTGTTCAGAAACCTGTAAGCCATTNCTACAAATTCGCATTGGCGAGAGTTCAAAGATCGAAAGCGTTCCTTTTGGGAAGAAAATCAAGATTGGGGATGCCTTTGTTTCCTTGCACCCAGCTGGACATATTTTGGGCTCAGCTCAGGTCAGGGTGGAAGTCAAAGGCCAGATTTGGGTAGTCAGTGGAGATTACAAGCCTCAAGCAGATCAAACTTGTGAAGCTTTTGAATTGGTTTCATGTCATGGGTTTGTTTCTGAATGCACATTTGGGTTGCCTGTTTACCGGTGGTTACCGGAGAAGTCGATTCATCAGCAGATTAACGATTGGTGGAGTGAAAATATCGAGGATGGAAGGCCTTCCCTGTTATTTTCATACTCGTTGGGCAAGGCACAACGGGTGTTGGCTGGATTGAAAGAGAATATTGGACCAGTTTTCATACACAGTGCAGTCTATCCTTTTTTGGAACACTACGAAAAAGCAGGTGTAAAACTACCAAGGGTGACTAAAATCGAGCGTGGTGGAGAACATGATTTCAGAAAATCTATCATCGTGGCACCGCCGGCGGTTGAAGATTCCACCTGGGCTCGTAAATTCGGTTCTGCCCGAAAAGGGTTTGCTTCTGGATGGATGGCGGTACGCGGAGCCCGTAGAAGGAGAAACTTGGATCGCGGGTTCATTCTTTCTGACCATGCGGACTGGCAGGGNCTGATTGATACGATCATGGGAACTGGTGCAGAACAAATTCAGCTAACCCATGGAAATGGGGAGGCACTTACTCGGTATTTATGTGANAATGGATTGAACTGCTCGGTGTTATCCGGAGCGGGAATGAGAGGAGAGGAGGAGGAATGAAGAATTTTGCCACTCTTTTTCATGATCTCGATATCCTAACCAAGACGAATGACCGTTTGGAACGATTGGTTCGCTACTTTGAACAGAGCGATCCACTGGATTCCATCTGGGTTGTTTGGTTTCTTTCGGGTAACCGAATCAAGGGGGCGATTAAAACCGGTGAATTACGAAAATTTGTTGCTAAAAGAGNGAATCTACCAATTTGGTTAATTGAAGAGTGTCACGATCGGGTGGGAGATTTAGCCGAGACTATTTCTTTACTCGCAGGAAATAAAGTCCAGCAGNCATCCCGAAGTCTCCACGAGACCATTAGAGAATTTTTACTCCCTCTACGGGGAATGGATACGGAAGAACGTCGGATACTCTTGGAAAAAGCCTGGGATTCTTTGACCGTGGATGAAATGCTNCCTTTCCATAAACTTTTGACTGGTGGCTTTCGCATGGGTGTTTCGAAAGGAAATCTTTGTAAAGCCCTAGCCAAGGTGGGAAAGGTTGAGCCGGCTGTGATTGCCCAAAGAATCATCGGTAATTGGGAATGTGATGAACTTTCATTGGCAGAAATTCTTCACCCAGTGGAAGAGAATGACGGGATTGGCAGGCCGTATCCATTTTGTCTGGCAACTCCTTTACAGGATGATCCAAAGATTCTAGGTGATCCAAGAGACTGGCAGGTAGAGTGGAAATGGGATGGCATCCGGGCACAGTTTTTAACAACGACGGGAGGAGGTGGTATGATCTGGTCACGAGGAGAGGAATCCATTGGAGATTCATTCCCTGAAGTGCTTGAATGTATTCCTCACCTGCCTTCGGGCTTATGCCTTGATGGAGAAATTTTGGCTTGGGGCAGAGAAGGTCTAAGGTCTTTTTCGCGTTTGCAAAAACGTTTGGGAAGAAAAAATCCCAGCTCCGCAATCCAGAAAAAAGAACCGATTCGTTTTCAGGCTTATGATTTACTCAGAATGAATGGAAAAGACTTAAGGGGTCTGCCTATGGAGCAAAGGAGGAAAAAGCTTGAAGTTCTGATGGGTGAGATACCCTCACATTTACCTGTTGGAATATCACCCCTGGTGGAAGANAAGAACTGGGATCTTCTAACTCTTCGTAGAGAAGAATCCCGCCATCGTGGAGTGGAAGGATTTATGCTGAAGAATAAGAANTCATCTTACGAGAGTGGCAGGGTAAAAGGATCCTGGTATAAATGGAAGGTTGACCCTTTCCTGGCTGACATGGTTGTGGTGAGTGCACAACTGGGTCATGGTAAACGGGCCAATCTTTACACCGATTATTCGTTGGCAGTATGGAATGATGCTGATGAACTGGTAACAGTGGCCAAGGCTTACTCCGGCTTAACCAATGAGGAAATTGAAGAGGTCGATAAGTATGTCAGAAAAAATATTATCGGTAAGTTTGGTCCTGTTCGGGGAGTGAGACCAGGNATAGTTTTTGAGATTGCCTTTGAAGGCGTCCAGATGTCGGGTCGCCACAAGTCCGGTGTAGCCTTGCGTTTTCCCCGCATTCACCGCTGGAGAAGAGACAAAAAAATAGAGGANGCTGATTCTTTGTCTNTTNTTCGGGGGTACGCCCGGATGAATGAAGTTATTGATCAAGAAAGGGGTCCAAAGATCGACTCTTCTGGTAACCTAATGCTGTTTTGAGTTGTGGTAAACTTAGTACTTACCTGGATAAACTTGACTTGAATTTAGCAAGGTTTTCCTTCGCGGCATCTTTGCGGTTTACAATAGGTAGAGGATAATCCTGACCTATGATACAGTCCGCATCCCGTTGCATTTGTTGAGGTGCTAATTGAGGTTCGTAAATGTATTTTACCGGAAAATTTTTGAGTTCCGGAACCCAGTATTTGATGAATGTGGCTGTCTTTGCGTCCACATTCAGGCTTGATTTTCCGTCCGGGCAGGGGTTGTAGAGCCGGAAGTAAGGCATGGAAAATGGAGCGACCCCGGATAGCCAAAGCCAATTGGCATTNTTGAGTGCCCAGTCACTATCAAGCAGTTTCCGCTCGAAAACATCCCGTCCATGCTTCCAATGTTGCCATAACTGACCCCGGGTCAAAAAACAGGAAACAGCATGACGGCCAAGGTGATGCATCCATCCGGTCGTATCAAGTTGTCTCATCATGGCATCGATCAGGGGAAATCCCGTCATGCCTTGATCCCATGCCTCCATTTTTTTTTGATCGTAAATTCCCCATTCAATGTTTTTGCACATTTCGTTGGATTCGTCGCGGTCCCAATGATCAACTGACCTCGACAGAAGGTAGAACATTTCCCGGAAAAGAAGTTGGCCNTGAAGGGATTCCGGAGGTGATGTATGGGATCCCGACCGGTTGGCTTTTTCGACTTCCTTCCAAAGCCGCCTGACTGATAAAGAACCTACGGATAAGTACGGGGACAGTCCAGTTGTGCTTGGTTCNAGAGAGTTGGATGACAAATTAGTGGATGAACTTTTTGGTTTCCTGAAAGTGTTAACAAAATCTTTCTGAGTGGATACTTTTCTATNTAATCTGGAGAGTGCCTCCGTCTCTCCGCCTTTGAAGTAGTTGCTNTGATTGGATGNNTTCAGNAAACCNAGTTCTGAAAATTTTGCAGTAAGCGTGCTTACGGTGAGTATTTCAATCTGATAGGTTGCTTGAAAGGACTTGTGGTCAAAATATTTTGGAAAGCTTTTAATTACTTGTGGAGNGGGGAGGGGGNCNGGAACNTGGAAAAAACCGGANTCATCCGCAGGNAAAATNTTCGAAAANATCGATGANATATCTCTCATCGATTTTGGATTTTTGAATCCATCCGAGAGGAGGGTTTTTTCAATGTCTAACAAGGTGTGAGCTGCAGGGTGAAAAACACAGGGTATTCTCACCGGCTCATTATTTTCACCGAGGATTTTTGATGTGNNCTGGCGACCATGCGGTTCTGAGCAGTAGTCGGAGTGGAGGTTTTTGCATTGATCACCAAGGGATTGGAAAAGGGANTGTATCACCTTGCTGGGAGAGCCCATAAAAATGAGAAGATGATTGTCTGCTTGGGATTTCAGGGAATGATCCAAATCTCTTAAGCTTTCTAGAAGAAAGATAAGACGGTTTGTGCCAAACTTTTCAAAATTTCTACCAACAATTTCNGGATCNAGTATGAAAATTGGAAGAATAGAATCTGTGGACTGGTNNTCGCAGGCTTGGGTCAAAGCAGGGTTGTCGTCTAATCGAAGACATTTACGAAACCAAACAACGGAAGTACTCATAATTAAAGGATACCACTCATGGGGACGGATTTGANAATNTGCTANGAAGTTTTCAGTGAGGCGAGAGCGGCAAGGGCACGNGCNCTTGCNTCNGAATGGTCCACGCAGGGTTCAGGATAATTTTCTCCNAGATCGATTCCGTTTTCNTCGAGCATGGAAGCAGGTGCTTCCCATGGTTTAAAAACATATTTGGATGGNAGNTTTGCCAGAGGAGGAATCCANTGCTTGGCGTACGCACCTCGGGTNTCAAATTTTTCGCCNTGNGTAATTGGGTTNAAAATGCGGAAGTACGGAGCAGCATCTGCACCACATCCTGCAGCCCATTGCCANCCCTGTGTGTTACTGGCAAGATCAGCATCCACCAGGGTGTCCCAGAACCAACGAGCACCCTCNGTCCATGANATCANCAGATGCTTTACTAGAAAAGAGGCGACAACCATGCGCACACGGTTATGCATCCAGCCAGTTTGNTAAAGCTGCCGCATACCTGCATCCACCATAGGATAACCGGTGTTGCCAAATTGCCACCGTTTCAAGTTCTCCTGATCATCAAGCCAGGGAAAAGCTGAATANTTTGGCCGTAAGGGTTGATCAGAAATTCCCGGATAGTGGTAGAGGAGATGATANGAAAANTCCCTCCATCCGATTTCGACTAAGAATTTATTTTCTCCACGATGGCTACCTTCATTGTCCGCTTGGAGAACGCTTTGGCAAATTTGACGGGGACTGATTAATCCCCAGGCGAGGTAGGGAGAGAGGCGGGATGTCCCATTGACTGAGGGATTGTTGCGGCGAGTGGCGTAGGAATGGGTAACCTCATTGACGGTTCTTTCAAGTTGTTCGTGAGCAGCCGATTCAGAAACTATCCAGTGTTCATCGAGTTTCTGATGCCAGGAATGNCCCGGTAAAAGANCAAGANCATCGAGGGTGTGTTTTGGTGTAGGCGTTTTAAAAAAGGGGATGCTTGGTAAAGAGTACCTGGAAGGTTCACGATAGATGATAGGGCGGGATTTTCTCCAGTAAGGGGTAAATACCTGAAAGGGATTTCCCGATCCATTCTTTGTTTCCCATGGTTCCTGTAANAAAGCTGCATTGAAGGACTCGGTATCAATTCCAGTTTTGTCGAGGGTTTCTTCAACTTTTTCTTGTGTGGCTAGTCCCGCAGGGTCATAACTTCTTCCGTAAAATACTTTNCCCGCCCCATGTGCCTTGGCAATTTCAGGAATGAGGTCAACGGCTTTTCCTTTGGCNAGGATGAGATGACCCCCGAGTTTTTCAATATCTTTTCCCAGACTGTTCAGTGCCTGATGCAGCCACCAACGGGATGCGGNGCCGGGACTCCATTTTCCTCCCTCTTCCTCGTCCCAAACGAAAAGTGGAATTATTTCACGGTCTGCCTCAAGGGCGGCATTTAAGGAAGGATTGTCCTGTAAACGCAGGTCTTTCCTGAACCAGACGAGGACTGGGCTGGTGGGAGAAATTTCTGCAATCATGAATTAAGGCGCAACCGTGATAGCCCTGCGTCAACTTTCAAAACCTGTCCGGTTATGGAGGCGGCTTCCTCGGAGTGCAGAAACGCCAGAGTGGANGCAATTTCCTGTACTGCGGGAATTTTCTTCAACGGATGTCTACCTTCAATCATGGGGAGCATTTTTTCTCCACCCACCATAGCTGTGCCCATCTCTGTGGGGGTGAGGGTGGGAGCCACAACATTGACCCTAACTTTNGGTGCAAGATCNGCAGCCAGGGCAATAGCAAATCCCTCAAGAGCAGATTTCGCCGCGGAGATAGCGCAATGATTGGGTAATCCAGTGCGGGCGGCAACCGAGGAAAGCATGGTGATCGAACCTTCCAGTCTGGTAAGTAAAGACTGAATCACAGTGAACGCATCCAATACACTTGTCTGATAGGCTTCCATCATTTGTTCGGTTTTCAGACGCTTAATAGGACCCAAAATTACCTTGCCCGGACAAAAAGTGAGAGCCTGAATTTTATCTGGCAAAGAATCCAGGTATGTCTCGGGCTTGGTGGCATCTGCAATAATCCAATGGCATTCCTCCCTGCTTTCTTCGGGAGCACTCCTTGAGAGTGCGTACACTTGATTACCTGCATTCACCGAATGATCCACCAGTGCGCGCCCGATACCTCGTGATGCACCAATAATTAGATGGTTGATGGGATTTAATTTGCTTATAGAGTCCACAATTATAGATCGTACACTTTTAACAGTTAGATCAAGTTTTTACTAATCCTGGCTTGCCTTTTTTGAATATTGTTACAGGATTCAAAAAGACATGACTAACCGCGGAGGAAAAAGAACCGGTGCCGGCAGGCCCAAGGGAACCAACCATTATGGTGAACCCACCAGACCGGTTCGTATACCCGTAAGCAAGATTGACCGGGTTCTCCGTTTCGTAAAGGAAAGAGAAGATTCTTTGCCACTTTACGGCCATGCCGTGCCTGCAGGTTTTCCCTCACCAGCTGATGATTATGCGGAAGGCGTACTCGATCTTAATGCCCATCTCGTTCGTGAGCCTACTGCCACCTTTTTTGTCCGTGCCCGGGGTGATTCCATGATCGGGGCCGGTATTCACGATGGTGATCTATTGGTGGTGGACCGTAGCCTGGAAGCCACTAATGGAAAGGTTGTGATTGTTTCCATAAATGGAGAGCTGACGGTTAAACGTCTTTGTAAATCTGAAGGCCGATCCTGGCTCATACCTGAAAACCCTGACTACCCCCCGATTGATTTTCAAGAACAAGATGATACCCATTTATGGGGAGTGGTCACGAATGTGGTCCACTCTCTGTGATCGCTCTGGCAGACTGTAATAATTTTTATGTTTCCTGTGAGCGGGTGTTCCGACCTTCTTTGGAGAATCGTCCGGTGATCGTTCTATCAAACAATGATGGTTGTGCCGTGGCCCGTTCCAATGAAGCCAAGGCGATTGGGATTCCCATGGGTGCCCCTTATCATCAGATCCGCAGGCTTTGTGAACGCAATGGAGTGGTGGTACTGTCTTCAAATTATGAACTTTATGGAGATATGTCCAGCCGGGTGGTTTCCGTGCTTTCCCGCTTTGCCCCCGAACTGGAAGTTTATTCGATTGACGAATCTTTTCTTGATCTTACTGGTGTGGCGGGTCCTTTGGAATTAAGTGTACGCATGCGTGATCAAGTCAGGAAATGGACGGGTATTCCTATCTCTGTAGGTCTTGGATCGACCAAAACTTTAGCAAAGGCGGCCAACCGTTTTGCGAAAAAGCAGGGTTCCGGGTGTACGCTGGTTGATTGTCATGATGAAGAGGTTTT
>NHDJ01000137.1 GCA_002167265.1 Verrucomicrobia bacterium TMED56 | reverse complement strand
GGGCATACTCACACTCAACTGTCTATGCAGGAAGTTAAGTTCATTCCTCGGATCGAGAATTACCATGAATAACATGTCAGAAACTATCAAAAAACAACCTATCATCGAAGAAAACCGCTCCCATGAAAAAGATACGGGGTCGAGTGAAGTACAAATTGCCTTACTCAGTGCCCGAATCTCTCATCTTACGGAGCATCTGAAAACTCACCGCAAGGATTTCCACTCGCGCCGGGGGCTTCTCTTAATGGCAGCTCGTCGTAGAAAGCTGCTCGATTATTTAAGGCGTATCGACCTCAAAAGGTACCAAGCAATTATCGAAAAGCTAGATCTGCGTCGCTAACCTCGGGCAGTTCCTTTCGGGTTTCATACTTGGCGGCCTTGGCCACAAGTTTTTCTCCTTTAAAATAAATACAGCGGCACCCTGTCGCTTACTGAATTTAAAAGGATACCCGGCACAAGCAATCCGGCTAAGACCGGGCAGATGACGAACAAAAGAACAAAAACAAAAATCGTACGAAAATGAAACAGAAGCATAATGTAACCGCCGAAAAACTCGGCATTGAAATCTCTTCCGGCACACTCGCCGGGCTAGCCGGCGGAGCCGTAACCATTTCTATGGGTGAAACGAATGTATTTGTTTCTGCGACAGCTGCTGCGACCCTCCGTCCCGGTCAGGACTTCTTTCCATTGACCGTTGACTATCGGGAAAAATTTACCGCCGCTGGGCGTTTCCCGGGCGGCTACTTCAAACGCGAAGGTAAACCAAGTGAAAAGGAGATCCTTACCTCACGATTGTGTGACCGCCCTCTTCGTCCTCTTTTTCCGAAAGGATTTCTCAATGAAGTTCAAGTCATCGGATACCTACTTTCTACAGATCAGATTAATGAAGCAGATGTGCTTATGGTCAATGGTGCTTCTGCTGCACTAATGATATCGGATATTCCATGGAATGGACCGATTGGCTGTGTCCGTCTTGGTCAGATTGACGGAGAATTCGTTGTCAATCCTACCAACGAACAAATGTATGACTCAACTCTTGATCTGATTTATGTTGGAAGTGAAAAGGAAATGATGATGATTGAGGGATCTGCTGACCAGATTCCAGAAGCCAAGTTTGTTGAAGCATTAGAGTATGCTCATGAGGCTATCCAGGACATTATTGCTGCACAGCGCAAATTAGCAGAATTATGCGGCAAGCCTAAGAAGGAATTTGATCTTGTAAAAGTTCCTGACGAAGTGCTTTCCCTTTGCCGTGAAATCACGGGCAATCGAATGGAAGATGCTATTTTTGCACCCTCCAAGCAGGAACGCCAAGTTGCTGTGGATTCAATCAAAGAGGAAGCTTCTTCTGCATGCGAGGAAAAGTTTGGAGATAATTTTGATGAAGACCACATTAAGATGGCATTTGAAGTTATTCAGGAGGAAGTTTACCGCGAAAATATTCTAGAAAAAGGAAAGCGAGCCGATGGGCGTGGTCCTGCAGATTTGCGTGAAATATCCTGTGAAACTGGAGTTCTCCCCCGGGTACATGGTTCAGCCATTTTTACAAGAGGTGAAACTCAATCTTTAGTGCTCAGCACTTTAGGCACAAGTAGAGATGTTCAGGATCTTGACGGCTTAACGGGTGGACCCACCGCAAAATCCTTTATTCTTCATTATAATTTCCCTCCATTTTCAGTTGGAGAAGCCGGAAGATTTGGCTTTACAAGTCGTCGTGAGATCGGACATGGGGCGCTCGCAGAACGCTCCGTTCTTCCGGTTCTTCCACCCGAAACTGATTTTCCCTATGCCATCCGGATCGTTTCCGAAATCATGTCCTCCAACGGATCAACATCAATGGCCAGCGTCTGCGGTGGGTCACTTGCGCTTATGGATGCTGGAGTTCCCCTGGCAAAACATGTGGCTGGAATTTCGACTGGCTTAGTTGCTAAAATGGATGATAATGGAGAAATTCAAAAGTATGTTGTTCTGACTGATATCATCGGAGCAGAAGATCATTTTGGGGATATGGACTTTAAAGTCTGTGGTACCAGAGATGGAGTAACCGGCTTTCAGTTAGATCTTAAAATACAAGGACTTCCATTTAGTATNGCAAAGGAGGCAGTCAAACAGGTCACTGAAGCTCGTATGAAAATACTCTCTTCTATGGAGGAGGCAATGCCAACTCACCGAACACAATTACGCGAACATGCACCAAGGATCGAAAGTGTGCAGATCGATCCTGAAAAAATTGGTGCCTTAATTGGACCTGGCGGAAAAAATATTCGTCGGATTACTGAGGTCACCGGAGCAAACATCGACATTGATGAGGACAACAGTGGAAAAGTCAGAATTTATGCCACAGATACCGAGTCCATGCAAAGGGCACTGAATGAAATTGAACTTGTCACAGGAGAAATTGAAGTAGGCAAGATTTATCGAGGTATCGTTCGAGGAGTTAAAGAATTTGGTGCATTTGTTGAATGCTTACCAGGCAAAGAAGGTTTGTGTCATATTTCTGAACTTGCGGATTTCCGGGTTAACAAAACTGAAGATATCTGCAAACTGGGAGATGAAATTATCGTCAAATGTATCGGTATAGACGACAAAGGTCGGGTAAAACTAAGCCGCCGGGCAGCTATGGAGGAAAACAAAGAGGAGGAAGCAGTGGAAAGTCCTGACTCGTCAANTACTGAGGAGCCGTCCAAAACTGAGGAACCTGAACCGACCGTTTCCTAAAAAAGCATAGATCTTAATACAGAACTTATTGCAAAAGGGGAAGGATTCGCTTAAGCGAATACCTTCCCCTTTTTTATTCTATGAAGAGCGAAAAACCACTTCTATTGGCCACTAACGATGACGGAATTCAATCAGGTTTTTTGATTTCCTTGGTTGAAGAACTGATCAAAGATTTTGAAGTTGTCACATGTGCACCGGATGGCGAGCGCAGTTGGATCGGTCATGCCATCTCCCGCAATGCAAAACTAATACCCAAAGAGGTAAGTGATTATCCTTCTTTGGCCTATGCCTTAAATGGGACTCCTGCCGATTGCGTAAATCTGGCATGTGGTAATTTGTTAAACCGAGCGCCCGATATTGTTGTTAGTGGAATAAATTTAGGATACAATATTACCATGCCAATGATTCTTTCCTCAGGCACGGTTGGGGCGGCAATGGAAGCCTCACTTCTTGGGCACAGAGCAATTGCCTGCAGTATGGCTCTGCCCAACGATGAATTTGAAGATATTCGTAAAAGCTGTGCGAAAGTAATGAGTAAGGATGTGGAAAAATCTCTGAAAAATTCTGCAAAGTCATGCGCTAGATATGCGAAAAATATGGTTTCACTCACCAAACCTGAAGGTCTTACTGTTCATAACTTGAATTTCCCGCCTCGTTATGATGGAAGTGAAGAACCCATTCTGACTTTTGCCGATAATTTACGACTCGGAAGCCTCTTTGAAAAAGTCAGGGGTCAAAAATATCATCAACTAATATATAAAACCGAATGGCTTGAGGAAGCGGACATTGAAATTGGCTCTGACCTGTGGGCGCTGCAAGAGGGAATGCCTTCAGTTTCAAGACTCGATTTCCAAGGAGCTAGCGGTCGGTCGTATTTTGAGGTCTAGCAATTCCCGAATCAAACTATGCTTCATAAGATTTTCAAGTGGTGGTACGAAAAAACCCGGTCATCCTATGGACATTTAAATCACAAAATCGAAGACAGATCCAAGGAAAGAGACTTGATACATTACTTCGAGGATTTCGGTGGTGATGGACAAAACCGTATCTATTCACACTGGCTACGAAAAAAAATCGTTAAGCTTCTGTTATGGTTATTATTTTTGACCTTTGCCTTGTGGTTTGCCTATCAAAGTTATCAAGGACTGCTCATTTACGACACTTGATGTGCATTTCGCTTGCTTGAAGTTCACCTAACACCTATTATAACGCCTTTTTCCATAAAATGAAGAAGACGCACAAAGGAATAGCCAAAAGATTTAAGCTCACCGGTTCTGGGAAAGTTAAGTTTCGCAAACCAAGCCAACGACATTTGCGACGCAAACGCACTACCAAGCAAGTACGTGCGGGTCGCCAAGACCAAGTTTTGGCAGAAGGCATGGCTCGTCGAGTCATCAGAGCACTTTCCTAGTACTTACATACACCCATATCAGGAGATTTCGTCATGCCTAGAGCACGCAATGTACCCGCCACTAGAAAACGCCGCAAAAAGGTTCTTAAAAAAGCCAAAGGCTATTTCGGAAACAAGTCACGTCTGTTTAGATATGCAAAAGATGCCGTAGACCGAGCTGAATCTTACGCCTATGTACATCGACGTAAAAGAAAAACTGAGTTTCGTCAACTTTGGATCGTACGCATAAATGCGGCATGCAGAGCTGAGGGAATTCGTTATGGAGAATTTATCCATGGGCTCGCCAAGGCAGGCATTGAGCTGAACCGTAAAGTGATCTCCGAACTCGCCATCCATGAACCAGATGCTTTCAAGGATTTGGTTGTGAAAGCTAAGGCTTCCCTAGAAGCCTAGCTGTAGTCCCCCTTCAAATCTCCCTCAGCGTGGAGAACCAGAATCTCCAAGCACTTGTTGCAGATGCAGAGGAAAGTCTCAGAAAAGTTTCCACCCAATCACAGTGGGAACAAGTAAAGGCTAGGTTTTTGGGCCCCAACGGTGGCTTGACTCATTTTGCAAAAGGGATTGCTTCAATACCAAAAGAAGACAAGCCGGCTTTTGGTAAATCTCTTAACCTTGCCAAAGGGAAAATTGAGGCTCTATTTCAAAATTCACTCTCTAAATTACAAGAATTAGAGGACTTAAAATCACTCGGAAACCAAGTCGACCCAACTTTGCCCTCAGTTCCCTCCTACACAGGAGGATTGCATCCTTTAACTAAAACCAAGAGACGCATCCTTTCTATATTCAGAAGAATTGGATTTACAGTGACCGAGGCATCCGAAGTCGAAACTGAGTGGTTTTGCTTTGATGCCCTCAATACCCCTGATGATCATCCTGCGCGTGACGAACAGGATACACTCTTTTTCCCACGGGAGTCCAAATGGGCCAATGTTAAACAAAAGAAACAGGAACCCTATCTATTAAGGACACATACATCCTCTGTTCAAATTCGAACCATGCTGAGAGAAAAACCGCCGCTGAGGGTTATTGCTCCTGGCAGATGCTTCCGACGGGATACAGTGGACGCAACTCATTCGGCAAATTTCCACCAAATTGAGGGATTATTTGTTGATCATAGTGTGACTGTGCGAGATCTTAAAGGGGTACTTGATTTTTTTCTGCGTGAATTGTTTGGCGAGAAAGTAGATACTCGACTTCGCCCTAGTTTTTTCCCTTTTACTGAACCTAGCTTCGAAGTTGATCTGAAAATTCCGGACCTTGGAAAATTAAGCAACAAATGGATCGAAATCATGGGATGCGGTATGGTTGATCCAAAGGTACTCGGGCTCGTAAACATTGACCCAAAAGAGTGGACCGGGTTTGCCTTCGGAATGGGAATCGAACGGGTCACCATGTTACTTCACGGGATTGATGACATTCGACATTTTTATCAGAACGATCAGCGTTTCTTATCGCAGTTTTCGAGTCAGGTATGAAAATAAATCTTGATTGGTTATCTGAATATGTTGATCTGCCAAACCCAGCAGAAGAATTAATTGATGTTCTTCCCATGCTTGGGATTGAAGTGGAGGAAGGAGATGATACCACAACTGCCAAAATTGATAAGGTTGTTGTTGGTAAAATTTTAGACAAAAGCCAGCATCCCGAAGCAGACCGTTTAAGTGTCTGCTCAGTAGATATTGGAACTGAAAAACCTGCTCAAATCGTCTGTGGTGCCACCAATTTCAGTTCAGGTGACCGGATTCCGGTTGCTCTTCCCGGAGCCAAGTTACCGGGAGGGTTCAAAATTAAAAATTCAAAACTTCGGGGAGTGGAATCGGAGGGCATGATGTGTAGTGCCAAAGAACTCGAACTTGGTGAGGATGATGCAGGTCTGCTTATCTTACCCCGCGAATCAGAAATCGGATGCCCCATCACAAAGGTTTTCTCAAAACCTACGGTACTTGAGCTTGAAATTACGGCAAATCGTGGAGACTGCCTTAGCTACCTTGGCATAGCCCGAGAAGTTTCTGCTTACTACCAAAAACCTATTTTAATTCCAAAAGTTGAGACTTCTGCAGATCCAGTAGATTCGCCAAACCAAAACTGCCTTTTATCTTCATTAAAAGTCGAATCATCCCGCTGTCCTTACTACACCCTCTGGTCAATCAAAGGAGTTAAGATTTCTCAGAGTCCCGACTGGTTGGTGCATAAGATTGAATCTATCGGGTTGCGCTCGATTAATAATGTGGTCGATATCACGAACTTTGTTCTCCACGAAACTGGTCAACCCCTGCACGCATTTGACCTAAAAAAAATTTCTGGATCATCTATCGTGGTACGGGAAGCCAGGGCAGGAGAAAAGATCACCACTTTGGATGAGCACGAACGTACCCTTGACCCGAATATGATGGTAATTGCGGACTCTGAGAAACCACTAGTCATTGCGGGTATAATGGGCAGTGTAGATGCGGAAGTCGATGACAACACTACAGAAATCGTTCTGGAGTCAGCTTGGTTTCATCCGGGTACTGTGCGATCGACAGCCCGTTCCCTTGGACTTCATACTGACAGTTCTCAAAGATTTTCACGAGATGTAGACCCTCAAGCCGTAGAATTTGCCGCAAGAAGAGCCATTGATCTGATCATCAACCTTGCGGGTGGTACCACAAGCAATGAATTTGTTTCTATCGGAAAGTTCCCTCGTACATCGCGAACCATTGAGATCGAAACTTCTTATGTAAAAGATCGATGCGGTTTTGAAGTAACCTCAGAGAGTTTGATTAAGAGTTGGAAAAGACTCGGATTTTCAGTGAATGGATCCTCCCCTATTCAAGTCACTGTACCTTCCTATCGTTCAGAAGTCGACCGGCCAATTGATTTGGTCGAAGAATTCCTGCGGATCCATGGAACCGCAGATTTGAAAGGAACCAGATTTTTGAGTCCCAGCCTTTCAAGGGAAAATGAAGCGAGTTACGATCTTTGCGACCGTGCGGTTGACAATCTCATTGGACAGGGCTACCAGGAAGTTTGTAACTACAGCCTACGATCCGAAGAAGAACTCAATTTTTGGTTCCCTGATGTTAAGCGTGACGATCTTGGTCTTGGCAACCCCCTCAATGCTGATCACACCCATGTCCGTGCTTCCTTGCTTCCCGGTCTAGTTGAGGTTCTTGCACACAACCAAAGAAATTTAAATAATCTTTACCGAATCTTTGAAATCGGAAGAGTTTTCCGTCCTGGACCCCGCGGTAATACAGAACTAATAAGCATCGCATGGGCCAACTTAAAAGCAAGTTCTTACAAGAATTGGAAAGAAGAAGATAGGCCAGATTTCTTTTTACAAAAAAATTCCTTGGAACGACTTCTTCACGCACTGGGAATAAACTTACCTAAAGGTAAATGGCAGCCTTCGGATAAACAAACACCTTGGCAAAACGGATACGCTGCAACCTTGGGAGATGTTCAACGAAATAAACTAGAAATTAGCCTTGGCACATTACATCTTAACCTTACCAAGAAATACGATCTAAAAGGAGCAATTCTGGCGGTCGAAATCTTGATCGATCCAGTCTTGTTTAACAAAAGCAAGAAACCAACAACCTTCTCCGCTTTCACCACATTCCCTCCCGCAATTAAAGATCTTGCCCTAGTAGTCGAAAAAGGTACGCCCGCCGAGACAGTAAGGGAAAAAGTGGAATACATTGCCAGCCAAGTCATATCTGATGAAATGAGCCTTGACCCCGTGATTATTTTCGATGTTTTCACCGGCAAAGGTATGGCAGAAGACATGAAGAGCATTGCTTTTACATTGCGAATGCGAGCAAAAGACAGAACATTGAGAGAAGAGGAGGTAAATAAAACATTCGAAAATATACTCCTAGGAATTGAGTCCCAAACAAGCTACGAATTGAGAAAGTAAAATGAGTGAAGAATTACCCATCGATATTGATTATGTAACCAATCTTGCCCGTATTGAACTGACCTCTGAAGAACGTGAAAAATTCCAGGGGCAATTAGGAAATGTGTTGAAATATTTCGAGAAACTTCAGGCAGTCAATGTCGAAGGAGTTGAGCCTACAGCCCATGCTTTCCCTAGATTCAATGTTTGGGATGAAGATGAAGCAGTGGAGAGCTTTTCATCGGAGGAAGCTTTACTCAACGCTCCTAAATCGAGAAATGATCAGGTGGTTGTTCCTAAGGTAATCGAAGAATAAGTAATCATGATTGATGATTCAGAAATTTTCTCACTCACAGGATTAGAAATTTCCGAAGGATTAGCTCAAGGAAACTTCTCTTCAGAGGAAGTCACCCTCGCATTCCTTAACCGAATCAAAGAAGTTGATCAAAAAGTACATGCATTTCTCAGTTACGATGAGGAGGATATGCTCGAACAATCAAGATTCTCAGATCAGCGTCGAAGTTCCAGTAATCTGCTAGGCCCTTTGGACGGGGTACCCGTGGGTCTCAAAGATGTAATTTCAGCCAAAGGACAACCTCTGACAGCTGCAAGTAAAATACTGGAAAATTACCGCTCTCCTTATGATGCAACCGTTACCGTTAAACTTAAGAAAGCAGGTGCAGTAGTCGGGGGAAGGTTAAATCTCGATGAATTTGCCATGGGATCGTCCACTGAGAATTCAGCCTATGGACCAACCCGTAATCCATGGAATTTGGAAAGAGTTCCTGGAGGAAGCAGTGGAGGAAGTTCTGCCGCAGTTGCTGCCAGAGAAACTCCTTTGACTCTGGGTTCTGACACAGGGGGATCAATACGTCAACCTGCCTCCTTGTGCGGAGTGGTTGGCATGAAGCCTACTTACGGCAGGGTATCCCGTTATGGACTTGCTGCTTTTGCCTCTTCTTTAGATCAAATCGGTCCTTTTTCTCAAACTGTAGAAGATGCTGCTCAACTTCTAGAAGTTATATCAGGGCACGACCCTCTTGATTCGACTAGCTTTCCTACTCCTGTTCCAAAGTTTGCGGAATGCTTAAAAGGAAAGATAGAACCTTGTAAACTTGGATTGCCCAAAGAGTTCTTTGGTCCAGGGATGGACGATGATGTCAGGGACTCATTAGATCAAGCCATTCAGTGGTACGAAAAGAAAGGTTATCAAATGATGGAAATATCTCTTCCCACTACTGAACTTTCCGTACCCGTTTATTATGTTATTGCAACTGCTGAAGCTTCTTCAAATTTAGCTAGATATGATGGTATTCGCTATACATCAAGAAGCGATCTAGCAGAGAATGCGATTGATGTATATTCGAAAAGCCGAGGTGAAGGATTTGGAGAAGAAGTCAAAAGGCGATGTATCTTGGGAGCCTACGGTCTTAGTAGCGGTTACTATGACGCATATTATCTGCGTGCACAAAAAACCAGGACTTTGATTCGCAATGATTTTGATAAAGCTTTTGCTCAGGTCGATGCGATTTTAACGCCGACGTCACCCACCCCAGCTTTTAAGTTCGGAGAAAAAAGTGATGATCCAATTTCAATGTATCTGAGCGATATCTACACAATTTCCACAAACCTTGCAGGACTACCAGGAATTTCCGTCCCCTGCGGTTTTTCAGAAAACGGGCTTCCCATTGGAATGCAGTTGATAGGACCAGCCTTTGCAGAGGAGAGCCTGCTCTCCATTGCCCATGATTATGACAGGGAATGTCAATTCGGTCGCAAGCAGCCAAATCTTTAAAAGGAATATGGAATACGAAGCGGTTATAGGTTTAGAGGTACACGTCCAACTGGATACGCAATCCAAAATGTTCACCCGGGTGGGGACAGGATTCGGCAAACCTCCAAATACACTTACCAACCCTACAATTCTTGGCTTGCCGGGAGCTTTGCCTGTAATGAATCGAGAAGCGATCGAAAAATCTATAAAAGTTGGCTTACTTTTGAACTGCAAGATTTCAGAAATCTGTAAGTGGGATCGAAAAAATTACTTTTACCCTGACATGCCAAAAAATTACCAAATTTCACAGTTCGATCAACCGATCTGCGAAGGGGGCGAGGTTGAAATCGAAATGCCTGGTAACTCTCCTACAGAAATCGGTCCACATCGTGTCGTTCAACTTACGCGAATTCATTTAGAGGAAGATGTTGGTAAACTAACCCACTATGAATCAGACAGTTTGGTGGATTACAACCGAGCAGGTTGCCCGCTTCTGGAAATTGTAAGCGAACCAGATCTTTATTCCCCCGAAGAAGTTTTTTTCTACCTCACTTCACTTCGCAACTCCCTTGTATCGGCTGAGATTTCAGATTGCGACATGGAAAAAGGACAACTGAGATGCGATGCAAATATCAGTATTCGACCCGTTGGTTCATCCACTTTGGGGACGAAAGTGGAGCTTAAAAACCTCAACACGATTACGGGGGTTAAGAATGGTGTAGAATACGAAATTCGCCGCCAAACCAAGGTATTGGAGGAAGGAGGAACTCTGGTACAAGAAACGCGGCGATGGAATCCCGAACAAAGATATACCACCCCTATGCGAACAAAAGAGATGGCACACGACTACCGCTATTTTCCTGACCCAGACTTGATGCCAGTTAAAATTGATACCGAATGGGTGAATCGTATAAGTAAGGAACTTCCGGAAAAACCTTTTGACAAGCAACGAAGGTACATGAAGGAAATGAACCTACCTTACTCATCCACTTCTGCATTATGCGTGGACCGACAACTTTGTGAGTATTTCGAAGAGACCGCTTCACTCACCCAAGTTCCTCAAAAAGTTGCCAACTGGGTAGTCAATGACCTGCTCAGGGAACTTGCACAATCTGAAAAAGAAAATGGGGAAGAGCTATGCCTGAAAGATTCTTTATTGTCTCCATCAAAATTAGCAGAACTCGTAAATCTTATCGAGGAAGGGATCATCACAAATAATGTGGCCAAAGAACTTTTTCCTGAAATGTTTACATTCGGTAAATCCGCCAAAGAACTTATTGCCGAAAAAGGGTTGGAAATGAACTCTGACGGTGATGAAATAGAGGCACTTTGTGCTCAAGCAATTACAGATGATCCTGATGCAGCTGAAAAATTTAGAGGCGGCAAAGAAGGAGCCATAAACGCCTTGAAAGGTTTTGTAATGAAAGCTACCCGTGGCCAAGCAAATCCTAAGGTTGTCGATGAAACCCTTCGTCGATTGTTAGCATCTTAATGCATGACTCATTATTTAGATTACTGAAAAAGACCTACGATATGAAATTGAGACTCAGTCTCAAATAAACTTTCCAACTGAACTTCTATATTGTAAGATGTAATTATAACCATGTTTTTAAAAACCCAGATAAGAAAACTTTTTGTTATTTTCATAACTTGCTCAGGGGTTGTTGGATCTCCCTACAAGGAAACGAGCCAAATAATCAAAGAATGGGTCCAAACAGAACAGCTAATCAGTGAAGAATCAAGCGAATGGGAAGTGGAAAAAGCTTCCTTACACGATATCAGAAATTCTCTATTAACTGAGATTCGAGAGTTAAATGATAGACTTGAAGAATCTAAAGAAGAAGCAGTTGGAGCTGCAAAACAAAGGAGTGAGCTTCTTGAAGAAAAAGAGCAGATTGAAGAAACAACCTTATCTCTTTTGAAAGGAATAGAGCAACTTAATCAACAAGTACAAGAAATGTTTGAAATAATTCCAACTCCACTTGCTCAAAGATTGAAACCCTTTCAAGACAAACTTGTTTTAAAGAAAGGTCAGCCTCAAATTCCTTTTAAACAGAGAGTGGACACTCTTTTGTCCCTTATACAGGCCATTTCGCTCTACCATCGAACTGTTACATTGGAAAGGCAGGAGTTTTCTCTTGAAGATGGAATTTCCCGTGAATTTCAAGTTCTTTACTTTGGGTTAAGTGTGGCTTATTTCGTGAATGAATCAGGTACCGTCGCTGGATATGGAATGCCGGGTGGCACTGGTTGGAAATGGAAAAGGCAAGATTCATTAGCTTTAGAAATCTCAACTGGCGTGGACATTCTCCAGAACCAGGCGATGCCTCGTTTTTTAAAACTTCCTTTCCCTAAACCTAATTCCATCAATAGATGAAATTATTTTTTGTAGGGATTTTCATATGGGGGTTTTCAAATGTATTGATTGGGCAAAACTTGGTACATGTAAAAACCTCTGCGAAGCAGGATCTGATAAAATTCATATTTGTCATCGATGTAATTGATAATGTAATCTGATACGCAATAGAATCTTAAAACCGATACTAATTTCTAGCATATCATTGTTTGATGATATGATT
>NHDJ01000136.1 GCA_002167265.1 Verrucomicrobia bacterium TMED56 | reverse complement strand
TTGGCGTTATGCAGCAAATAATGGTTCAAGAGATGATGATACTCTTGGTGCGTCGTCCGGTTTGTTTGTTGAAAGACAGGCAGCTAGCGGAGTAAAGTCATTCATAGAAAGTACAAATCCTTTCGAATAAGAAAGTCGTTCCCTGTACTTACCAGACTAGTCTACTTCTTAGACAAGATAAAATACACTTACTTTTTTTGGCAGGGGACTCTTTCCACTGTTAAATTTGAAGTTCAAGATTATGAACTTCCAATCATCTTAGGGCGTGGGCTTGTTTAGATTAGTCAACTTTAAGAATGGTGAGTATTTTAGAGTTCATTAAAACTTAGTACAGCAAGGCGAATATTTTGCAGTTGATAATCCTNGATTTCTCCACAGTTCCGATTGGAAAGAAATTAAATGACAAGGAGTCATCGCCGTATAATAATCAATAAGCNGAATTTTAATNCTTGGAGNCCCATTTTGTTATTNCCAATATNGNNNTAGTGTTTNGTTGGGTTTACNTCTAAATCNCAAACAGNCTGAAGAATAAAATTNCCTTAACGGATTGATTGCCAACCAGATGTTAGTCCAAATCTGTAAAACATTCTGTGATTATTTGAGCTGTTTTCACGATCAAACCACAACCATTCTCCAGAATTTCCACTGTAAAAATAGGGATAAGATGAAGAGTTCGTCCAATGCCATTCTCCAAGTATTTCAATCCATGTCCAAATCGAATTCAATCCTGCAGTATGAACATACATCCATCCCAAATGTTGATGGTATGCCCATTTTGAATCTTTCAGGTGCCAATATGGGTCAAACCATGGACTTANCCACCAACGACCAGTNTGTAAGATTGAGCCAGGGACAAGNGGGTTTTCCTCAAATCCCTGTCCATTCGGGCTTAAAATAATCAGATTTTCAGGACTGCTGTTTTCCAAATCCAGTTGGACCCAGGTTTGTGAAGCATCATCATATAGAGAAGGAAAGGAATTCTCCTCTGTCCAGTACCATTTACCCAGAGATGGGATCCAAATCCAGACAGAAGAATCACTCTCCAATTGCAGGTGAATCCAACCTATTACTTCGTGGTATTGCAAATCGCTGTTCAAGTTATGCCAAACCGTACCAAGCCAGTTTGTGGTCTTCTGTCCAGTCGTTGCACTCTTTTCATCCACAGTGGGTAAATTAGGAATAAGTTCATCGATTTTTCTAAATTGAGCAAAAATTGTTTGGTCTGAATTGAAACTAATCGTTGTGGTCGAATTTTCAGGGCTGGTGACCCCTTGACCAATCCACCGGTCAAATTCATAGCCGCTAAGAGGTTGGGCCATTATTATATGTGAATTCCCCTGAGATTTTTGGCCATTTCCCGCTGGAATAATCCCAGAGCCATTTGGATAAGGGAGAATCGTCAGGATTGGTATTATTTCTTTAAAGGCTGCTTCAATACTAAGATCACTGGTTACTTCCAGAGATAGGTTTGCCTGATCTGAAGTTTTAAATCCGGTTGATGTAATGGTCCATCGTGAAAATAAATGTTGAACTTCGGGGATCGCGGACATGCTTANAGTTGTACCATGGGCAACACTTTTGCTGATACTTGAAGTGGAAGCTTCATCTTCCCAGCTAACTTTTCCTGTATTTACATTCTTGATTGTGACAATCACTTCATAGGACTTCTGCTTAAATTTACCGGTAACCGTNGCGTTTTCATAAAAAGTCAGGTAGGTGGATGTTGCTGAGGACAAAAGCTGATTGTTTTGATCAAACCATCCGATAAATTCATATCCATCATTGGAAGTTGCATTAACNGGGAATGGTTTTCCAACATTTGCGATGGTAGGGATTGTAATTGTGCCGCCAACTTGTGGGTTGGATAGTGACACATTAGAAGGAGAAAGACTTGATTGCGAGGAAGTGATTACAAGTGGTGCCTGTGATAGATGTGCAGTAACNTCGGTTGCTGAATTTATCACGATCGTGGTAGTTTTACTGTTTGGATCGGCTACATTTCCAAACCAATGAGCAAATACATACTGAGCGGAGGGAGTGACTGAAATTTGAACCTCTGTTCCATGGGGAAATTCAAACAAGTTTCCTGCTGTTTGAATGAGCCCTGCATTTGCAGGAGATGTGGACACTGTTAATGGGTACAGAATGGGTGTGAAGATTGCCCGAGCATTTTCATTCGAGAGGAGTTGAATGGAAGTGGAAGGATTAACGGAGCCATCAATTTGGGCATTACCTTCCCAGCGAACAAATTGAAAGTGTTCGTTCGGGGTGGCGGTTAAACTAACAGTGGACCCATGAGGGAATAACCCTTCCGAGAAATTTACAGCTCCACCTGAAGTTGTTGATATGGACAGGTTGTACTGCTTTTCCTTGAAAACTGCCTCGAAACTAAGATCGGTGTCCATTTGCGATTTAAGGATTGCCTCGTTTGGAAGAGGTAAGATTGCAGAATCGCTTCTTGTAATAATTTTAATTTCATTTCCGGAGTAAGCGTATTTACTGGAGTTGTAGTACAATTTGCTGGGAGCATCCATTGGAACTTGGAAAATTAAGATTCCGTTCGNNGAGCGTGAGTTTAATACTCCACCAGTCCACTCATCAGCGTAAGTATCATCGTTCTGAGCACTGGAGGACAAGAAAAAGCTATCGTCTTCCTCCAAGCTGACTTCAAAAGCATAGGTGAAACCTCGAATCAGGGTCAGTTGCGGAGATTCTTTTTCATCCACAAAGATTTTATTCTCTAATGAGGATACCGATGAGGGTGCCAGACGCACAAGATAGCTTATGCTTTTGTCAATTTTCCAATAATCGAATTCGNATGCNTCANCAGGATCAGCAACCAAGGTTGCTTCCGTAAGATAGCTGAAATTATTATCCTGTCCGCTAACCTGACCCCGGTCGGATGAATAAACAGCTTCCAGNTTAAATGCCTGTCCTGCAAAATTGGCNGTGACAACTGATCCTTCAGTTGGTCTNGCTTCGGTGACGGTACTTCCAGGGCTTGGCGAAAAAGCAAGGCCAGGGGTGGATGACCATCCTAAAAAGGAGTATCCAGGATTTGCAGTCGCATGAAGTCTGCGGTCGTAAACTTCTTCAATCGGATCCCATATCCTGTGAGCAGAATCGTCATATAGAATTCCCGAGTTTAANGGAGACGCAACCAATGAATATNAGACTTGGTTTTCAGGAGTTTCAATAAATTTTGCGGTAATTGAAAGATCTTGAGATGCTTCAATGACGACTGGGTTNGTGGAGCTATGGCTTACATTTCCGTCCGAAAAAGATATCTCCCACTCTTCAAAGATATTTCCACTATCAGGAGTGGCTTGTAAGGTGATCTGGTCTCCAAAGTTAAATGTGCCACCTGCTGATACGGAACCATTCCCAATTGAAAAAGTACTTAAGTTTACCTGTAANGGAGAAAAAACTGGAGTAATACTTACATTACGGTCTGGAAGAGTGAGTTTAGTTTGAGCAAGGGTTTGGGATTGCAGATTTTCTACATCACCTACCCAGTTTGAGAATTGGTAACCTGGGAGAGGGGATGCCGATAAATCAATTTCTGATTCATATGGATAGATGCCTGCACCGGTACTGCTTCCATTGGCTGCACTTCCTAATGTCACCTGATATTCATTTTTGATAAAAAGAGCACTAATTGATGTATCAGAAGTAGGATTGAGTACCAGAACTGANAGATAAGGGTCGGGCAACTCGGTATCATACCATCGTTCAAATTTCCANCCAGGGNACGGAGATGCGATAAGACTGATTTCTGATCCATTTTCAAATTGCAAACTTAAGCTGGAATTNCCGTTAATGGTNCCTTCTCCAATTGTTTGACCGGTTAACTCGTATGCGTCCTTTATAAAATGGGCTTCAAAAGAAAGACTTCTCGGTGCGTTTCCTAAATTAACCAAAGTTGTAGAAGAACTTTGGGATACCAACTGAGAAAGATGAGTTTCATTTCCCTCCCAGTGACTGAACTGCCATCCAGTGCCTGGAATTGCTGAAAGTGTAGGAGGCGAACTTATGTTGAAGTCTCCTCCACCGGTAACTTGACCGCCTGCCGTGGTAGTGACTTCGATTGAATATTGAATCATATCAAAGTTTGCAGTCAGGTTGACATCGCTGGTGATGCTGAGACTGTTGTTTGAGTCAAGAANTCCGTTTTTTAGTGAATTCACAGAGTCTGAANCCCCCGACCAATCGCTGAACTCATAACCTGGTTGGGCGATGGCATCCAATTCGTATTTCCCCAAGTATTCCCAAGGTCCGTTTGGCGTATCAAAAATAACATTGCCTCCCGTGTCCTCAATAATCGAGACCTGATAGTTTTTCTTTCGAAAAGTTGCAGTCAAGAAGACATTANCGGAAATCATGCTTAAGTTAGCATCGGATTGAGCTATATAAGGATCGGTNAGCACACCGTATGGATCATTCCATTTATAAAAATCATATCCCATAGCAGGCACCGCGTTTAATTGAATCGTGTTGGCGGCAGAATACAGTCCGCTCGCTGGACTGACGGACTGACCGCCGTTCCCCATGGAGATATCAAGTTGATAAAATAATTCTATAAAGTTTGCCTGAAAATGTGCATTTTCATGAAGGGTCAAGCCAGTGGATGACAGATTCGCATCATCCAGCATATAGGTAGAATTGTTCGAACTGCTCCAATGTGAAAAAGAAAATCCAAAATTTGGTGAAGCTGAAATAGAATATCTGGATGCGTATTTGAAGGGACTTTCAGATTCAACTATTGCAGAACCAAAAGAATCGTTGTTTGTGGTAAGGTTAAGATCAAGAGTCTGGGGTACAAAAACTGCAGTCAGTACATGGTCTTGTCCAACCGTTAGGGTTGTTGAACTAGCATTTGAGTCAGGTCCCACTCCAAGCCAGTGTGAAAAAACATGTCCAAAAGAAGTGGTGGCATTCAGTTCGATAATATCCCCGTAGTGGTTATAACCGTCATCCTGCCCAGAGATGCTAACATCTCCGGTCCCNNCAATACTGACNGAAATAGAATAGTTTTTAGGCTGAAAATAAGCCGTTACATTCATATCTTCCAATATGCTTGCATAGGTTGTAGGAAATGCTGTCTGTAAGAGCCCCGCACCTTCCCATCTGAGAAATTCAGTCTGAGCATCATTGGGAACGGCTGTCAGTTCAACCACAGATCCAGCTTTAAAGCTAGTATTATGATCATTTATTGTACCATTTCCCACTACACTNGAATTTAGTAAATAGTTGGGTAATTCATCGTTNACTGGNTCAGATGCCACAGTCGGATGAGATGCATGCTGAAAATCATATCCATATTTCCAAACAGTATTGAATGGCGGGGTATTGTTGGAAACCTTGAGGTAGAGATTTTCAGGTACGCCGGAAGAAAAGGCAGGCCAGACCCATCCCTGCCCAGTCACTGTATTGTACTTGGTATTGATNGTGATTTCATCACTGTCATAGAAACGAATACAAATCGGAGTGCCGGGGGTTGGAAGGGTAGAGGTGATCGGGTGGGGAGCCAATGTCTCGTAAAAAGCAGGTTCGGTTGGATAAATTTCCACNGTATCTGAATCTTTNGTAAAGATACTNGTTACAAAAAAGTGACCGTCATTGAAACCATACCCAGTGCTTGAATCTCCAACCCGTGTACCGTTGGTTAATGGAATCCAGTTCCCGTTGAATGGACTACCTGAATTGGCTTGGTCAAAATATCCNAGAGTAACCAAGCATCCGTCCCCATTATATCCCTTCCCGGCACTNATTGGAGAACCATCCAGTTTACTGAGCAAGACTTCCGACCCCACTTTTGTGTCACTTGACCAGTGAATTACGAGTTGTGGGACTGCCGCGGTCAACTTTCCAATAAATAGGAAGATTAACAAAAAACCAGGTAGGAATAGTTTAGANAAAGAGTAGTTGTAAGAGATAAAGAGTCCAAAAAATNCGCATGTATTGCTCCGGATCAAGTTACGATCCTTGGGTCTNACGCGCGTAGGAATAATTGTGGCTTTGTTGTTGGACGGGCAGATNTTCAAATTTACACCTCTGNNATACCTATAAGCAAGAAATATCGAATATTTTTCACAAATATTACACACGCAATATTGAGGAACATTTTTGTTTGACAAAAGCTTTGACTGCTAGGAAGTTACAGATCCCTTAATGTTTTTAAATTGCCCGAACCTGAGAGTTTTAATCAGAATTTCTCTAGGACTTTTTGTTCTAGGATATTCGCTTATTTTGCATGGGCAAACCGCGACTGTAAGGTGGGGAACGCATGAGGGTATATCTTCACCCCTTTGGGAAGCAGACTGGGGAACAGGCCCTGGCTACACAGACGGTAATCCAGCAGCGGTTCAAACGCTTCGAGACTTGTCTGGCAATCTGGTAAATTCTTCAGGAGGACCAGGAACGGGATCGAGTCCTACTTGGTCTAAAGGAGATCTTGTTGAGCTGGGATTCTTTGCCAGTGCACTAGGCAGCGATAACGCTGCCGGCGGCACAAGTGGTAATGCGGACACCCCTTCAACAAACCTTTTTCAAGGTACCTGGATACCCTTAACAGGTTTAACTCATATCGGTCAGGATTGGGGAACTCGTACCAGTTTTGACGGGTCCGCATTCGAGATGAAGCAAACTGTGGATGCGGGTGAATTTGCATTTAGCAGTGCTTTTACACAAACTGGTGGAAATTGGCAGAGTTATGTAAGGCATAACGATGATGCAGACAGTACCTACGAAATAATTGCAACTTCCGGTGGGAACTCTGACCAACCCTCAAACCTTGCAGATTCATCGGCTATTCTGACCACTTCAACCAAGTTGGGTATTAGATTTTACGATGCAGCTTCTGTTAGTAACGGAGCGACAAAATACAACACTGTCATGAACACTAACTGGACCTGGCCTGGACTTGCCGCGACTGAGGAGATGTATCTTCATGATATTAGTAATCCGGATAATTTGGATTCCAATCTAAAGTTCGAATTTGACAACACTTCTTACGGTGATGGAAATAGTGACTTTACTGCGAAAGTGGATGGTTCTAGCGTCAGCGATCATGGAACAGCAGGAGATTTGAATACCGATGACTTTGTAACAACTATTACCTATTGGACTGGTCTGTCCGCACTCGATATATCTGCGAATAATAAAGACACGGTATTGAGCGGGGTTACCGGATCTTCAACGATTACCGGAGGAAGTGATAATATACTCACCATGAATGTTAATGGCGTAGGAGTTTCCACCAATGCTTATTCTTTTGATGGAGATATCGTTGATAATGGAGCGAATAATGGCGGTATTCGGGTGGTTAAAACTGGTGCGGGTTCGCAAACCTTAACGGGAAATTTGGCATTGGATGATGATACAGACAGTTACCTCTCTGTTTACGAGGGAACCCTCGCCCTTGACACTGCTTCAGGTAAGACGCATACCGTAGAATACCTCACGGGCGAAAGTGGAGCTACTTTGGAATTGAAGGATGGCGATTCTGATCTCATCACTCTAGGATTTGCCCACACTACCAGTGCCAAGGATTTTGAAGGAACTTTACTTCTTTCAGACAATATAGCTCATACCGTCAAGGTATCAACTGGTACTGCAGCCGCTGATTATGGAAAAGAGCAAATTCTTTCTGGATCACTTTCCACAACTGGCACAGACACTCTAGTTAAGGATGGGGTTGGAAAACTGCGTTTGACTGGAGACAGTTCGAGCAATTATGACAATGATCTCACCGTAAATCACGGAACCTTGATCATAGGTGACGGATCAGATGGCGGTGCTGCATTGCATTCTTCCACCACCGTGACCTTGGAAACTGGAAAATTGGAAATTGCAGCGAGTGAGAATATCTCCAATACCATTGCTGGCTCCACCACGTCATCAAAAAAATCGATGGTTGGGGGTAAGGGTACATTGAGTACGGGAGGTGCTGGCGTCGCGATTGGCAGCGGTAGTGGGGAGATTGATGTGATCTCACCCGGTCATGGGGTTTCATCCTCTTTATCAAACACAACTTCGCAGCAACAGGTGTCTTTGGGGAACGGGTCGGATTCAATTGGTACATTTACGGTAACCAATTTAAATCTTAATGACGGAGGAGTGTATGATTGGGAAATTTCAAATTTTGCAGGTTCAGCAGGCTCCGGTTGGGATGTACTGGCATACTCGGATCTTGATTTTGAAGGAAATCAAGCATTTGACATTAACATCTTCAGTCTTGCTTCTGATGGATCAGCCGGGGCAAATTCCGGAGATACATTCGCTGCGAAATCAGGTACTTCAGGATTCAAGTTTTTAGACGGTGGAAGTCATGGAGCAATTGACTGGGGAAGTTTTACCAATCCTGGAACTGGTGGGGGCACTTTAGCCAGTGGATATTTTGATATTAACCAGCAGGGATGGGGCCATTACAATCACCATTATGGAAGTTGGGGGGTTTACTATGATGGAGCAGGTGATTTTTATCTTGAATACTCAGCTGTTCCGGAACCATCCACCTACATCATGGTTACTAGTTTACTGATGGTACCAGGATATAATTTTGTTCGTCGCTACAGAAAGAAAAAGTCAGCGGAGGAAAATGAAATTCCTGAAAATCTCAGTTAATTTCTTTGATTTCAATTAACTCCTTTAAATTCGTAAAATGCTTACTTAATTGGGTAGGCTTATTTAGGTCTCCAATAATCTCCTGAAAAGTCTGTTTTTTTTCCAATTGTAAATGTCTGACCCTTTCTTCGATGGTTCCCTGAGCAATCATTCTGTAGATGAAAGTAGGCTTTTCGCGACCAATTCGGTGGGCACGATCGATAGCCTGTTCCTCAACGGCAGGATTCCACCATGGGTCCATTAGAAAAACATAGTCCGCCGCCGTTAAGGTAATCCCGGTACCGGCAGCTTTTAGGGAGGCAAGAATAACTGCTGAATCCTTACAATCCTGAAATTCTTTGACCGGTTTTGCCCTGTCCCTTGTATTTCCTGTTAACTTTAATAATTTAAGCCTTGGAAATTCAGCTCTTAGATCTTTTTCTAGAATATTAAGAAAGGATGTAAATTGGCTGAAGATTATGGCTTTTGATCCTGACTTTGATAAGTCATTAAGTTTTTGAACAAGTATTGCACCCTTTGCCCCATATGAACTTCTCCGGGTATGGCGAGGTAGCAGTCCAAGGTCGCAACAACTCTGTCTGAGGCGCGTTAAAAGAGCGAAGAGGTGGGTTGGTGAATTGCGAATCGCATTTGGTAAATTTTCACCGTGATCTAGAATACCCTCCTCAGCAAGTCGGCGGTATGTGTTGGTCTGTTCCTCATTTAGTCTGCAGGGTAAATCTGCCTCAATTTTTGGTGGCAACTCCTTGGCAACTTCGTTTTTTAACCTCCGTAGAACAAAAGGGGCAACTTGCCTGCGAAGAATTTCGTGTGTTTTGCCTGGATCAATCAATATGGATTTTTCCATTTCTTTTCGGTTGCCGAGCAATCCCGGCATAAGAAATCTAAATATAGTCCATAGATCGAGTGCGGAATTCTCCACGGGTGTACCAGTGAGTGCGATTCGATGATTGGCATGGATTGATAGGCAGGCTTGAGTCACTTTTGCCTTGGGATTTTTTATCATCTGGGCTTCGTCGAGAATGGCATATTGAAATTGATTTTTTTCAAGAAGGTTTCGATGTCTGCGCAATTGGGTATAGCTGGCAATCCACAAACATGCTTTTTGGTTGGAATCAAAAACCGAACCCTGCTTGAGTACCTTTACCTGAATTTTTGGGAAGTGACGTTTAGACTCACTAATCCATACTGGAACCACGGATGCTGGGCATACTACTAAATTTGGAAGCGGTGTTTTTCTGTGCAATGAAAGAATGGCCAGTGCTTGTATGGTCTTCCCTAACCCCATTTCATCAGCCAAGAGGCAGTGACATCCAAGCTTATGAAGAAGCTGAATCCTTGCAACACCTTCTTTTTGATAAGGTCGTAAGAATGGGATACTTATCTTAGTATCCTTTGTTTCAAGATCACGAACCATTCCCTGCCATTTTTCCAAAGCTCCATCCTGTTTGGTTTTAAGGTGTTTTCTCGCAAAAAGGGAAAACAGCATATATCGGGGCCACTCCCCATTTGCATTTTCACCTTTGTTTTGTCTCCACCAATCGAAATCCTCGAGCTGTTTCTCTTCCAGCCTGACCAAACCATGTCCGTGAAGGAACATTGACTGATTCCCCAGCTTTGTAATCCCCCGAAGCTGATTGAGTTTCAATTTTTTTGAACCGATCCGGTAGGCATCTTTTAAAGTCATTGTGGCACTGCCATGATTTTGTGCCTGAAGTTCCCAGTTTATAGATTGCCTTCCCCTCCTTATAAGCTCCGCATCACCATTGAATTCAAGGGAAAATGTTTGCTCCCATTCCTTCAGTCCTTCCTCGGCCAGCTTGGCAACCTGATTCCATTCTTCGAGTAAAAAAGATCCGTTTTGTCTGTGAAAAGAAAACCCGTAATCCGATGCTTCCCTTGCAAAACGCATAAGTTTTGGCCGGTCGAGTTTACCAAGTTTAGTGCTGGTATCCATCGAGTATGCGGAGAATCTTTCCCCAGCGTCAGACTCCCAATATGGAGTGGCACTAAGACCCTTTCGATTCGAAACTTCCAAACTTATCAATAGTTTGTGCGAATATTCAATTTGCTCTTTTTCACTACCTTTTTCTTCTACTAATTCTACAGTTTTAATTGTCTTTTTTTTAAAGTCGAAATGTTCCTCGAGCATCGGGTCGCATTGATAAATTTCAGAAATCAATTCCTCTAATTCATAGAGCCCCGCAACTGCAAGAGCCTGTCCTGTTTTTTCACTGTCCAGGGAAGTTCTGAATTCGATATTTTTTCCATTCCATTCAACGATAGAATAACTTTCCTGACGATTTATTTTACGTATGAAAATTACTTGATTTTGACTGATGTCTAAACCGTTGAGAGTGCCATTCTTATAGTACTTCCGTCCATTTGTTAGAGATTGCTCAGAAAACATTTTCTCCCATTCACAGTTTGAAAGCTTAAGGAACCAAGACTCAATGGACTGATGGGTGAAACTACGAGAAGGTCCGTTAGAAATCATAGTGTGAGAAAATTTGTTTTAATTTTATCTCTCAATGAATGATTTGAGCAAGTTCAATTGGAAAACAATCTTGATCCTGTATCGGTAATCCTAGCTTCCTTGAGGCTCCACTTGTAGACTTCTTTGAATTTTAAAGCCGCCAAATCCCAAGAGCATGGTGTATTCATTGCTTGTTTTCTAATTTTCAAAAAAGCATCTGGTTCCTGCCAGTCTATAGTTGCTCGGTTGATTGACTGAAGTAGAGAATCAGGTTTTGCATCCTTAAAAAGATATCCATTTGCAGGCTTATTTTTTCCATTTGATTGGATAATAGTATCGGATAGTCCACCTGTTTTTCTTGCAATTGGTATAGAACCGTACCTCATGGCATATTGCTGGGCTAATCCACATGGTTCAAACCTGCTTGGCATTAAGAAAAAATCACTGCCTGCAAAAATTCTTCTGGCTAATTTGTCGTCAAAACCTATCTGCACACCTAAGGCTTTCGGGAACTGCTTAGCCAATTTCAAAAAGTCTTTTTCTTGCTTCTCATTTCCACTTCCCAATACCACGCATCCAATTTCTTGATCCTTGAGTAGTTGCGGCATGATTTCGAGAAGTAAATCCAACCCCTTTTGATGATAAAGCCTTGATACAACCCCAAACAATGGAATTTGTTCATTCAGATTGAGTTTGAATTCTTCAAGGAGAACATCTTTACATGCTTTCTTTCCGGCAAATGGATTTTTTGGGTCAATTGGAGCATGAATATTGGGGTCGGTCATCGGATTCCAGATCTCTTCATTAATTCCGTTTAATATGCCAATCAAATCAGCACCTCTGTATTGCAAGCTTTTCTCCAACCCATGTCCAAATTCCTGAGTTTTGATTTCTGCTGCATAGGTTGGGCTGACGGTTGTCAGTTTATGAGCGTGCTGAATGCCTCCTTTAAGCAGATTTAAAGATGTATGATGTTCGAATCCGTTCATTCCCCAGTATTTTGAAGGTAATCCGGATAAATCAAACTCATGTTTGCTAAAAGATCCCTGATGCTCCAAATTGTGAATGGTTAGAACTGATCCTTGATCTGGTTTTTTGGTAAATTTTCCCAGCTTTGCGTTCAAATAGGCAGAGGTCGGTGCTGCCATCCAGTCGTGAGAATGCAGAACATCTGGCTTCCAATCCACTAAACTCTCAATTTCAGTGGCTGCGTGAGAAAGTACGAAAGAGCGTAACCAGTTGTCAGGATAGTCGGTATTTTCTCCTGAGTAAATTCCTTCCCTGTCAAACAATTCATGATTAATAAGAAAATAAACTGGAACTGAAGATTCGGATTTATCAAATAGAGCGATTTTGGAACGAATTTTTGAATGTTTGGAAGGAAATGAAATTTCCCCACTTATGTTGTTTAGTGGAAGATCCTTGCAACATCTGTGAAGAGGGCAAATAATTCGGGCATCCACTCCCATTTTACGCAGGGCAATGGGAAGACTACCCACCACCTCCCCCAATCCACCTGTTCTCGCAAAAGGGCTTACTTCGGGACTGACGAAAAGAATCTTCATAGAGTTATTTCCAAAAAAAGTTTTTCATGGCTGACTTGATGCCATAATCGCACGAATTGGCAACCTTTATACAATCATTCCTTGCATAGCCAACGAAGATAAAATATTTTAATCTTTAAATAACTCTATGAAGTTTTACCAACCCCGAAGGCACAAATTATTTTTAGACTGCTCGTAAGCGATATTTTCAGTCTGTAAAATGTTTTTAAAGTAATGAGCGAACAAACGCTGGAATTTGAGTCCGAACGACAGTTTCACATGCTCTATGGTGAAAACCCAGATCATTTGAAAAAAGTTGAAGCATCTTTGGGTTTAAAAATTGTGGCCAGGGGCAATGCCTTGAAAATGGAAGGTGAAATTCGGGCGATTGAGAAATGCAGGGAGCTTTTTTCGCTATTGGAAAAGGGGAGAGAGCAGGGAATGGTTACGAAAAAGTCAGATTTCATGAGATTCCTGGAAAAGGTGTCTCAAGGCAAGGAAATGGAACTTCGTAATTTGCTTAATGATCCACTCGTTTTGAAAATTCGTAAAAAATCAGTCGTTCCACGTAATCTTGGTCAAAGAAGGTTTTTAGATCTAATGCTCAAGAATGATCTTATTTTTGGAATCGGACCAGCAGGGACGGGAAAAACTTTTTTGGCAATGATTGCAGCACTTCACTCGTTGCTTGAGGGCAAAGTGCAAAGAATAGTCCTGGCCCGTCCCGCAGTTGAAGCTGGAGAAGCACTGGGTTTTCTACCCGGTGATTTGGAAGAAAAATTACTCCCCTATCTCCGTCCTCTTTACGATGCAATGGATGAAGTGCTTGGACCGGTTGAAGCTAGAAAACTTGTTGAAACAGGTGTTGTGGAAATTGCTCCACTTGCATACATGAGAGGAAGGACCCTGGGAAAATGCTTTGCATTACTTGACGAGGCTCAAAATACTACTCGTTCTCAAATGATGATGTTTCTAACCAGGCTAGGGGAAGGTAGCAAGATGGTTGTAACTGGAGATCTTACCCAAATTGACTTGCCTCCTCGGGAAGAGTCTGGGCTCGTTGAAGCTCGTCGAATTCTTAAGAAAGTTAAAGGCCTTCATTTTCATGAATTCGATCATGACGATGTAGTTCGCCATCCACTGGTCAGTTCCATCATCGCTGCCTATCAGCCTCCATCAAATAATTCATAGCGATTAGTTTTCTAAGTGTATGGTAAAAGAGGAAAAAAAGAACTCGAGGCGCAGATCCAATCGAGAGCGTGCCAAACGCAGAAAGGAACTGGTTCGTGAAGAAAAGCTCGAAGGCCAAAAGTATAAGGGTGAAAATTCTTGGAGAAAATGGGGTAGGCAATCTGTACTCACTGTTATTTTTGCTACAGCACTTATTTTCATTTGCTTTGTTGGTCAAGATCCTCCTAGTCTGAGGACGCTTGGAGAAGTCGCTCCTGAAAATGTATATGCGGACCGCTCATTTAAATTTCTTAGTGAAGTTCGACGGAGGGAGGCAGAAGAATGGATTCGGAGTAGTACCCCAAGGGAATTTGCACAAAATTTTGCAGGGGAAGAAGCATTTACGAAAGCTTTGATTCGTTTACAGGATGGATTGCTTGCGATCGCAACCCTTTCCGAATTAGATAAAGATCAGGCAAATCAATCACTTATAAAAGAAATCGAGTCGAATTTTAATTTGACTATTGAAACGGAGGAAATCCCTCTTTTACAAAAATGGAGAGATTTTCCGGACGGAGTCGATCTTTTTTCAGAAATTTCTCGCAAGCTTAGGACTCTACATCTTAGGGGTGTAGTTAAATATCCTTCAAACGATCAAAAATTTATCTCTGAAGCAAACGCGACTCGTGAGATAGAAACTTCAATGATCGAATTGGCTTCCAAAATCGTAATCCTCTCTGATTTGGAGGATGGACTACGTTTTACAATCGATACTGAGAGTTTAACAGATAATTATCCTTACCTATCTAAAAATCTTTCGGAAATAAAACTTTTACTTGAAGAGGGTGGGCCGTTTCCGGAGGGTGGGATTCAATTGAATGATATTATTCTAAGTGCTGATGATAACGCATCTTTTGATGC
>NHDJ01000135.1 GCA_002167265.1 Verrucomicrobia bacterium TMED56 | reverse complement strand
TGCCTCAGCACGACCTTGATTAATGAGAAAATTCACATTGTCACCTTCTAAAGAAATAAATTTTGCTTTGATCAGAGAACCGTTGNTTGCTTCCCAGTTGTGCTCTACATCCAATGCTGCATCTTCAGTGACCAAGGTNGGTTTAAGAGCAACTTTGGGTGGATTTTTTNNANTGGGACGGGGTTTAGGTGTTTTGGGTTCCACCGATGGAGCATTCGAAGAAGCAAGTTTATTGGCCAAATCCTGAGATTGTGCAGATAGACTGCTCATAGGGAGCGGTACAAGTTGCCCATTCCACNCAATGGTGACTGTACCAGCAAACAGTTTAATGAAGCGAGCCTGCAATGTTCGACCTTGAGTATCAGTCCATGGGTGTAATTGATCAGTAAGTGTGTCAGAGCTTTTCTTGCCGGGCATTGATCTTGCCGCTAATTCCTTAGCCAAAGCCTGTGATTGAGGGGATAGGCTTTGTACGGGTAAAGGAACAACTTGACCATTCCAGTTTATTGTTACTTTCTCACCATCGAAACTGATAAATGTTGCTTGTAATGTGCGACCTTGAGAGTCCGTCCAAGAATGGAGCGTACCATCCTGAGCTTGGAGCAGTGATCCCAACAGGAATAGATAAAAGTATATTTTCTGAATTTTCATAATCTGGACATTTCAAGTCATTAATTTCACTCATCATTCTCCCAAGAGAGAACTACATTTTCCTTTTTTTGATCCCATGGATTAAAAACATCAAAAATTTTTCCTGGGTTCAAGATTCCTTTTGGGTCTAGTGTATTTTTAATTGCACGCATAGTTTTCAATTCGGCTTCATTAAACTGTTTTCGAACAAAAGGAGTTTTAGCTAATCCCACTCCATGTTCCCCGCTAATTGCCCCATCCAAAGAAATCACTTTATCCATAAGNTTTTGTAGAGCGGAAACCGCTTTTTCAGTTTCTGACTGATTTTCTTCATCATACATAAAGTTAACATGCAAATTCCCGTCTCCACAATGCCCAAAAACACCAATGTTCAATTTATATTCCTCTCGTAATGAGTTTACGAAATCAACCAATTCAACCTGTCTGTCTAGTGGAATAACGATATCCTCATTCAGCTTAGTGCTTGCTAACTTCTTCATCGCGGAAGACCCNTGTCTCCTNACNTCCCATAATTCCTCTGCTTCAGACTCGCTGCTCGCCACACGATGCTGTAGAGTCCTTTCACCTAACCAGGCGGAAATTATTTCCTTCTGCCTTGAGAGTAGATCTTGATTCCCATCCAATTCAATTAATAGCATAGGTGTTGGTCTTTCTCCCTTAAAAACTTCTTTACCCACATATTTTTGGAGACAATCAATCGTCCAACTATCCATGTATTCCAAAATTGAAGGACGAATCCCCATCTTTGTAAGTTCCAAAGAGGCACCGAGAGCCTGAATGTCATTTTCAAATGCCGCCAGAAAAGTTACTCTTGATTCAGGAGCTAAAATAAGTCGCAATGTTATTTCCGTTACTACTCCAAGCGTTCCCTCACTCCCAATCCATAAGTCCCGGAGATTATAACCCGTTGCAAACTTTCGTGTCGGACGCCCCCAACGCACAAACTCTCCAGTAGGCAAATAACCCGACAAGGAGAGAACATAATCACGAGTGACTCCATATTTTACGCATCTTAATCCCCCTGCATTGCAGGCAATGTTCCCCCCAATGGTGCAAAAGTTCTTTGAGGATGGATCTGGAGGATAGAATAGGTTTAGCTTAAGGACTTCATCCTGAAGTTTAGAAACCACAACCCCAGGGCCACATTTTGCAAGCATATTGACTTGGTCAACAGACACATCATCCAGTTTGGAAAGATCCATCACCCAACCGCCTTTCACTGGGGTGGCACCTCCGGTTAAACTGGACCCAGCACCTCTGCAGGTAACAGGTATATCAAATGCGTTTGCAAGTGACAGAACTGTTCCCACATCCGAAGAATTTTCAATNATGATGAGGGCACTTGGGTAACCACGAATCTTTAGTCCATCATACGAAGCCGAGTACAAAAAGTCANTNTCTGTTTTAACGCAATGCCCCAACCTTTCAGTTAAAGCTCTATATGCGGATAAATCTTTGTCCGTTTGTAATTTGGAATTCAAGGCTGGTTTAAATATTAAAACCTTAATTTATAAGATGGAGTAGACAATTACAATTATCCAGCTTTTGTGTCCAAGCTAAGCTTCGTTAAATTTCTAGATTTCAACATGTTTACAACATCCATAATCTTTTGGTAAGGGAGGGTACGATCTCCTCTTATGTGTATAGTAGGTTGGTCGCCATTTGCCTTTGCAACCTCATCGAGTTTTGCCTCTAAAGTTTGNACAGAAATTGAATCTTTCCCCCAGTGAAACTTGCCATCAGCATCAATGGTAATGAATTGGTCGCTTATTTTTGGCGGTTTTTGCTCCAAAGAGGTTTTCTGGGAAGGCAAATCAATACGATTATATTGTTCGATAACTGGAGTTGTAATCATGAAGATTATTAACAGAGAAAATGCCAAGTCAATCAAAGGAGTTACATTGAGATCAGAAATGACCGCTAACTTATTTTGCCTTTTGAAGTCTCTTGCCATGGATTTTGAAATTAAGAATCCATTTCNAATTCAATACGATCAGCNAAATTACTTGAAAAATTTTCTAGCTTGGTCATGGCTCCTCGAGTCATTCCCAAAAGCCCATTGTAGGCGAATACAATTGGAATAGCTACGCACAAAGCAGCAACAGTGGTGAGTAATGCACCAGACACCCCGGGTGCGAGATGTTCGATCGTCGCACCTCCAGAGTCCATTGTTCCGAACGCATCCATCACGCCCCAAACCGTTCCAAGCAAACCGAGAAACGGAGCACCAGAGACAATGGTAGCAAGCCAGTACATCTTCGACTCATAACGGTCACCCACCTCAGATAATGCCCGACGGATAGCATTTTCTACATAATTCATCCGAACTTCTCCTTTTTGCTTCTTCCCACGATTAGCGGCTTCCATTGCTCTGGAGCAAATCCTCAAGTACGGACTACCTTCTCCAGCAAAGAGAGAATCCTCATAANCAAAAATTGAAGGAAGATTGTTTATCCGTTTCTCATCGCGAGAATTATTGCGAATCGCCCGCTTAATTTCCTGAAACTTGGACCACATCAGAGCAATGGCAGTACAATTCAAAAACACCAAAACAAAAATTACGACTTTCCCTGCAAAGTTTGAATCAGCGAAATAATCGATTATCTTAATCGTTGCCATCGTTTCCATCCAGTAAATTCCCATTGTATATCCTTTCCCAAAGGTTAGTTAATAACATTTACACTCTAGCTTTCCGAAATGAAAATCAACAAAATTTATTTTAATTTCTAGAGAAGTTAAACTCGAATTGAATTGCACCCGAGGCGAAACATTTCTAGGCATCCTTGGAATGCGCACTTCAGAAAAAGTACTTAAAGAAATTCAAGAAAAGTCCTTTCAAACAAGCGGAAAGCAATCATTGGTTGGTCTAGACGGATTTGTCGACAAGATCGTGACGCCCGTAGACAAACGTCACGGAATGGGAAAACAATTTGACGCGGTTGAAACTATCGCCGACATGGGAACTAGAATTTCTGCTGCAGCGGGTAAAAGTGCAAACCTTGAACTATTTCCCCGCTTTGAAAAACTAGGTGGCAATGGCCCAATCATGGCAAATGCCCTTCTTTCTTTAGGGTTAAATGTAAAATATGTTGGAGCGTTGGGATATCCATCCATACATCCAGTTTTTGAAGATTTTGCCCAAAAAACTGGTGCTATCTCTCTTACCGAACCTGGAATCACTACCGCCCTTGAATTCAAGGATGGAAAATTAATGTTTGGAAACATGGTTAGCCTCGAAGGCATTGACTACAGCCAAATCATACAAGCTGCGGGTGAAGGTCCGTTCCTTGATATGCTTTCTAAATGCGATTTAGTTTCGATCGTTAATTGGACGATGATTCCAAAGATGACCTCAATTTTAATGGAGTTAGCAGATCGAGTGCTACCAAATCTCCCTCCCAGGGATACGCGTTCGTTCTTTTTTGACCTGACTGATCCTGCGAAACGGTCGAAAGAAGACATCCTAGAAGTTTTGCAAGTCATCTCTCGATTTCAAGCTCATGCTGAAACCACATTAGGATTAAACTTTAATGAAGCATTACAAGTTTGCGAGACCTTGGGACTATCGAAAGGCGACAAAAACGAAGAATCCTTAAAAAAGATGGCCACTGAAATACGCAGGAAACTTGATATCTCTTGCGTAGTGGTTCACCCTGTCGATTCTGCTGCCTGCTGCACTAAAGATGGAGCATGGTGGACGGAAGGACCTTTTACTGAAAATCCTAAAATAACTACCGGAGCAGGTGACCACTTCAATGCAGGCTTTAGTGCGGCAAGGTTAAGTGGTTTCTCACCGTTGACATGCATTGCATTGGCAACATGCACTTCAGGTCATTATGTAAGAACTGCCCAGAGCCCTACTACAAACCAAGTAATTGAACTCCTAAAACAACAAGATAGTTTATCATAATCATGAGCCACGAAACTGGTATTTTAATTTCTTTCGAGGGATCTGAAGGTTGCGGAAAATCTACTCAAATCCGCAGGCTTGCTGACCGATTGGAAGAGATCGATCATAGAGATGTCGTCGTTACACGCGAACCGGGAGGTACTGTTATCGGAGAAGATATCCGGCACCTTCTAATGCATGCGGATTCTTCCAAAAGCATTTTCCCGGAAACTGAACTACTACTTTTTGCCGCTAGTCGGGCACAACTCGTAAGAGAAGTGATTTTCCCTTCCATTAAAGATGGCAAAATTGTTCTTTGTGATCGTTTCCTTGATTCGACTACTGTCTACCAAGGAGTTGCCCGTCAAATTGCTGATGATCCAGTAACGCAGATCAATTCTTTTGCGGTGGGAGACGTAGTGCCTGATTTAACTATCATACTTGATATTCCGGCAGAGGTAGGTCTTGATAGAATAAAACATCGTGTTTCAGACATGCCTGATCGTATGGAACAGGAAAATGTCGAGTTTTATGGAAAAGTAAGAGAAGGGTATTTGCATTTGGCAAGAAATTTACCCGATCGATTTTTCGTAGTGGATGGATTGGGCGAGGTTGATGATATTGAAATTATGATTTGGAACGAAATACATTCCAGATTTTTCGCAGAAGACTAAACTCTGTAATTCGTGAGTGCTCTCGCTGAAGAAAGAATCGAATCACTCGGTCAGCGATTTGAGACGGACAGTTTACATCACGGACTAATTTTCCGTGGTGATGAAATTCCATTTCTTGAGCAATCAGTTTGTATTCTTTATCGAAAAATTCTGGGAATGTCAGATGATGCATCAGTTCATCCTGACTTATTTCATTTGCGACCATCAGGAAAGGCTAGAATCATAACGGTTGAAAAAACGCGTATGTTAATCAGCGATCTTTACCGCTCGGGTCACCAGGGAAGCAGGAAAGTTGCAATCATTCATGAGACTGACAGAATGAAAAAGGAAGCTGCAAATGCATTTCTAAAAACTTTGGAAGAACCTCCAAGTGGCACCTACCTTTTTCTTCTCACAACGAGACCATACTCAATCCTTCCCACCCTAAGAAGTAGATGCATTATGGTAAGGCTGGATAAAAAAGGAAAAAAGCAGGATAATGAAGTATGGAGCGATTGGCTTTCAAAATATCAAGCCTGGATTAATCTTCTACTTGATCGAGAAAAACTTAAGGCAGACCGGGTAAGCCCAGTTTTCATGGCATATGGTTTAATTGAAAGCCTTAGTGCATTAATCAAAACTTTTGCGGACTCTTCAGCGAAAAATGCCTTAGGCAATTTGACCGTTCCATTGGAAGATAAGGAGAGGGATGCCTACGAAAGCGGTTTACGCCGAGGAATACGGACAAATATTCTAAAGGAAATTTCTCAACATACTCGTGAATATGTTATTGATCAAAACAAGATCATTCAGAATTTGGGCAGGAATGGGCAAAAACTCTCCCGCATAATTAGTCAACTGGAGAGAATAAACGGATTACTTGAGGTTAACCTTAAAGAGGAGGCAGCAATTGAGGATTTCCTGCTTTCTTCCTTGCGTATTTGGTCAGCTAAATAGAATTGCAATCTATGCCCACGATTTTTGAAAAGATAATTAGCCGTGAAATATCTGCAGATATTGTTTTCGAAGACGAAATCTGCATTGCAATCAATGATATTGAGCCACAAGCACCCATTCACATTCTTATCATCCCTAAAAAATTAATTCCCCGATTGGGTCAAGCCGAACAATCTGATTTGGAAATCCTTGGTCATTTATTGATCACAGCAAAAAATGTAGCCCATGAGCAAAATTTAGACCATGGATTCCGCATAGTTATTAACAACGGATCGGACGGTGGTGAGTCAGTCCCTCACCTTCATATTCATCTTCTTGGAGGAAGAGCTCTTATATGGCCTCCAGGCTGAAGCAGATATACCTAAATGCGTACAAAACTTTTACTTTTCATTTTTTCCCCATTCTGGTTGCTTGCAGATAAAGTAGTTATAACGGACGGCTCAATACTTAATGGTTCAATTTTAGGTATGTTTGATGGTAACCTAACAATTTCCACCTCTTTTGCCGGTAAAATTGTAATTCCATACACATCTATCTCTTCAATAAGCAGCGATCGGGAAATATCTTTAAGACTCGAGGATAATCGAACTTTTGATGGCTTTATTGAGGGTGCGGAACAAAATCTTCTGACCATTCGAAACAGTGAGCAGTCGTTCGCCTTTTCTGAAATCAAGCACCTTTGGGACGCAAGTACTTCTGATCCGCAGATTTCCTCAGCACAAAAAAATGCCATTGCGATGCAAATGAAATGGAAGCACGCTTTAGGATTCGATCTTACTGGGGCTTCTGGGAACACTGATAGTTTTGGATTAGGGATACGTTTGGATAGCAGCTTTGGGAATAAGATGAGAGGATATGATTTTTATCTTTCTTATGTAAATTCAACTAAGAAGGACTTAACTATTGTGGACGAAACCAAGTTTGGTATCGACTATGATTCACGTTTCTTTGAAGAACTTTCCTGGTACGCTAAAACTGATCTGGAAAATGACCGTTTGGAAGAAGTCGATCTTCGTGCAACTGCGGCACTTGGTTTAAAATATTCCTGGATTGAAGAACAAAACTATAAAGCCTCAGTCAGAGGAGGTGCCGCATTTCGGTTTGAAGAACTCGGTTCAGACTCCGTTAAAAATTTAAGCGAGCCAGCCTTGGATCTTGGACTCGAGTACTCCCAAAAACTAAAAGATTTTTTATCTCTTGAAAGTGAACTCTCCTTTATCCCAAATATTGATGACTTTTCGAACTTTTTGTTTCGTAAAGATACTGCATTGGTAATGCCCTTAAATAAAAAAAGAGAGTGGAAGATTCGTTCCGGTCTAGAGGGCACATATAACTCTACCCCAGTTACCGATAAAGAGGAATTAGATCTAAAGTATTACCTACGATTGGTTTATGATTTCAACTAAGGGTTCTTGACCTTATCTGAAAAGGAGTTCCAAATCGGTGTAATATCCATGATACATGAGGACAACTGCACCAAAGTTAAGAGTAATAAGAAAAGCATAGATGTCCAAAGATAACACCTGTTAACCTGCATTTTCATGATGCCAACTAATTTCTCAACCTTCCTTTCTGCTTAATCCATTCAACAGCCTTATTAAACTGCTTGGATTGAATTTCGCTTGAATCAGCTGTACGATTCTGATCACGGCTGCCTGCTTTCCAGTCTCTAAGCTTTTGGTATTCACGCTCTTTCCTCGGATTAAGATCGTTTTTATCTGCCCCAGAATTAATACCTACAAAATTACGAATGTTTCCATAGTTTCTTTGATCTCTAAAATCATTAATCGAGATTTTTTCAGGGTCCAAGTTTGAAACTTTGCTTTTATCTAAAATTGATTCATTTAAAATTATCTGCTTTTCATTTGTCACAGTTTTAACTTCAACAGGTGATAGTTGGGTCTCAACAAAACTAACTTGAGATTCAAAAGATTTTTCTGAATCTGCAGAATTCCCCGCCTCCAATTGATTAAGGGAAACTTGCAATTTACTCGATTCAATTGATCCAACAGCACTTTTTTCGAAATCAGAAAAGCCAATTTGTAAAGGCTCAGTAGTCAGATTATCGATTTCTTTTTGTTTCTTTCCATTAATCCCTAGGTTTAAAAAATCTGGTGATTTATTTTTGTTAGAATCTTTGGAAGGGAAGAGGACAACCTCTAATTTTTCATTACTTATAGAACCAGATACACTGCGTGATGAATTCCTCATTCCAATGGAAGTGCTTGAGTTTGATATGTTGCTCATTTCTTGACCATTTTTGTCCAAAATGTCTGCCTCTTTATTTTCAATTAAACTATTTCTTTTATCGGCGATTCCCATAATTAACTTTTTATCTTCAGCAGCAAAAGCTTCCAACAATGTCTTATCAGAATTAGATTTAGCACCTAAATCCCCTGGATTAACAATTTTAGTTTTTATGCCCAAGCTGTTGGAAATCAATTTCTTTTCCATCTTGGAATCGGGCAAAAATTCTTCTTCATTTAAGTTTAGCGTACCTGAAACCTTATCGTAACTTTTTCTCAAGCCTCCCACCTGATCATCTAAATTTCGAACTGAATTACCAACAGTAGCATTTGTTTCAATAAGAGACTTTTCAGTTGGCACATTTAATGTTTTGCTAAACTCAATATCNTGCTGAACCCCTTNTATGGAGTCTGNTTTTACCACTTCTGTTCCGCCATCTTCATTTTTTTCTGGCGAAACCGAATTTTCTAGAGCAGTTGTAGTCTTTGGGATCAAGTCCGAGTACGAAGAATTGAAATCCTCCTTTATTTCTTCATCAGATACTGCAATAGAGTCGACGATATCACCGATAATTTTTGCTCCTTGATGAGCAATCTTTGCTTTATCCTTATTCGAAGGGAATTTTGAATCAATCAATTTTTTATTTTCAGAATCTACAGAGATTCGTTCGGTCGCACAACCAACCATTAATGCTGTAAATAGANTAATGGATGCAATGTATCTTTTGGGTTCCATCGTAACAAATCATTTAATTAGGTGTATTTGCCTGTAATGGATTCAGTGCCATAACCAGTAAATCAACAAGCAAGCGAAGTGATTTATCGCCAGTTTCTTTTGAACGAATGTCCATTGAAAACGCTCCCTGTAATGAACCCCTCTGTCTTTTCCCTACATCAATAGAGTCAAATGACTCAAAACCCTTAGATTTAGTCAAGTCAATGCGCTCTAATGTTCCAGAAACTGTTTGGTAATCTAATTGTTGAAGAAAAATTTCTGCAAATTCACCGTACACTCCATCCAATGATTCAGCAAAGTCGCCCTCCCTTACATTATCAAGTTTTGCGGCAACTCTCAATCCATAGTCCGAATTAAGAACACCTTCTCGGTAGTCATACTTTCCGNTTAGACTAACGCCTTCCGATGTGGTTTCTGCTTTTAAAATTAGATCAAAGCTTAAGAAATCCCTTAAACTTTCCCATAATTCCTCCTCACTTGAATTCTTATTAAATTTATCAAAAAAGTTTTCCACAAAAAGAGTCAGTGCTAAATCATAATCACTACCCGAAAGTTTAGATGATAAGTTGGCATGCATGCTACCGCCTTCTTGTCCAAGAAGAAAAATTTCCTGTAATTCCCTGTCCAAAAAACCTGGATTTGGCTGATCCGCCCACCAAGATGTAAGGAACACTAAACAATGTTGGTCCATGCCAACTGAAATATGAGATTTTTTATGTCTAATTGAAAGAAAATCAGGAGATTGAACTTCTTCGACTCTCCAATTGGGGATAGCTTCTTTAAGGTCAAGTTGCCGGACAACAAACTCCTTTAGTTTGTCTTCATTCGCGATGGGCAAAGCGAGTCCAAACAGAATATCTCCCGATCTATTTTCTTGATCCTCCTCACCTGGGAATTGCAGAAAATACAGTGCCCTTCCTTGTGACTGAATACCACAAGCTTCTGGGTCCCATGCCAAACTCCCAATAAAGGGAATCCGGTCTATGAATTGATCAGAAAAAACTTTGGACAATCCAATTTCATCCACCATCCTCATCCCAGAAAAGGAAATCACTCCGAATGATTTTTCCGGAACATAAGCAAATGCACGCTCATCTATTCTTCTTGAAGCCAGTTCATTGATCAAGGAAGCCTTCTGTTTTTTTTCCTCAAGGTCTGAGCTATCCATGTTTGGCAAGTAACCGTAAATACCATAGGAAACGAGCCCTCCAATGATAATAAGCACTGGAAGATTGGATAAGCGGAAAAACTTTCTGCCTTGATCTGGTTCTTGATGATCAGCTGGCAATTCACCTTCAGCGTCTCCGTTCTTAATCCTCAGCAAAGAAGCATTGTACGCTATGACCAAAGTTACTGCTAAAGGGTCAAAAACGAGTACTAAAATTAAAATAAACCATTTTACCACCCTATTGACCGCTCGATCCAACGCCTCCTTNATAAGAATCGGATTTTCCGTTGCCTCTGCTTCTTGAACTTCGGCATCAAATGCACGAGCTACAAACTTAAATGAGCCAATGTCTGTAGCTCGAATTTCTCCTTCCAATTCAAGTATCCTTCTTTCCGCACTCTCTTTCTTCGTTTGCAAGTCTGCTTTCATGCTCTCAATCTCCGCCGAACTGTCAGGTCCAAATGCCGAACTCGTTTCACTAAGTGCAGTGATCTTTCTACTTGCCTCCGCTATTTCACTTTCCAGTGAAGCAATTCTGCTATCCACAGAAGATCTAGCTTCTTGAAGATTTTGAAGGGCTGTTTTAACATTATCAGCTTGCTCTGCTCCACCNGTAGTTAACCCAGTAATCCGAGTATTGGCATCCGAAATCTCATTCTGCATCAACACAATTCTTTGATCAATAGACTCATATCTCTGCTGCAAATCATCCCTTGCTTTATCCTTTACCATTTGGATAGCCTCCATTCTTTTGCGAAGAGCCTCCCTCTCTGATCCTTGAGTTTTGAGTAATTCGGCAGCTTTCTTCAATCCGTCATCCTTTAGAAAACCACCTGCACCTTGATCCTGATAAACCTTAACTGCCGCATCCAACTGCGCAATTCGATCTGCAACCTCCTTCTCCCGCCCCCTCTCTCTTTCTAATCTTTCATCAATATCAGACTTATATTCGGACTTGTCTTCCTCCAATGCTAATATGTCTTTTCTTCGCTCTTGGATCACCATTTGCAAACGCAATTTCTCATCTTCTCGCCTCTGCCTTTCCCCGACAATCATTTGATCAGTTTCCTCTGCCAATCTCGATTTGGAGGCTTCTGCCTGATCGATATCCTTTCGGCGTTCCGAGATATAGTTCTCCAAACGTATCCTTTCCTCGGCCTGTTTTTCCTCTCTTAGCGAAGAGCCTTTTTTACCTGAAAGTTGATAAGCTGCAATTCTGCGATCATAATCGGTCTGTTGCCTTTGAAGGCTGGAAATTTCTTTCTCATATCCTTGAACCTTACTGAGGGTCTGCTCAAAAGCTTGAGAAAGGTATCCGTAAATGCCTGCTGAAGTTATTCCTATAAGTAGAAGAACAGCCAAAGATAGATAAGTTCTTAAAGTCGGGTGACATGATTTCCAGTTTCGATAAAGGAAGGAAGCAGCGATCAATTTCCCAAATTCAAGGCTCGAAGCCATAATAATAATCGGAATGGTAAAGGTACTTACTGCACCAAATGTCAAGGCGATACCCCTAACACTGAAATATGCGGCACAGCCTGCAATAAATAAAGCAGACGCCCCTATCATTAGGGTAAATAAATTCATTACCTATATCTTTCATATTCGATCGGGCGAGAAAACAAGAACTTATTCCCAAGAACAAAAGTTATTCACTCGGAAGCGATTTCCGTTTCCCTCTTTCCTTTCAAAGTCTTTATGAGAGTAAGGATGGATTTCCACCAACATTTCAGCAGCATCGACTGGCTCGTAGTAATAGCATACCTATCGCTCACCACTTTGGTTGGCCACTTATTGAAAGGTTCCCAGTCGACGATCAAGGACTTTTTTCTCGGCGGTCGATCTCTTCCATGGCCGGCTGTTTCCGGTTCGATAATTGCGACTGAGATCAGTGGTGTTACATTCATTGGAGTGCCAGGTATGATCTACGCTGCCGGTGGAGACTTCACCTATTTGCAATGGGGAATTGGTTCAATCATTGCCAGAGTGCTTGTAGGCATTTATTTCGTCCGAGTGTTTTATGAACGTGAAATCTACAGCCCATATGACTACATGGGCCACCGTCTAGGAGAAGGTGCTAAGAGATTAGCCACAATCATTTTTCAGGTCGGTGGCATTCTTGGGCAAAGCGTTCGTGTCTTAGTTGCCGCTCTTGCACTCAAAGTAGTTACTCCCTTGGACTTCCATCATTGCATATGGATCATTGGTATGTTCGCAGTCGGATGGACCTTAATGGGGGGTATGCGAACCGTTATTTGGACGGATGTAATGCAGTTTTTTCTTTTTGTTGGTGCCGGACTTTTCAGTCTATTTTGGATTATTGGAGAATTGGAAGGAGGGTGGACTCAAATGACTGAGGTAGCGGGAGGTGCAGGAAAATTCAACTTTTTGAACCTTACCTCAGATCCAGCTGTCGGCTTTACGCTATGGGTTGCGATTATTGCGGTTCCTTTTCAAAATTTAAGTGCATTTGGAGTCGATCAGCTCAATGCTCAAAGAATGTTTTGCTGCCGCAATGCAGGTGACGCTAGGAAAGCGATGATTGCAAGTTCAGGAGCTCTTCTTTTGACCCTCCTAATGCTTCTGGTAGGGGCAGCACTCTTCGCCTACTACGAACCCATGCGAATTTCCGGAACAGAGCCAACAATTTTTTCAGAAGACACGGACTCCGTTTTTCCTGTTTGGATTGTTACGGAATTACCAACCGGACTTCGGGGTTTGATTCTAGCTGGTATTTTTGCTGCTGCAATTTCCAGCCTTGATTCAATTCTTGCAGCGCTCTCCCAGACAACTCTCGGATTGCTCAAACCTAGAACTGGGAAGGATGCAGAAAAACAAAGACTTTTCATGTCAAGGATTCTCGTGTTAATTTGGGGAATCCTTTTATCAGCATTTGCAGTTGAATTAGACTCTCTGAGAGGAAAGGTAAATGTGGTTGTACTTGCCTTTGGTATGATATCTTACACCACCGGGCCAATGCTGGGCATGTTTTTAGCTTCATTGCTAACCCCGAGGGTTCGAGTGACTGGTCTTTCAATCGGATTCATCCTCTCTTTCATATTGGTGGCTTCACTACGACCAGATTTTTATCAAATTCTTATAAACTATGATGTAATTTCTTTTGAAGATGCTCTAAGGTGGAGCTTTCTAGAAGATCGAGGCGGCAAACTCGCCTCAGTCATAAACACAGTTTGGGCATGGCCCGTAACGGTATTCATTACTTGGGGATTTGGAGTAATTCTTCCGCGAAAAAAGGATTAAGTTGGATATGGAAAAAGATTTCGGCTCAAGTTTATTTCCCTCTCCAACTCATATTCTTAATACTACAGGTAGTTTTAAGGTCCCCACTACATTTAATTCCTTTTTCAATGATATAATATTTGAAAAGTTGTTGCCCGCTTCTAATTTAGAGATGAATTCCAGCCCACGGGAAAAAGCAAATCTCACTTTGACTCGATCCCAACTTGAACATCATGATGGATACAAGTTAATCTGCGAAGATTCTGGAATAACCATTCATGCATCAAACGCATGCGGTGCTTCCTACGCTCTGAATACCCTCAGTCAAATCATTGATCACTTTGGCATGTTGATCCCCTGTTTTGAGATCAAGGACCAACCTATATTAAAGCGAAGAGGGTTCATGCTTGATGTGAGTCGGTGTAAAATTCCAAAAATGGAGGCATTGTTTGAACTCATTGATCTTTTGGCTCAACTTCGCTATAATGAATTACAACTATACATAGAGCACACATTTGCATTCAAGGAACATTCCACAGTATGGCAAAACTTCACCCCTTTTTCTGCTGAAGAAATAAGAAGGATCGATAAATACTGCCAAGACCGATTTATCGAACTTGTTCCAAACCTAAATTCATTTGGACACTTTGAGCGATGGCTGAGACACGAGCCTTATATGAAATATGCCGAGTGCCCGAATGGCTTCCAACGCAATGAACCATTCATGGTTAGAGATCATGGCTCAGTTCTTAAGCCAAATCAACAGAGCTTAGATTTCATTGATTCCCTTTATGCGGAGTACCTGCCAAATTTTTCATCTCCCAAATTTAATGTAGGACTCGATGAACCGTGGGAACTTGGTCAGGGTTGGAGTAAGTCGATAGTCCAAGAAAGGGGAAAACACATAGTATACCTTGAGTATCTTGAGGAAATTTTAAAATTAGTTGAAAAACGAGGTAAATCTATGGAATTTTGGGCTGATGTGCTTTTGGAAAAACCAGCAAATGCCGCACGCCTTCCAAGAAACGCCTCCCCCGTCATTTGGGGTTACGAAATCAACCATCCTTTTGAGGAACAAGCCAAGGCAATCGGCTCTTGTGGTTTAAAGTTTTCACTTGCACCTGGCACGGCAACTTGGAGAAGTTTTTCAGGTCGTTGGAAAACAGCGAGGAAAAATATCTTTTCGGCATGTAAATCAGCCAAAGAATATGGTGCTGAAGGAATCCTTCTGACCAATTGGGGAGACTGCGGAAACCATCAACCTTGGGCAACCATGTATCCTTCCTTATTTCACGCAAGTCAGTGCTCATGGAACGGACAGGCTCAGACCGACGATCTCATTGCAACAGCTATGGATAATAGACTTTTTAGTTCCTCCGCCAAGGGTCTTGGCAAAGCGATTATTGATTTAGCCCGACTCGACGAAAATATGGGTTTTTCATTGCCAAATAACAGCCTAGCTTGGTTTGCCCTTTTCACCGCACAACCGGAAAAACTCTCAGAGCACTTGTTGGAAGAAGTCTCAACAGATCAACTCAAAAATGGAATGGAGTGGCTCAATCAACTTGATTCCTTCACTATTCAACCTTTTGGTTCTGACTCAACAAAATGGGCACAGCAAGAGTGGGATCTGGGGATTCAACTTTCTAAAATCGGCCTGGAACGAGCCATGACAAAATTGAAAGGCAAGTTTGAAACTAGTCAATTATCAAGAGAATACGAGTTGATTGAGTCTTTTGAACGCATATGGCAGTTGAGAGCACGCAAAGGCGGTCTTCACGAATCAATAGATCTACTTAAAAAAACTATTCTATAATATATGACTAGTTTTAATCAGCCAATTTGATACTCCGGCATCTCTACTGCAATCGCGTCAGCACGGACTCTCCCCTGTAGGGTAAGCATTATCCGCTGTTCGTTTTTTACAGCCAAGCCTTCAGCCTGTAACTTGGACACAAAATCCCTAACTTCCTCCAAGTAATCGCTGCTTAAATGAAAGCGTTCACCTAAAGTTGACAGGCACACTCCATCGTTCATTCGCAAACCGAATAGCAATGCATCTTCAGCAAATCCCGTCAATGTCATCACCTGAAATTCATCATAGTCTTTAGGCGAGAATCCATTGCTGACACCCTCAGCCCATTTTTCCAAATTGGAAGGATTCTTCCAACGTTTTCCATTAAACTGGGAACACGCAGAAGGACCCAATCCAATCCATTCGTTCATCTCCCAAGTATTGACATTGTGGACACATTCATAGCTGGGCCTTGCAAAATTAGAAACTTCATACTGTTGATATCCCTTCGATGGTAATAACTCCCACGCCCGCTCGTAAAACTGAGCCTCCTTCTCTTGATCAATCGATAATTCGCCCTTTGCCAATCGATAATAAAGAGATGTATCCTCTTCAAATGTCAGACAATATGTGGAAATATGGTCAGGTTCCAATTCCACTGCTTCCAGCATATCTCTTTCCCACATTTCAAGAGTTTGCCCAGGAATCCCAAAAATCAAATCAAAATTTACTGAGTCGAAATTATATTCTATAATTCTACTATGTGCCTCATGAACTTTTTGAGGTCCATGATCTCGACCAAGAGCTTTCATCAATTTCGGATCAAAAGTCTGAACGCCCAAAGAGATTCGGTTTACCCCAGCATTTGCCAATACTGAAAGCTTTTCAGTGGTAATTTCATTTGGTGCAATTTCAATTGTCCATTCAATATCTCTCTT
>NHDJ01000134.1 GCA_002167265.1 Verrucomicrobia bacterium TMED56 | reverse complement strand
AGGTGGCGGAATTGGTAGACGCGCTAGACTAAGGATCTAGTGCCGTAAGGCGTGGGGGTTCGAGTCCCCCCTTGAGCACCAGCTATTTTTGTTTATCAAATATTTGGTGTTTTACTCTTAATCCATCTTTGTACTCGTCCTTAAACTTTTTGTTTCCTATTTTATCGAATGCTTCAAAAAGACCATGTCTTAAGTCATCCTTCCAATGCTCCAGAAGTTTTACTTGAAACGACCCCCCATTCATCCGATATGTCTTCAGCACCCATTTGTTTGCTTCGTCCATTTCAGTGCTGATATTATAATTTTCTTTAGAATCATCTTTTAAGTGTAGCCAGTAGGTTGGCGGCTTCTCTCCAATTGAGTTGGTCTTTGGTATGTAGTCAGAAGGGTCAATAGGTTTTTCGTACCAGTATATATGGGTGCCGTGTTTTTTTCCCTGTACATAATCTTTTTCGCATTTTGGTGATCCGTCTATATTGAATTGTTTAATTTTACCATGAAGCTTTCCTGCAAGATAACTAGATTCTTCAATAATTTGACCCGTAAAATATTTCTGTACCACCTTTCCTGTGTATGGTTCTTTTTCATCTTTGATAAACGCAAGTGGTTCTCTTGACCAAGTTGACAATTTGTTAAAATTAAGACCCTTGACTGTTCCGTTTACAATGTTGATGTCATTTATTTCAAAATTCTGAGATGACGCACCTGTAACTGAAACACGAACATTTTTGGAATAACCTTGCCCTCCGTTCCTAATAATGATTCCTCCGGGGTAATTATCCTTATCCAAATATACATCTGCTTTGGCTCCATATCCTTTCCAAAAAAGCTTAGTATCAGAAATAAAAATTTGATTCGCACCTTCTATTATTAGGTTTTGTGCATCTTCTATGCGAGTTTTGTATGGGCTCAATGGTAGGTTTTCACTGTTTCGTGATAAATCACTCCACCATGATTTGACTTTAGTTATTTCCCCTTCGAATATGATCAAATAGCTGAAACAAAAAATTACAGTTAGGATTATTGTTACCGGTATTAATTTTTTCATCAATTTAAGAACATGAAATGAAGGTATAATCTAAATTTAGGTTAGCCAAGAATTATGATTTTTAAGAGATTTTGCGAGTTTACTGGCGAGAAAAGGACCCTCATAAATAAATGCAGTGTATAGTTGAACCATGCAAGCACCAGAATCAAGTTTTCGATTTAGAGATTCTGTATTGTGTACCCCCCCTACTCCTATGATTGGTAGTTTACCGTAAGTGAGTTTCGAAATAAATTTGATCGTTTCCAACGATAATGCTTCCATAGATTTACCACTCAACCCACCATCTAAATCTTTACCTATACAATTAGGCCTTTTCGATGTTGTATTTGTTGCTATTATTCCGTCAATGTTACTTTCCAAGACCGTTTCTATTAACTTTTCTAGCCTTGAAAATGATTCATCAGGAGAAATTTTTATCAGGCAGGGTATTTTTGTGGTTTTATTTTTTTTAGCCCAATTTGAGTTTACCTTGTCGATATCTTGAAGCAGTGGTCTAAGGTTGTCCTCATGTTGAAGTTTTCTTAAGTTTTCTGTGTTTGGTGAACTAATATTTAAGGTAAAGTAATCTGCTATTTCCGCTAAAGCATTAAAAGACTCAGTATAATCCTTGATAGACTCTTCTAGTGGAGTTTCCTTGGCTTTCCCGATGTTGATTCCTAATGGTGAGTGCCGTTCTCCTTTGGGGTAAAATTTCTTAATTCTTTTACGCATGGATTCTGCACCTTCGTTATTAAACCCCATCTTGTTAACGAGTGATTCTTCTTTAGATAATCGAAACAGTCTTGGCTTAGGGTTTCCTTCTTGAGGTCTTGGGGTTACAGTGCCAACTTCAACATGACCAAATCCTAATGCACTTGCTGTTGATGGAAAATGGCCATCTTTATCAAATCCAGCAGCCAGACCGATTTTATTGGGAAAATTCAATCCAAAAATATTAACTGGACCAGATTCGTTCTGAAATAAAAGCCTAATTGCATTTTTACAAATATAAGAATTGTCAATCCATTTTAAAAGAGCTACTGCAATGCAATGAGCCATTTCAGGTTCGAATTGAAAAAATAACCGGCGAACAAAAGATTTGTAAAGAAAATCCATTTCTAAAATATAATTTATGGAAGATATAACTATTAAAGAAAAATTGCTTCAGAACAACAAGTTAGTTGACAATGGAAAAATTTAAATCTTAAGGCAATCCAATGACAAAAAAAACAGGACCTAGTTTAGATTGGTGTACAGTTCGTTTGGCGACTGATGAAAATTGGTGGGTAGATGAGATTAGCGATAAGGAAAATTGGGACCTTGAAGATCTCGGTATTATTGATCCAAAACAGTTTTTACATATTAACGAATTACTGGATTCTATGAATGAATTTGGTTTAGACTCTCAGATTGTAGACGATGCATTTTTTACTTTTGAAATTGAAGAAGAGTTGAAGGGCGGAAGAATAAAGTTAGTGAGAGTTAGGGATTCTTTGCTAAAGGCAGAAGATATGTTATTTGCTCTACCTGATGTTTTAGATGAGGAAAAAGGACCATATGCGGATTTTTTAAACCATGTATCACAAATTAGGGTCACCATGCTTAATGATCTAATTGACTTTACCGAATCTTATACTCAAGAGGAAATGGAAGAAGTGCTTTCTGAAAAGCAAAACAACGATTTCTTAGANGGTCGTAGAAGTCATTTTAGTGCTGAATTGGTTTCCATCCTCGAATTTGTTCCCGAAGGTTTTGCAATTGATGCAGATCTCGAAGATGATGAAAGTAATGATGATAAAGAAGATGAATATTCCGATATAGAGGCAGAGTTGGTAGAAGTTTCAGATAAGGATGAAAAACTTCTGCCTGACGAAGACCTAAAGTGGGAAGACGAAGACGATAAGGAAAAGGAGGCTACTCCTTACGAAGGGGGTGCACCTGATGAGCAGNGTTAAATCGTTTTTGCAAATCGTTCAGCAAAGTAAGTAAGTATCAAATCAGCACCAGCTCGTTTTATAGACAACAATGATTCCCTTGCNCAGTTTTCCAAATCAAGCCATCCTTGTAAACTTGCTGCCCAAATCCTAGAATATTCCCCGGATACCTGATATGCAGCAATGGGCAAGGAAAGCTGATCCTTAGCACATTTGATTATATCAAGATATGGTTCAGCTGGTTTAACCATCAGTATATCGGCTCCCTCTTTCTCGTCCAAAATCATCTCTCGCAAAGCCTCTTTTGAATTTGCGGGATTAATTTGATAACCNGATTTATCGATAACAGATGTTTGNNNGGAGGAGACAGCGTCACGAAACGGACCGTAATAAGAAGAGCAAAACTTTGCAGAGTACGCAAGAATGGCAATATCTGTAAAAGCATTTGAATCCAATGTATTCCTAATACTCCCAACTCTCCCATCCATCATGTCAGAGGGAGCGACAATATCAAAACCTGATCCTGCTGCGATCAATGCTCCCTGGCATAAAATATCGACTGTTTTATCATTATCGACCAAGCCATCCTTATTTAAAACGCCGTCATGNCCATGATCNGTAAATGGATCCAGAGCTAAATCGGCTATAAGGNCTATATCGTTAAATTTCCCTTTTATTTTTCTNGCAGCTTCATAACATACTGAGTTTGGGTTCAAGGCTTCCTTGCCGAGAGTGCATTTTTTATTTTTTTGAATACAGGGAAATAAAGCAAAAGCTTTAAGACCTAAATCATACCATATTTGAATTTGTTCAGTTAATGCGTTAACAGACCATCGATAAATTTCTGGCATCGATTGAATTGGCTCTTTATCAGGACCAAAATCACTAACAAAAACAGGCATTATAAGATCTGATTTACTAATGAAGTTTTCAGAAAGCATCGTTTTCATCGGCTTAAGTTCACGAAGCCTTCTTGGGCGGTGGNTCAAATTCATGGTATATAATAAACATACCTTACGCATGGACAAAATGTAAGAATAAATGCTAAAAGAAATTATCTTTTCTATACGACAGTTAATGTTCAAAAAATTTTAGGAACTAAAATTAATGGAAATTGAAGCGATAATAAGTTTTTTGCTGCTAGCTTCNGCATTAGGGTCATTCTTTTGGGAAAAAGTAAGCGTGGATATAACTGCAATGGTTTTGTTGGGGGCAATTTTTTTGATTTCAGCCACAAATATATTTCCTTTGTGGCCTTCAACGACCCAAATTTTTACAGTCTTTTCAGCTGAAGCACCGATTACAATTGGTGCTATGTTTATTGTTAGTGCCGCACTCAATCGATGCAGAATGCTTGAACAGATGGCAGATTTTTTAGGATATTTCTGTAAGTTTGGCTACAGCAAGTTTATGTTTATGTTCNTAGCTCTTGTGGCATTAATTTCTGCATTTGTTAATAACACACCAGTGGTAGTNGTGCTTTTACCGATTATTTTCACTCTTTCTAGAAAATTGGGCGTTTCTTCCTCCAAAATGCTAATACCGGTATCTTATGCGTCTATTTTTGGGGGTTGCTGTACTTTGCTTGGAACAAGTACGAACATTCTGGCCAACGGAATTATTGGCTCTAACAACATNTATTCCAACCTCGAACCNCTGGGAATGTTTGAACTTAGNAAGCTAGGGATTCCTTTACTTTGCGTATCTTTATTGTTTTTGGTTTTGTTTGGCAGAAAGTTATTGCCCTCCAGGGAGGGGCTAACGAACATACTTTCAGAAATTGAACAAAAGCAATTTTTAACAGAGGTGATTATTTTAAAAGATTCTTCTTTGCTTGGTCAGTTTCCGCAAGAAAGCAGTATNGCAAAACTCACAGGTANGAGAATTCTGGATGTTATTAGGCAAGGCCAACCACTAGGTTTTGCCAAAGAGAAAACCAAACTTATGGAAGGAGATAAACTTATTCTNTCATGCAAGCCGCAGGGAATCATCGAGACCAATGATATGGAAGGAGTAGATTTATTGGATTCGGATCGATATGGGTTGAAACAACTTTCAAGTGAAGAGTCTATGATGGTTGAGGCGGTAGTTGGGCCATCTTCNCCATTGATCGCAAAATCTTTAGAGGAGGCTAATTTTGGAGAAAGATATAACCTAGGCTTTTTGGCCTTACACAGAAAAGGAAAAAACCTAAACTCACAACTAGAACATATAAGACTTCAACCAAGTGATACAGTTTTACTTATGGGTACCCAAAGAAATATTGAAAAATTACGGCAGTCTGAGGAAACGATTCTTTTGGACCGCGCGATGGTACCAATGAAAAACTTAAAGTCCAAAGCTCCCATGACACTGGGTGTGCTTTTTTTTATAATAATTTCAGCTACTCTCGGATGGTTGCCTGTCTCAGTTGCATCAATTGTAGGGGTNGCTGCTCTACTTCTTACAGGATGCATAAAACCAAGGGAAGCATATCATTCTGTTGAATGGAATATACTAGTCCTTATTTATGGAATGTTATCACTTGGAATGACCATGCAAATGACAGGTGCATCTACTGTAATAGCATCTAGTGTTGGAAATGTAAGTACATCTTATCTCGACGGTTCATTGCAAATTATTGGCACAGTGGCAGTGCTTTATTTGATAACTTCACTTTTAACCGAACTTCTCTCAAATGCAGCGACAATCGTAATCATGGCNCCTATTTCTCTTGAAATAGCACAGCAATTGAATCTTTCCGCAAATGATGCAAGGGCTTTTATTTTGACCACTTGCATTGCAGCCTCAGCAAGCTTTATCACTCCAATTGGATACCAAACAAATACTTTTGTTTACACAGTGGGTGGATATAAGTTTACCGATTTTGCAAGAATTGGGATATTCTTAAACTTAATTTATTTTATCGGCACAGTATTTCTCATACGATTTTATTGGAATTTTTAGTTTTTGCCATTAATTTATTTAATGATTAAGTGTTTTGTANAGAAACACAAAAAGGATTGTTTTGGACTCTAAAACTCCCAAAAATTGGGTCGTTTTTTAATAATCCAACTTTTTAAAATAAAGTTTTGAACCGCCACTTACATAGGAAAGGCAAAATCATTTGTTAATAACTTTCAGGAACTCATGCAAAAATGAATAAACNTTTAACATATTTATCTGATAATTAATATTTTAAGTAAATAAAATTCCCCGATAAAGTTCGAGNGAATTAGAAATCATTTTGTAAAAGAAAAGATGAATAGTAACTTGACCATTAGGTTCTAAAAAGACAAAATATAAAGTAATCAATTTTGCTCATCACTCAGTCCTCCAATCATTAAATTCAAACTTTTCTGATAAGCATAGCTTATAGAAGTTTACCAAAATTCCTAAAAATGCCTACAAACGAAAATCCTGATAATGAAGAAAATTATGATTCTTCAATGATACAAAAACTTGAAGGTTTGGAGGGTGTACGGAAACGTCCTGACATGTATATTGGTGATACCAACGAAAGAGGGCTGCATCACTGTGTTTTTGAAATAGTTGATAATTCTATAGACGAGGCACTTGCTGGTCATTGTTCAGAAATAAAAGTTCAGTTACATGGGGACGGTTCTTGCTCTATACAGGATAATGGGAGAGGAATACCCGTTGATATCCATCCTAAATACGATATGCCTTCTTTAGAATTAGTCCTCACTAATTTGCACGCAGGGGGAAAATTTGGAAAAGGGGCTTATCAAGTTTCTGGAGGTCTTCATGGNGTGGGTGCAAAATGCGTTAACGCAGTCTCTGAATGGTTCACGGCTGAGGTGAGAAGAGAGGGAAGCGTGCATAGGATGGAATTTTCCAGAGGTATTACCACTGAAAAGTTAAAAGTTGTCGGGCAAAGCGAATCAACAGGAACTAAGATAACCTTTATGCCAGACGATCAAATTTTTACCGATATAAAAGAATTCAAATTCGACTTACTTGCAAAACGTTTACGTGAGCTGGCATTCTTAAATCCGGGAGTCAAAATTTCCNTGTCAGATGACAAGACATCCCAAAGCGAAGAGTTCTTGTTCGAAAATGGAATAAGCGAATATGTCAGTTATCTTAATCAAAACAAAAATTGTTTGATCGATGAACCGATCTCTTTCAAAGGTGAGGCATTAGCGGAAACCGGAAATGGAAATATAATCGTTGAAGTCTCTTTCATATACAACGATTCATTCTCTGACCAATTATATGCCTATGCTAATTCTATTCATAATATAGAGGGGGGTACCCATTTATCAGGCTTCAGAACAGCACTCACTAGAGTGGTAAATAATTATGCCAGACAGAATGATCTACTTAAGGAAAAAGAAATTTCATTAACAGGAGACGATGTGAGGGAAGGTTTAACAGCTGTTATCTCCGTAAAAGTACCGGAACCGAGATTTGAGGGACAAACCAAAACCAAATTATCAAATAGAGAAGTTGACGGTATTGTTCAGAAAATAGTTGGCGAGAAAATGAAGTATCACTTTGAAGTAAATCCGGATCAAGCAAAGTTGATCATAGAAAAAGTGCTCAACGCTGCAAGAGCCCGAGAAGCTGCTCGCAAAGCCCGTGAGACAGTAAGAAAAGGTGCACTTTCTGGAGGTGGCTTACCCGGTAAACTTGCGGACTGTTCAGAAAAAGACCCCGCGAAAAGTGAGCTATATATAGTTGAGGGAGATTCAGCAGGCGGTTCTGCAAAACAAGGAAGAGATCGATTAACGCAGGCAATTCTTCCTTTGCGGGGAAAACTGCTGAATGTTGAAAAGGCACGTTTAGATAAAGTTCTTAATAATGCCGAGATAAGAAGTTTAATCACTGCGGTTGGCACAGGAATTGGCGATCATGAGGGAGAAGGTGCCTTTGATTCAGAAAAGGCAAGATACCACAAAATAATCATAATGACTGACGCAGATGTTGACGGTGCTCATATTCGGACACTACTACTCACATTTATTTTTAGACAAATGAAGGGTCTGATAGAGAATGGATATGTTTATGTTGCCCGCCCTCCCCTGTACAAGATTAAACGCCGAAAAACAGAACAATATATACAGGACGATTCAGAAATGAGTAAAATGCTTATATCTCTAGGATTAGAAGATCTAAAGTTTAAGAACTCATCAACAGATCAAATATTCGATGGAGAAAAACTTGCTGAATTGACTGAAGCCTTTATTTCACTTGAATCCGTTGGAAAAGGTCTTTCTAGATACGGTTGTACATTGGAAAGATACTTATCTCAATTAGATAATGACACTAATAAACTACCTAGATATTTGGCTAGAATTAGAACTGGAAACGATGAGGAATTGAGGTTTTTTAAAGATATAGAATCTAAAATAGGATTCGAGCAGTCTCATAAACTTGAGTCAGAAAATAATGATGGTTTATATTTAAAGGAAATTGAAAATAATGGTGTTATTATTTCCCAAAGAATATCAATTTTTGAAATTTTCGAATCCTATGAAATAGAAAAACTAATTAATTCCTGTCAAAATTTGGGNATAGATAAAAAACTATTTTCTACGGATTCAAACAATGACTATTTATTGTTATCAGACAACGATGAGGATTACATTGTTTCCGGTGTTTCTGACTTTTTGGATAAAGTNAGGGTAACCGGCAGGAAGGGCTTACAAATTCAGAGGTACAAAGGTTTGGGAGAAATGAATCCAAAACAACTTTTTGAAACTACAATGGATCCAGAAACTAGAAGNTTGGTAAAAGTCGAAATAGCGGATGCAATTAAGGCCGATAATATTTTCACTATGCTTATGGGAGAAGAAGTTGCGCCAAGAAGAGCATTTATTGAAGATAATGCCTTAAATGTTTCATTTTTNGATGCCTAATTATTATACGAAATGAGTGATACTACTGAAAATTTAATTTACGGAAATATAAGTGAAATAATGCAATCAGCATACATCGATTATTCGATGTCAGTAATTGTAAGCAGAGCGTTACCAGATGTTAGAGATGGGTTCAAGCCNGTTCAAAGAAGGGTATTGTACGCTATGTTGAGGGAAGGATTACTTCATAACCGTCCCTATGATAAATGTGCTGGAGTGGTCGGTGAGGTCTTGAAAAACTATCATCCACATGGCGATGGATCCGTTTACGATACTTTAGTGAGGATGGCTCAACCATGGGTAATGCGTTATCCTTTAATTGATGGTCAAGGAAATTTTGGTTCGGTGGATGGAGATTCTGCTGCAGCATATAGATACACTGAATGCCGTTTAACGAAACTTTCTGAAGAACTTCTTAAAGATATTGATGAAGATACAGTTGATTTTGTTCCCAACTATAAGGAAAGTACTACTGAACCCTCTGTTCTGCCATCCTCTTTGCCAACTTTGCTCATGAACGGGTCTACTGGTATTGCAGTTGGTATGGCTACAAATATCCCACCCCATAACTTAAGCGAGCTCATCGATGCAGTTTGTGCAACTATCGACAATCCAAAAATAACGATAGATGAGATAACAGATATCATTCCAGGTCCAGATTTCCCCACCGGTGGAAGTATTGCTGGTAAATCAGGAATCAACTCCTACATGAATACAGGTCGCGGGATCGTGCGAATGAGGGGATCCATGCACATCGAGGATTTACCAAATGGAAAACAACAAATAATTATCACTGAAATTCCGTATAATGCCAATCGCGCAACCCTAGTTACAAGAATAGCAGACTTGGTAAAGGATAAACTTCTTGATGGCGTAAGTGATTTAAGGGATGAATCCACTGAAACAACCAGAATAGTTGTTGAGCTTAAAATGGGTGAAATTGAGCGCGTAACAATGAACAAACTTTATAAGCTTACTGCCTTGGAGAGTAGCTTTGGAGTAATATTGCTTGCACTTGATAAATTAAAGCCCCGTCAACTTAATATTAAGGAGGCATTAGAGGCATATCTTGAGCATAGGCGCGAAGTAACACTGAGGAGAACAAATTTCCGTTTAAGAAAAGCTCAAAATCGGGCACATATTTTAGAGGGCTATAAAATTGCCCTGGATAATTTAGATGACTTTGTAAAAATTATTCGGGCCTCTCAAAACCGTAACGAAGCGAAGAGTAATTTATCTGTAAAGTACAATCTCTCAGAGAGACAAACAAATGCGATATTAGATCTCAGATTATATCAATTAACGGGGATGGAAAGAGAAAAAATCGATTCAGAATATGAAGAATTGATGCGCTTGATTTTAGAATTAACCGAGATTATCCAGAACGAAAGAATACTTTTGGATTTAATTAAAAAGGAATTGCTTGATCTTAAAAACTCATATGGTGACGAGCGGAAAACCATAATCACAGAAGCAGAAGGTGATGTTTCTATGGAAGATTTGATTCCCAATGACGGATGTGTGGTAACTATAACCAATGAAGGTTTCATAAAACGAACTACAGTTGATGAGTTTAAAACTCAAAACAGGGGCGGTAAGGGGGTAATTGGCAGTGGGCAGAAAAATGTTGATCCTGTTCGCTTGCTCAAAACATGTAACGCGCATGATACGCTAATGTTCTTTATGCAAAATGGGAGAGTTTATGTTGAAAAAGCATACGAAATACCAGAGGGAAGTCGCACCTCAAAAGGGCGTAATATTATTAATTTTCTTGAAATGCAAAAAGATGAATATGTCGCTGCTATCATCGCCGTGGATGACTTTGCTTCAGATGACTCTCTTGTACTATCTACGAAAAAAGGAGTAGTTAAAAAATCAAAGATTAATGTGTACAAAAACCACAGAAAAGGTGGTATAATAGCAATCAATGTAGATGACGGTGACGAGGTACTCCAGGCTTTAAGTATTGAATCTGAAGATCAGTTATTATTACTCTCTCGCAATGGTAAAGGTTTAAGATTTGACTCATCTCAATTACGAGATCAAGGGAGGGCAACGCGTGGAGTTAGGGGCATCCGACTAAAAGCAGACGACGAAGTCGTCAACTTACTAAAAGTTGAAGATCAAAAACTATTACTTATTGCAGGCAGGAATGGTTTGGGAATAAGAACTAGATTTAATTCTTTTCTGCCAAATGGTGGTGAACCAGTTGATAACGAATCAACTGTGTCTCCAAGAAAACGCGGTGGTCAAGGAGTTATCGCGATGAATACTGATGCTGTTTGTGGAGCAATAAGCGTTGAGCCTTCTAGTGAAATTTTAATGATCACAAATGCGGGTCAAACTGTGAGGTGTGCAGTTGAAAATATTCGTGAGACCAACAGAGGCTCAAAAGGCGTAAAACTTGTTAATCTATCAGGAAAAGACAATCTTGTTGGAGTGTCTGAAGTTATTGAACTGGATGAGGAAGACTCAGTTAACGACGAGGGAGAATCCATTTCTGAAAAGATTGAAGAAATTCCTGATACTATTGAAGAAAACTCTTAATGTTAACAGAAAATTTCAGTCTATCGACTAATAGGTAAACACAAAGAGAGTCAAAGAGTGAGTTATGAAATTTATTTTTACCTTTTTCGCAAACAGTCCCGCTTATTTCCTTTAAAGTTTCTTTTTCTATGAAAATTTCAGTAAGGGTTCTTAGGTCGTACTTTTCAATTTGAGGATATAATGATCTGTAAACTTTAACTGTATCCAACCAGCGTGTTACTGGGCCACTTTTTAATGCTCTACTCTGAGTGTTCTGTTGGTAGGGAAAATATTTCTTTATTAAATTTTGTTCTGTTTTATAATTATGTGCAGCACAATAATCAAAATCTTCGCTTTGAAGATCCCTAATTACCTCCAGAGTGTTTTCACCAGAAATTTGTCGACTTGTATCAATAATTCCATTGATAGAAATAATATAACCTACTTCACGAATTCCGTTTTTTAACGAACCCTCAAAATCTATATACAGGCATTTTTGATATGAAAGCACTTTCTTTTAAGCAGTTTGTAGATTTTGTCGAAACTTCTACGGTAAATCTACAAAATCTTGTAAAAACCTCAATGGCAAACTCCGGTGAATTTTCCTATAAAGATGATAACACTAGAGTCACTGATTTGGATTTGGAGATTGAAAAAAGGATTAGAGGTTTGATAAAAGGAAAATTTGAGAATCATTCGATTTCTGGTGAGGAGTATGGTGAGGAATATGGTTCCATTGATTATAATTGGACTATCGATCCAATTGATGGAACTTTTTCTTACACCAATTATGTTCCACTTTTTGGAACATTGATTGGATTAGAATATAAAAAGAAACCATTATATGGGGCTTTAAGACTTCCTTTTCCAACTAATCAACTATTGGTTGGAGATGGGAAATCTGCTTGGATGGAAGGCAAACAGCAAAATGTATCATCTTGCGAGACATGGAATGATGCTCTAATACTTACGACAGATGAGCAAAGTATTGCTAAATCAAGATACCGTGATGGCTGGGAAAAGATCTGCAGTCTGGGTCCATCAAGAAGAACTTGGGGGGATTGTTATGGATACTTTTTATTATGCACCGGTAGAGCACATCTAATGTTTGATATTAATCTAAAAAGTTGTGATATCCTGCCCTTATTGCCTATAATTAGAGGTGCTGGTTGTAAAATATTGGAACTTAAAAAGCCGTATCGTGACATTATAGTTTACTCACCAGATTTGGACAAAGAAATAATGTCGATTATGGCAATCTTGGGAAAATAATGGAGCGGGCGAAGGGATTCGAACCCTCGACATCCACCTTGGCAAGGTGGTGCTCTACCAACTGAGC
>NHDJ01000133.1 GCA_002167265.1 Verrucomicrobia bacterium TMED56 | reverse complement strand
TGGATACCCTACCGTCAAAGAAGTGTATTAAATTATCATAACAAATATGAGTGGCAAGACGATAGTCAATTGACTCAGGATTTACCTTCTTGAATAAAAATGATAAAAGAGGCTGAATTAAAATTTATATGGCCAATTCAATTAAAAAAAAGATTGTTGGATTAACTGGGGGCATTGCTTGCGGGAAATCATCTGCAATAGCTATCTTTGAAGATTTGGGATGGGCGACTATTTCTACGGATGAATTGGTTTCCAAGATTCTGGAAAGCAATTTATCCGTTCAGAAGAAGATTATTGAAAAATGGGGAAAGGAAGTCGGTTCTAAATCTTCAGGCTTGAAGAAAGCCCGTATTGCAGAGATTATTTTCAGTAACGAAGGAGATAAAAAGTGGTTGGAGGAATTAATTCATCCTTTAGTTAGAAATGCTTGGATGCATGAAGTTGAACAAGCCAAAACTGAGAAAGTCATTGTTGAAATTCCTCTGCTTTTTGAAAAAAACCTTCAGGAATTATTTGATTTTACCATTTGCATAGGATGTTCGAGGGAAATTCAAATGAAAAGATTACATGATCGAGGATTGACGAAAGCTCAATCTAATGCTCGAATAAGATCACAATTGTCGATCTGTAACAAAATGCAGCAATCTGACATTGTATTGCTTGGAGAAAATTCAATTTTGTTTCTCAAACAGCAAATTTGTATTTTTGATGCAAGCATCAACGCAAACCATCGTTCGATCACGACAAATGCCCCCAAGAAAAAAAATTACAGAGGAAGCTAAGGCGGAGGAGGATCCTTCCCTTAAGAATGCAAGCACGCCTGATCCAGACATCCCAAATGATTCTGGAATTCAAAGTGAGCCATCAAATGCTGAGTCGAAAGGTGAGGATGACAACGGCCAACTTTTTTTTAGCACGGATGGAACTGAGCCTAAAAAAGAGGAAGACAATCCATATTTGGAAAAAGAACCTGCAGGAAATGTACCACAGACAGAAGAACAGAATAAAGACGATGTAAGGACAAATCCTAATCAAGACAAGCCGGGTGTTGAACAGAAGAGGCACAACCATCCCAATAATAACCCGAACCGTGGACCGAAGAAACAAAACTGGCAAGATAAGAAAAAACAGAGAAATAAGCCACGGCAAAAGTTCAAAAAACCCAGGCGTTTACCCTACGAGGAGACAGAAGCAAGACCCCTGGAATTAGGAGAGCTTTTGGAAAGTGAAGCTTTTAAAACTGAAGAAGGTCTTTCAACTTTAGCAGAGGAATTTGTGAATAGTGAGCAAGCCCCTGTTTTACTGGACGAATTACTTGCTCTTAATCTTCAGGAATTAAAGGAAAATATTGCTTCACATGAACTTAATTTAGGACCGGCTCCATTGCGGGAAGAGATCTTTGACGCCCTATTTGCAAAATGCCTTGAAATCAAAATTCCTGTTCTTGTTTCTGGAATCCTTCAGGTTATGGAGGATGGTCATGGTTTTCTCCTTCAGCAGAAGGATGATTATCGCTTGAAATCTCAATGTCCAATTATTCCTGATCTGTTGATAAAAAAATTTGGTCTCAAAACAGGCCAATCGGTAAAGGGATATATTAGGGCCAAGATGGAAGGATCGACATGCCCGGTTTTTCTTCAGGTTGATCAAGTTATGGAGGGTGACCCCGAGGAAGCCACCAGGGTAACTCCTTTTACCGAACTTATTCCGTATTATCCTCTTGAGCGTATCTATCTGGAAACCGATGAAAAAGTAGAGTGGGATAATGTTTCGATGAGAGTCGTGGATTTAGTCTCTCCCGTTGGTTTTGGGCAAAGAGGGCTTATAGTCGCCCCTCCTCGCACGGGAAAGACGGTCCTGCAGCAGGGAATTGCCCGAGCTTTGCGAGTAAATAACCCTAAAGCTCATTTAATTGTCTTACTGGTAGATGAGAGACCTGAAGAGGTAACAGATTTTCGTCGTCAAGTTCCAGATGCTGAAGTTATTGCATCGACTTTTGATGAGAGTGCGGAAAGTCATGTGCATGCTGCTGAAATTGTTATTGAAAAAGCACGTAGGATGGTTGAGCACAATAAGGATGTCGTCATTCTTCTCGATTCCATCACCAGACTTGCCCGTGCTTACAATACCACCATGCCAAACAGTGGTAAGATTTTGAGTGGTGGGGTGGAAGCCACAGCTTTACAACGACCCAAGCGTTTCTTTGGATCAGCTAGAAATATTGAGGGAGGAGGCAGTCTCACTATTCTGGGCACTGCTTTGGTCGAAACAGGCAGCAAAATGGACGAAGTCATATTTGAAGAATTTAAAGGGACTGGAAACATGGAGTTGCATTTGGACCGTGAACTTTCCAATAAAAGAATTTTCCCTGCATTAGACTTTGAAAAGAGCGGAACTCGCAAAGAAGAACTTCTCTATCATCCAGATGAACTCAATAAGATTTACGCTTTACGGAGGTCCCTTAAGGGTGTTCCACCTGCAGAGGCAATGGAAATGTTTATTCAAAGAGTTAGGAAAACAAAAAATAATCCCGAATTCCTCATGGGATTAGGAAGATAAGCTTGTAGTTGATAGAGTTTGTTCTAAGGATAAATGATTCTCAATTTGCCCTATGAACGAAACTGACGAATTTATCATTGACGCCTTTCGGCAGCAGGGACTTGCAACTGATGAATTGATCAACGAAATTGTTTCGGAAGTAGATTCTTTACCGGAATCAGAAACGCCTGACAAAGATTTGGCGTTTATGGATTTACTTCTTGATAAAACCGGGATGGCCAAAGATGAGGTGTTGAGATTTCTTTCCGGGGAGCTCAATATGGACTCGATCGATCTTGAACAAGTAAGCTTTTCGGAAGATGTAGTTTCTATTCTGCAACCTGAATGGGCCAAGCAATATGAAGTCATTCCGCTCAGTCAAAATGAAGTCGAAGTTGTGCTAATATTTGCAAATCCATTGGATCCTGAGGCAATTGACACACTCTCGCAACTATTGGGTAAGAGTATAAATCCTAAATTGTCTTATCGGGGGGATATTCTGTCCGTGATTGAGCAAGCATACGGAAATGCAGAAGAAACAAAACTGAATGATTTTTTTGAAGGGTTGGATCAAGATAGTATTGAAATCGGAGATGGGTTAAAAGCTGAGGATGTCAGTGAAGAAGATGCTCCCATAATCAAATATGTGCACTCCGTGATCAAGGATGCTTTGGAAAAAAGAGCTTCTGATATTCATATGGAACCTTTGGAGAACAAATTTCGTGTCCGATTCAGAATTGATGGTAAATTACAGGAGCAATCTGATCCTCCCAAGCGCCTGCAACCGTCCATTCTTTCTCGGACCAAGCTAATGGCCAATGTATCTCTTGCTGAGAAACGTGTGCCGCTCGATGGAAGAATTAACGTTAAGGTAGGAGAAAAGGTCATCGATTTACGGGTTTCCACCTTACCCACCGTTCATGGAGAAAGCATAGTCATGCGTATACTCGACAAGGAAAGTCTCAGTCTCGGATTGCCACAATTGGGTTTCTTTTCTGATGATCAAGAAACCTTTGAACAAGTTATCTCCATGCCGGATGGTATTTTTCTGGTGACTGGACCAACTGGATCTGGAAAATCCACCACTTTGTATTCCGCACTAAACGCGATAAACAAGCCCGACCGAAAAATTATTACCGTAGAAGATCCCGTTGAGTATGAAGTGGCTGGAATAAATCAAGTGCAAGTTCGAGCGGATGTTGGCATGACTTTCTCCGCCGCCTTGCGGGCCATGCTTCGGCAGGCACCAAATATTGTTATGGTAGGTGAGATCCGCGACTTGGAAACTGCTGAAATTGCTATCAATGCCTCCCTCACCGGTCATATGGTCTTCAGTACTTTACATACCAATGATGCTCCCAGTTCAGTTTCCCGGTTAGTTGATATGGGGGTTAAACCTTTCTTGGTTTCAGCTTCCTTGAGGGCAGCATTAGCCCAGCGGTTAGTTCGTTCGATATGCCAGAACTGTAAGGAACCGTATTCCCCAAACGAAAGTGAAATGTCGATACTGGGAATTAGTGATGAACAGTCTGCCAATGTAAGTTGTATGATTGGAACTGGATGTTCAAAGTGTGGAGACAAGGGATTTCGTGGAAGAAAGGGAGTTTTTGAAATCTTTGTTGTGAATGCTGAAATTGAAGAAATGATATATCACAATGTAAGCATTGTTGAGTTACGCAGAAAAGCTCGCGAAATGGGCATGCGATCCATGCGGGAAGATGGGTTCCGTAAAGTTCTTGCTGGAGTAACTACTTTAGATGAAGTTTTAATGGTAACAACTGAAGAGGAATAGTTACGGATGCTTTATCTTGATTACAACAGTACGATTCGCGACATTTTCGCTCAAGTGGATGGGGTTTCCCAACATGGACTGGAGGAACTCTATGATCAGGAGGTAAAAGAAGGAAAGAGGTCCTACGCAGATGCAATCATTTCTGCTGGATTGGTGAGTAAGGAAGATTTGATCAATCTGGTCTCCCAATTTTTGGGCTATGAGATTCAAATTGGAGAGGTTGAAAGTGTGGATCCGGAAGCTTTGCAGTCAATCACGGCAGAAATTGCCCATCAGTATGCAATTGTACCCCTCTATCTTTCTCCTTCAGGTATTCATTTGTTGGCCGCTGATCCATTTAACTCTGGAATTATTGATGATCTTACTTTTGCCTTAAATCAAGAGATCAATTTGGTGGTTTGTGATCCCTCAGAAGTTAGCCGATTGTTGGAAAAATATTATCCTAAAAACGAGACATCTCTTGATGATTTGCTGGGGGGGAGTGATTTTGACCAGTTTGAAGGATTAGATGAAAACCAGGACGGGGATCTTACGGATGCAGCTAATGAGACACCCATCATACGCTTTGTTAATCTTGTGTTGCAACAGGCAATTCGAGCTAAGGCTTCGGATATTCATTTTGAGCCCTTTGAAGAGGAATTTCGAATCCGTTACCGTGTGGATGGTGCTCTNTATGAAATGTCCCCACCTCCAAAAAGTCTTTCCCTTCCTGTAATATCCAGAATCAAAGTAATTGCAGAACTTAACATTGCAGAACACCGGATTCCGCAAGATGGCAGGATAAAAATGACGATTGAGGGAAGGGCCGTGGATTTGCGGGTTTCGACTTTACCCACCCAGTTTGGAGAGAGTGTTGTGTTGCGGGTCCTGGACAAATCGGCAGTCAATCTTAGCCTGGACAGTCTGGGTCTTCCAGAGGATGTAAAGAGTGGAATTCGGGGAGCGGTCAAGCGACCAAATGGAATTTTTATAGTTACCGGTCCGACTGGTTCAGGCAAAACGACCACTTTATACAGTGCTCTTAAGGAAGTGAATGAGATGGATACCAAGTTGTTGACTGCTGAAGATCCAGTGGAATATGAGATCGAAGGTATCATGCAAGTTCCTGTAAATCACCAAGTTGGACTTGATTTTGCAAGAGCTTTACGTGCTTTTCTTAGACAAGATCCTGATAAAATAATGGTCGGAGAGATTCGAGACATAGAGACAGCCAGAATTGCCGTTCAAGCCTCACTCACTGGACATGTGGTGCTCAGTACTTTACACACCAATGATGCTCCTGGAGCAGTAACTCGATTGGTAGATATGGGATTGGAACCCTTTTTACTCTCCGCATCCCTGGAGTTTGTTCTGGCTCAGCGACTGGTTCGAAGAATTTGTCCCGGTTGTAAAAGCGAATTCGACCCAAAAAAAGAGATGTTGGATCAGCTTGGCATAACGCGGAAAGAAATTGGGGATCGATCTTTTTTCTTTGGGGCAGGATGCGAGGAGTGCAGCAATTCTGGCTATCGTGGAAGAACGGGCCTTTTTGAAATGATTAAGGTCACGGACTCATTCAGAGAGATGATTAATTCAGGAGCAGCCACCCTAGTTCTCCGCCAGCAAGCAATCGAGCAAGGAATGAGAACTTTACGGGAAGACGGACTGCGCTCAATCTTTGATGGAGAGAGTACTGTCGAGGAAGTCTTGAAATATACTTAATTTTAACCAATCTATTCGTATGCCCAATTTTCAATATATCGCCACAGATCAAACGGGAGCTCAGACGCAAGGCACATTTGAAGCTGCCAATGAGCAACAAGCTTATGAGCAACTTGCTCAGTATGGGCTGAATGTATCTCAGGTTATACCTCTTGATCCTCCTGAAACAGTCACTCCTAAAGAAAATGATACTAAGGGTAAAGAAAAGACAAAGTCTGGAAGAAAGAAAAAGAAAAAAGGCCTGCTCGCCATTGAACTTGGTGGAGGCCCTTCGAATGAGGACATCTCAGTTTTTACCAGACAAATGTCGACGCTTGTTCAGGCTGGATTACCCCTTTTGCGAAGCTTGGAAGTAATGATTAAACAACAGGAGAAAAAACCTAAGTTCAAGGAAATGCTGTCTTCAATCTCCGAAAAGGTATCTTCCGGAGGGAACTTGTCTGACGGGTTGGCCATGTATCCGAAAACCTTCGACAATCTTTATGTGAACATGGTCAGGGCTGGGGAAGCGGGTGGAGTGCTCGATCTCGTTCTAGACAGGTTAGCTCAGTTTCAGGAGAAATCCATCCGGACGATTAAGAAAGTGAAATCTGCGATGATTTATCCAAGTGTGATCATGTTTGTGGCAATTGCAATTGTTACCCTTCTTATGATGGTGGTTGTACCACAATTCCAAACAATTTTCGAACAAATGCTTCGAGGTGCCCCCTTGCCCGGTCCCACTCAAATAGTTATTGGAATCAGTGATTTATTTTCCTCCAGTCCGATTCTTGTTCTTGGAGGAATGGCGGGAACGATTATTGGAGTTTACCTCTTCAAGAAGACCAAACCAGGAGCTAAAACTTTTGACTGGTTGGCTTTAAATGTTCCCGCGGTCAAGGAAGTTGCAGGAAAATCTAATATCTCCAGAATAACCCGTACTTTTGGAACTCTTCTCAGCAGTGGAGTTCCCATCCTCCAGGCACTGCAAATTACCCGTGACACCCTGAGTAACACATTTTTTGTCAAGGCAATGAGTAAGGTTCATGATTCCGTGCGTGACGGAGAGGCAATGGCTGTACAAATGGAGAGAGAATCCGTTTTTCCTTCGATGGTAACCAGTATGGTCGAGATTGGAGAGGAGACCGGGGAGCTACCGGATATGCTCACCCGTATCGCAGACAATTACGATGAAGATGTGGACAACGCTGTGGCTGGTGTTACTTCCCTAATTGAACCTGTTATGATTGTTTTTTTGGCAGTAGTCGTAGGATTTATTGTAATTGCTTTGTTTCTTCCAATTGTTGCCATCATTGAAACGATTGGAAAATAAGATAAGCCTCTAAATAGCATCTGTTCGAAAATGGTCAGTTAGCGGTTTACGCTGGTTTCCAATACACCGTTCTGTAGGCGCCAAGATTTAGCCTTTTCTGGGTCCTTCCGTTCCCATGCCCTCAGCACTTGTCCGATAGCCCTGTTCTTTTGTTCCTCATTAATGATGGAGGATGCCCAGCCGATTGCACCTTCAGGATCTCTTGAGGAAATACGATTTACAAATTCGCCCACTACAGGATCGAGTTCAGTGGACGGTGGAAATTTATTNAGCCAACTTGCTGTAGCAACTGGATCTCTGAGGGACCACTTGTTGGTGAGCAATTTCATGGCTTGAACTTTTTTTTCTGGATTTTCCAACTGATTTGCCCAGGCNGCTGCTTCCAGTGGACTTTTNGCAGACCATCGAGAGAGTAAATTGCTCATTACTTGCTCTGATGCTTTGTCTATCGGCATTGATTCCACCCAATTTGCGGTTCCATCCAAGTCATCTTGAGCTAATTTTGCCCCTAGTTGTCCTAANATTGTAGCTCTCATTCTTTCGTCTTCCTGTGGAAAACTTTCAGCCCATTGTATGGCCTTTTGAGTGCCTAGTTTGGCATATTCTTGTGCAAGAAAAGTCGAAGCCTGCCATTTGGCACTGCCATTCGCCAAAGAATTTGAAAAGTTGTTAGCACCTTCCAGATCGTTCTCAGCTAATCCCTTTACCACACCTATCAACAAACTGGCACTCTCTGAAGAGTCAGGACTGTCAGACTGATTCTGCTTTACCCACTCGATTGCACTTTCTGAGTCACGGGCTGCCCATCCCGCNAGAACTTCTGTCATGGCAAATCTTTTTTCGCTTTTTTGATCCAAGGATTCCNCTGAATATTGCAAAGCTCCCATGGGATCAAATTCCGCCCAACTTCTCATCAATAGCTTCATTTCAAGGTGGCGCCCATATCCTTTGGGCAAAGCTTCAAAGGCATCGATAACTTGTCCAAGGTTACTGGGATCCATTATGCGCAATGCATCCATGTACGCTCCCATTCTTTCCACCATACTTCCATCTTCCATTATGCGACGCAAATTTGGCGGAAGGGGAGGGGAGTANGTTAAGGAAGGGNTTTGTTCGGNNGGATTGAAAATCGGCGGATTGATCTTACCCCCCTTCTTTTTTGTGGACAGTTTAGAAATATTCTTTTTTGGAAACAAATCCCTAGAAACTACCTCTTCTTCTCCCTTATCTGAAATATTTAGATTTTGNAGATCATCGTTTTCTTTNCCTAATTCTAGACCAATAAAAAAGACGATGCCTAAAGAAACAGCCCATGGCAGTCCAATTTTGAGAAAGAAGCTCATAAAATGATCATATATTTATATTGAACTGTATAAAAAAGAGCAAGGGCGAAGAGTAAAACGACGGCAGGAATGAATATAATTAATTATTATAATGAATATAATTATATTATGAATAATATTAATTATAAAAAATGTTATTATTGTTAAAAAATATACAATTAATTGTATCAGAGTATAGTTGGCATAGTTTAAGCANNAANTANCNNTGCTTTCACAAGCAACAAACTAACTAAAAACAATATATATATATATGAAAAACAAATTATTATCTATCGCAAGCTTATTTGCGGTTTTAAATGCGAATGCAATTGAAATAGGGCCCACAGGTAGTGGTGTTGAATTGTCTGGTTTTATCGACCTTGCAGCTGAAAAAAAAGGTGACGACAGTGAAACCTCTTTTGTCGGACAAGTTGAAATAGCTCTGGATTTCAGTTCAGGACCTGTTTCTGCTTCTGTAGACTTCGATCTGTATGATGGTGGATCCACCACAGTAGTTGCAGTTGGTCCAGATGGATTACCCGGAACTGCAGATGACACTACCTATGATGTAACGGACGGTGATTCAGCCCTGGAAGAAGCCCTTGTAACATATGATTTCGGCAACGGACTCAGCATTACAGGCGGTAAAATGCTCTCCTACATGGGATTTGAAGCATATGACCCAACTAATATGTACCAATACAGTTACGCATACGATGTCCTTGGAGTACAGGATATCTATGATGCTTATGATGTTGGTGCATCTATCGACTACGGTACAGATACTTTTAGCATAGGAGTATGGTCCAGTCTTGAAGCGGATGCAGGTTATGAACTTGCACTTGCCTTTACTGGAATTGAAAACTTTACCGCTAAGGCTATTTGGTCAGATTTCAGTGCACCTGCATCAGGAGCTTATGAAAAGTCAACTTACTGGATTAGCTATCAGATGGATAAACTCCTTCTTGCAGCAGAAGTCGCAGAGAATGATCAATTAGATTCCGGACAAGATGTTGAAGGTATGATGATCATGGCAAACTATGCAGTTTCTGACGCGGTTGGACTTACCTTAAGATATTCGGAGGAAGAAGTAACTGGAGCAACCAATAGTACAGTTGCCTATGATGGTAGTAAGATCACCATTTCGCCTAGTTATGTTTTCAATGATAGTTTTTCTGGTTTGATTGAATACAGTTCATACGACAAGGATGCTGGCACAATTGCAGAGCCAGAAGAACTTGTAGCAGTTGAATTTATTTACACCTTCTAAACTTTCAGTCTAGTACGTTTGTTTAACGGGTGGGTAACTTCGGTTGCCCACCCGTTTTTTTGTTTTCTGATAAATCACATATATGAATAAAATAAATCACATATATGAATAAAATAAATATATAGTAAATTTTTACTTTATTAATGTATTTTTAGATTTGGCATGCAAAATGAATATAATTTTTTAACCCCCTTGATTAAGACCTTTTCTTGGGAAAATTATAATTATAAATAGCGAAAAATTAATGAAAAAAAATATACTTAAACTGGGATTATCTGTAGTTCTTGGACTGGCACTATCGATACCCCAATTGCATGCAGTGAAAATAGGCGTCTTACATTCGTTAAGCGGAACTATGGCAATTTCCGAAACCTCGCTGAGGGATGTTGTGATGATGGCAGTTAAGGAAATCAACGAATCAGGTGGTGTACTGGGTGAGCAAGTTGAAGCTGTGGTTGTTGACCCTGCCTCTGACTGGCCACTTTTTGCAGAGAAAGCAAAACAGTTAATTGTTGAGGAAAAAGTAGCCGTTACTTTTGGTTGCTGGACTTCGGTAAGCAGAAAATCTTGTCTGCCAGTATTTGAAGAAAACAATGCGTTACTTTTTTACCCAGTTCAATATGAAGGTGAAGAACAGTCGCTTAATGTTTTTTACACTGCTGCTTCCCCGAACCAACAGTTGGTACCTGCCGCAGAATATATGGCTAATGAAATGGGTTGTAAGAAATTTTACCTACTTGGCACGGATTATGTTTTCCCGAGGACAGCAAACAAGGTACTGAAAGCGTATTTAAAAGCACAAGGCGTTCCAGATGAAAATGTTATGGAAGAGTACACCCCCTTCCACCATCAGGATTATCAGACCATCGTATCTAAGGTTAAGGAATTTGCTGCCACGGGTGATGCCTGCATCCTCTCCACAATCAATGGCGACAGTAATGTTCCATTTTACAAAGAGTTCGCAAATCAGGGTTTGACTTCGGACGATTGCCCAATCATGGCATTCTCTGTCTCTGAAGATGAACTTCGGGCAATGGATGTTCCACCACTTGTTGGTCACTTGGCCGCATGGAACTATTTTCAAAGTGTAAAAACTCCTGAGAATGCTGCTTTTGTCAAAAGTTTCAAAAAATACTGTGTTGAAGCTGGTTTACCCGGTGGTGCTAAGCGGGTAACTTGTGATCCAATAGAAGCCGCCTACTTTGGAGTTTATGTATGGAAGGCAGCGGTTGAAAAATGTGGGTCTTTCGATGTAGATAAAGTACGCAAGGCAGTCTATGGCCTTGAGTTTGATGCCCCTGGAGGAAAGAAGTCAATGCATCCTACTAATCAGCATACCCTTAAACCAGTGTATGTTGGAGAAATTCTTAAAAACGGCATGTTTAAGATCGTTTATTCAAGTGACGGCTTAGTTTCGCCTGATTCCTACAGTTCATACCTTTGGCCTGATGGAAACTACCCTAAACCAACGGGTGGTCCAAATGGTGATGGTTCTCTGTAATTCTTAGTTTTAAGAAGTCATAGCTTAAGCGGACTCGGTGGGAAAGATACGGGCCGAGTTCGCTTTTTTTGACAATAAAATAATCTTTTTTGAATAAATTTCATTCAGTTTATACATTCTTTTTATTCATAATCTTTGGTCTTTCGCCCGATTTTGCCACCCTCAAGGCAAGTCTTGTCAAGGATGCAACAGAAAAGGGGAAACTGGGGGAAATTATCAAGAATCTTGCTTCCTCCGATACCCAAGTTGTTACCAAGGCAATCTCTGATTTATCTAAAACTGGAGATCCCAGGCTTGAAAAGTTTTTTGAACTCTATCGTCAGGGTAGTGTTTACAATTGGCCTTCAGCGGAGGGTGAGGTTCGCATTGTGGTCAATGAGGAGACCATTATGGATGACGATTTTAATGAATTTGCTCCTTTGCTGGTTCCCCTCACAGGTGAGCCCTTCATGGTAGAAGGTAAACAGGCAAAGCCTGATTTGCTGGATTTAGAGGACATTAGTCCCAGCAGAAAAATTCGCTCTTTGGTCAATTCTTCCAAGTTTCTGATTCGTTTGTTCTCTCCTGATTATGAAACAAGAATTTCAGGAGTCAAAAAATGCGGAGACCCGCCTTTTATGGCCGATGCTATGTCGTCTCTTGAAGATATTTCTAATGATGCTGAAGAGGATGATAAAATTCGCTGGACCGCAAATGAGAGCATGGCATTGATTGAATTTGGTCAAAAATCCGAGGATTTTGAAGGGCTTAAAGGCCGACTTGACGCTTTGGAAAAACTTTCCGCACTTAATAGCTTGAGGGCTTTGGCCAGAATTGATGGTTTCGAAAAAGAAATTGAGGCGTTGGAAAGTTCTGAAAAAATAAACGCAAATCAATCTGCTTCTCTTTTTAAAAGCATCTCCAAAGTAAAAAAGAGGATAGAAGGACACAAAAGCTCGGTTGAGTTGGCTGGCAATCTTTTTCGTGGGGTATCATATGGCAGTGTCCTCATCCTTATCGCACTTGGGCTCGCGATCACATTTGGCTTGATGGGGGTGATCAATATGGCGCACGGCGAGTTAGTTATGATCGGTGCCTATGCAACCTATGAAGTGCAAATGTACTTTGGTCACTCCCCAGAAAATTCGGTAAATGAATATTACTTTTTTGCACTTCCGGTTGCATTTCTTGCTTCCGCTATTGTCGGTCTTTTGATGGAGAAATTTGTGGTCAGGCATTTATATAACCGTCCCCTCGAATCGCTATTGGCAACATGGGGAGTTTCCTTGCTACTGATCCAGTTGGTAAGGCTTAGGTATGGAGACAACATTGGAGTCAATGCACCAACCTGGGCTCGGGGAGGCTATGAAATTTCCCAGGATGTGGTCTTACCCTTTGCACGACTATATCTTCTCGCCCTTTCTGCAGCATGCGTTGGTTTCATATATTTTATTATCCGAAAAACCAGGAAGGGAATGCTGATACGGGCAACCATGCAGAACCGTGATATGGCGAGCAGTCTGGGTGTGCGAACTCGTAATGTAGACCGTTTTACCTTTGCCCTTGGTTCAGGGATTGCAGGAGTGGCAGGATACGGTTGGACGATCGTCGGGGGAGTTACTCCCGATATGGGTACGAAGCTTTTCATTGTGGATTCATTTTTGGTTGTGGTCGCAGGAGGGGTGGGTGAATTAGCAGGCGTTTTGTGTTCCGGTCTTGGAATTGGTGTAATAACAAAACTAATAGAGCCTCTTGAGTTTGGCGGTTTTACGGTTGGTCCCGTTTGGGGTAAGGTAATCTTACTTGCCTTGATTGTCGCTTTTATCCAGTACAAACCAGCGGGGTTATTTGCTCCCAAAGGACGCGTGGGAGATAAAAAGTGAAGAGTTCTAACGAAAAACTCATAGATAACAAAGGTTCCTTTTGGGTGCTTTTTATTATTGGTTTCGCAGTTCTGCCATTTCTTTACGGAGAAGGAATTTTCTCGATTGGTGATATCAATATGCTGGGTCGCTATATGTCCTTTGCCATCTTAGCGTTAGGGCTTGGCCTATTATGGGGGTATGTCGGAATTCTGAGTCTTTGTCAGTTTACCTTCTTTTGCCTGGGAGCCTATGCAATGGGTATACATCTTGCCCATCACGGAGGTCCTGAAGGTATCATTGATGCCAACGGTTGGAAAATACCTGCCTGTCTGTTTGTCGTTTATCCCTATGATGTGGGAGAATCTTCAGGAGATGCTCTTGTTCCAGGTTTTTGGAAACCATTTTGGAATCTTCCAGTTACTTTAATTCTTGGCATTTTAATTCCTGGGGTAACTGCTTTTCTATTGGGCTATTTTGTTTTTAGGAGCCGGGTAAGGGGCGTTTATTTTGCGATCCTAACTCAAGCGATAGCGGTTGCAGGTTGGTTAGTTTTTTGCCGAAACGATGTCATGCTGTGTGGCACGAACGGATTAACTCGCTTCGATGTAATCGCACCTGCTGAGTCTTTGCACACCTTTAATCCAGTCGATGCTAAAGATAGTTGGATTGCTTCGCACGGGGCCAATATGGAGTATGATTTAAACGGAGATGAAAAACTCGACCAGCTTGACTATTCAATTGCTGATGTCGGTTTTTCCCTTTCTTCCGAAAGGGTGCAGCTTTATCTTTACTGGATTACTCTTGCCTGCTTATTCGGTGCCTATCTCCTGTGTCAATGGATTGTAAAGTCAAGACTTGGTAAGGTGTTGTTGGCTATTCGGGATGATGAACCCACGCTCCATTTTTTTGGTTACAAACCTCATGTTTATAAAATCTTTGCCTTTTGTATCGCTGCGTCACTGGCTGGTCTTGCCGGGATGTTATATGTGCCACAGATGAAAATTGTAACTCCTTCGAATATGGAAGCCTATCGATCCGTTCTTGTGGTTGTTTGGGTAGCAGTAGGAGGTCGNAGCTCATTGGGTGGAGCGGTTCTCGGTGCTTTAAGTGTAAANCTTTTATATAATTANCTAACTTCTGAACAGGACATATTATTCTTTAAATGGAGTCCTGATTACTGGCCGATCCTTTTGGGTCTGATATTTATTGGCGTGGTTCTATATCTACCAAATGGGTTGATCGAGGTCGTTGACAGGTTGAGAAAAAAGTTTTCTTCCCCCGGACTTGCCCCGACGAATTCAACTGAAAAATGAGTNCGATTGACNCAGGGGAGGATCCAGCAAAGGAAGGGATCGTNGATTCGTTAAAGAAATACGCCGAATTTCGCCCAAGTCTGGTCCAGTCATCGATCTGGTCCAAGAAGTTTGTCTTGTTTGTGGAAAACCTTTCGGTTTCATTTGATGGATTTAAAGCAGTGGATATTCCTCAATATGGGATAGAGCATGGTGAATTGAGAGTCATCATTGGGCCCAATGGCGCTGGCAAGACGACCTTTTGTGACTTGGTTAGCGGAAAGACCAAACCCTCCAATGGGCGAGTATATTTTGATGGAAAAGAGATAACCCAAGAGGAGGAGTCGGACATCGCCTTAAGTGGGATTGGTCGTAAATTCCAGACTCCCACTGTTTTTGATAGTTTAACGACCTATGAGAATCTTCTTTTGGCCTTGCCGGGAAATCAGGGATGGAGGAACAATTTGCTTCAGCCAGAGTCTAAGGAAGAGGTTGAAAAAATTGATGAGATTCTCCAAAAGGTCTCCTTAATCGATCAACGAGAAATGCCCGCCAAATCCCTCAGTCATGGACAAAGACAATGGCTTGCAATAAGTGCCTTGATCATTTCCAAGCCCAAGCTACTTCTGGTTGATGAACCAGCCGCCGGCTTGACAGACTTGGAAACTGAACAAACTGCAGATCTGCTGCTTGAGCTAGCTCAGGAGCATACGATCGTGGTGATTGAACATGACATGGATTTCGTCCGCAGACTTGGNAAAACTGTCACTGTTTTAAATGAAGGCAAGGTTNTGGCCGAGGGAATGATTGATGAAATGGAGAGAAACGAGGAGGTAATGGAGGCCTACCTGGGTCGNTGAGTATGGAAGTTTNTGAAACAGAACCAAATACGGNAGAGGTAATTCCTTACCTTGAAGTTTCAGGGCTAGAATTTTCATATGATGAGGTAAAGGTTCTACATGGTTTAGAATTTCAATTAACACCCCAAAGTATAGGTTGTGTGATGGGCCGAAATGGTGTTGGNAAGACCACTTTTTTGAGAAATCTTGTCGGGTTGGAAACACCATCCGCAGGNAAGATTACGATCGAAGGAAAAGATGCGACTAAGTTAGANGCCCATGAACGTGCNTGTAATGGAATCGGATATGTGCCCCAGGGNCGCCAAATTTTTCCTCTCCTTACGGTTGAGGAAAATTTATTAGTCGCTTTGGAAGCTGCAGGAACGGCTGATAAATCAATTCCAGAATCGGTCTATGAAACTTTTCCAGTTTTACATCAGATGCGAAAAAGGCGTGGCGGTGATCTGTCCGGCGGACAGCAACAACAGCTTGCNATTGGCCGGGCCTTGGTTACCAGGCCAAAATTCCTTGTGCTTGATGAACCGACGGAAGGTATCCAACCAAATGTAATAACTATGATTGGAGAAGTTATTCGTAAACTGGTCGACGAGCAGGCTATGACCATTTTGCTGGTTGAGCAATATGTGGATTTCGTTCGTAAGTATTCAGATAGCTTTGCCGTAATGAATCGTGGTCGTTTTGTAGCACGAGGACCGGTTGATGAGCTTGACTCTTCTACGGTTCATAAACACTTAAGCGTATAGACTAAAATGCACCTTACTCCTAGAGAAAAAGATAAATTAATGATAGTGGTCGCCGCTGATCTAGCTCGCCGAAGAAAAGACCGAGGAGTTCTTTTGAATTACCCGGAATCCATTGCACTCATTACCTATGAAGTCATGGAGGGGGCAAGAGACGGCAAGAGCGTAGCTGATTTGATGAGTTTTGGTTCCACCATTCTTAAAAAAGAAGAAGTGATGGAAGGTATTTCTGAAATGATNCATGAAGTTCAAGTGGAAGCGACTTTTCCGGATGGAACTAAACTTGTAACCGTTCACAATCCAATACGATGAAGCCTGGAGAAATTATAACCTGTAAAGATGATTCTTTAATCAACGCCAATCAAAATCTTGCAACCCTAGTGATAAAGGTAAGTAATGTGGGTGATCGTCCGATCCAGGTCGGGAGTCACATGCATTTTTTTGAGGTTAATCGGGCACTTGAGTTTGATCGTCAGAATGCCCGCGGCTTTCGATTGAATGTGCCGGCTGGAACAGCTGCCAGGTTTGAACCTGGTGATTCTAAAGAAGTTGAACTGGTCGCACTTGCAGGTAGNCGTGAGGTTTATGGCCTTAATAACCTTACCAATGGAGCATTGGAAACATGAGCTTACAACTAAGCCGAAGACAATACGCAGAAATGTATGGCCCGACTGTGGGTGATCAGGTCAGGTTGGGAGATACCGAACTTTTTATCGAAGTTGAAAAAGATCTAATTGCAGAGAATGGAGGTTATGGGAATGAAATTAAATTTGGAGGGGGTAAGGTCATTCGAGACGGCATGGGCCAGTCACCCCTTGCTTTGGATGAGGAGTGCCTTGATCTGATTATTACAAATGCCACCATTCTAGATCCTTTTCTTGGCGTTCTTAAGGCAGATGTAGGAGTCAAGAAGGGCAGAATTGCAGGGGTGGGTCATGGGGGAAACCCTCTTATACAAGATGGAATNGNNCCAAGCATGGTGGTAGGTGCAGGAACTGAAGTGATCGCTGGAGAAGGTATGATTTTGACTGCCGGCGGATATGATTCACACATCCATTTTATTTGCCCCCAACAAATNGAGGAGGCATTAGCAAGCGGTCTGACCACGATGACCGGAGGAGGCACTGGACCGGCCACCGGAACCAATGCTACAACTTGTACGCCGGGTGCCTGGAATATAGGNAAAATGTTGCAAGCCTCGGATGATTTCCCNATGAATTTGGGCTTTTTAGGGAAAGGTAATTCGTCCAGTCCGGAAGCTTTACGCGAGCAAGTGCGGGCGGGTGCAATTGGCTTGAAGTTACATGAAGATTGGGGCACGACGCCTGCAACCATTGACACTTGCCTTACCGTTGCAGATGAAATGGATGTTCAAGTGGCCATACACACTGACACTTTAAATGAAGCTGGCTTCGTTGAAGATTCGGTTGAAGCTTTCAAGGGAAGAGCTATCCATACCTTTCATACCGAGGGAGCGGGTGGTGGTCACGCTCCAGATATAATCAAGGTGTGTGGCGAGCCTAATGTTTTACCTTCTTCCACTAATCCAACCCGCCCTTTTACTGTGAATACAATTGATGAGCATTTAGATATGTTGATGGTATGCCATCATTTGGATTCCAAAATTCCGGAAGATGTTGCCTTTGCGGAGTCAAGAATCAGACCATCCACTATTGCGGCGGAGGATATCCTGCATGATCGGGGAGCTTTTTCAGTTATGGCAAGCGACAGCCAAGCCATGGGCCGAGTTGGAGAGGTTCTTTGCAGAACTTGGCAGACTGCCGACAAAATGAAGAGACAGTTTGGGAAACTTGAATCAAGCCAGCATACGCAAGCCGACAACTTTAGGGTTTTACGATACTTGTCAAAGTACACTATAAATCCGGCGATTGTTCATGGCATGTCTGATGAGATTGGCTCAATCAGCGTAGGTAAAATGGCAGATCTTGTTTTGTTCAAGCCAGCATTTTTTGGAGTCAAGCCTGAGCTTGTTTTAAAGGGTGGATTTATTGCTTATGCAAATATGGGAGATCCTAATGCTTCGATTCCTACACCTCAACCCATGCATTATCGACCACAGTTTGGATCTTTTGGCAAAGCGAGAACTTCAACATCGATTACATTTGTAAGTCAGGCGTCTATGGAAAACAAATCGTTGGAAGAACTTGAACTTCAGAAAAAAATGGTTCCCGTCAGAAATACTAGAGATATTGGTAAAAAAGATCTGATTCTNAATGATTCACTGCCAAGAATGGAAGTAGATCCTGAGACCTATGTGGTCAAGGCTGACGGAGAAGAATTACACTGTGAACCAGCCAAAGTTGTTCCTCTTGCCCAAAGATACTTCCTCTTTTGATTTTGAAAATAATCAAAGAGCTGAACTCTATAAGTTCTGATATGGTGGGAAATGAAATCTCCTTGAAAGTGGAAAGGAGAGTCCTAGCCAAACGCAGGTGGCGNGGTCAGGCAGAGGACGGGACNGATTTCGGCTTCGATTTGATCGCACCCTTAAAGCATGGAATATATTTTCATTTTGAAGATGAAAAAAACTATGTAATTGACCAAAAACCGGAGGAAGTTTTCCGGGTTCCCTATCCTAACCAAAAGGAAGCCGCACACCGGGCATGGCAAGTTGGAAACCTTCATTTCCCTGCTCAATTCAAAGATGCTTATTTATTGGTAGAAGGCGATCTTGCAGTTCGGCTTATGCTCGATCGTAATCAAATTCCTTATGAGGAAGCGATTGAAGTATTTCAACCTGTGTTAGCCGCATCTGGTCACCATCATGGAAGTGGAAAGTTACTAAAGTATTTTAACATGTGGTAAATCCCTCACCTTACTATTCTTAAGAAACAACAAGCAATAATTCTACCGATATGTTAAAGCCGGAAACTAAAAGTTTAGAATGGTTGGGTGGTTTGATCCAAACCACAGATACTCTTTTTCCAAGCGGAGGTTATGCTCACTCCTATGGGTTGGAGGAAATGGTGGCATTAGGTAAAGTGCAATCAAAGGAGGACTTGGAGGAATTTCTTACGCACCAAATCTTGCCGAGTTTGGAAAGGTTAGAGTTACCCTATTTACGGTTTTGTTCTGAAGAGATTGAAAATCGGAATTATAAAGAATTAATACATATAAACAAAGAGATCTCTGCTTGGAAGCTGACTCGTGAAATAAGGGACGCAGGAAATTCACAAGGAGCACAACTGCTTAAAATGATACTTGAGATTCATAAGTGTCCTGTTTCTAGAAAGTTTTATCAGGTCTTGCAGGAGGAGGGAGAACAATGTCAGCAAATTACAGCGACTGCCCTTCTTAGAAATGCACAGGAAGTCCCCATAATTTCATCTATGGTTGCATGGGTATATCAAACGGTATCAAATTTTTGTTCTGCATCTGTTAAATTACTTAGGTTAGGTGAACTTGCCTGCCAAAAAATAATTCATCGCAGTATTGAAGGAGAAAGAGTCCAAGGCTTAATCTCAAGTTCTCTTAAGGTGAAAAGGGAGGATGCTGGTTTTTTTAACCCCATGCTGGATTTGGCATCTGCTCGTCATGAACTTGCATTTTCCAGACTATTTATATCATGACTTTATCAGATAATAACGAATTTNGCCGACCCGTTCGTGTAGGTATTGGTGGACCTGTCGGTTCCGGCAAAACAATGCTAACTTTGCGTTTGTGTGAGGTACTCAGGGATAAATATTCCATGGTTGCGATCACCAACGATATTTACACCGTTGAGGACGCTCAGTTCCTGGCACGCAATAAAGCTCTGCCCGAAGATCGTATAATGGGAGTGGAGACTGGAGGGTGTCCACATACCGCAATCCGGGATGACACAACCATGAATGCAGTAGCCATCGAGCAGTTGCAAGAACGACATCCGGATGCAAAATTGGTGCTTCTTGAAAGTGGGGGAGATAATCTATCTGCCACATTTTCTCCGGAATTAGTGGACGCTTTCATTTTTGTTATTGATGTGGCGGAGGGCGATAAAATCCCTCGAAAAGGTGGGCCGGCAATTCGTTATTCAGATCTTCTCATCATTAATAAAACGGATCTTGCCCCCTTGGTTGGTGCTGACCTTGAGGTTATGGATAAGGATGCAAAAAAAATGAGGGAAGAGCGTCCTTTTATATTTACGGATCTTAAGACTCATAAAGGNTTGAATGANGTTGTGGACTGGTTAACCANGGAGTTTTTATTCTAANNATGANGNNATTNATTNNNTGANNCCNNTNGGNATCCATGGTGGTGTANANCTNGGNTGTCGTACNAATNNNGACGGNTTNCCNTATCTNTCGAGCCANNGGTTTTCACCACCCGTTCATCTAAGTAAGCCNTACTNTGATGANNATACGGGNNCATTATTGATCAACCTNTCCTGTCCCACNGCNGGTNTNTTNTCNGGNGATCGNNTGATTTGCGATATAGAAGTATCNGAAGAAGCATCNATNGTGGTNACNACACCNGGTGCAACCCGGTCNCATTTNATGCGTACNGGNANNGCNAAGGTTGANCAAAAGTTCANGNTTAAGGNTGATTCNTTTNTNGAATTCAATCCNGGTTCATTAATCCTNCAAANATCGACCTCNCTTGANCAAANGACNNNGGTGGAGGTTGAGGGAAGATGCNGAAGTCTTNTTTGTNGAGAAAATGCTNCCGGGCAGGATTGCCCATGGTGAGTCCTTTTTATTTAAGAAATTTTTCAATCGATTAAGAATTCAAAAAAATGATAAACTCGTACTCTTAGAATCATTTACTTTGGAGCCGGAAAATGAATCGGTTAATCCATGGAGAAATTCTTTTCCTACTCCATTTTACGGATGCTTATATCTGGTTTCTCCAAAGGTGTCCAATGAGCTTCCTTGCCGTCAGGAAATTCATGATATGAAAAACGGAAATCTAATCGTCGGGTGCACTTCCATGCATCATCAAGCGGGTTGGATAGTAAAGGTTTTGGCAGGAGATCCATATGAATTCCGAAAAGCAATCAAAGAAATTCGAAATATCCTTCACTCGGCGATCGGTCGATTGCCCACAAGTTTTCGTAGGTACTAATGAAACAATCTAATTTTGATCATGATTCCTGAAACACTTCTGATTGCCGGTAGTGCCGCATCCGTTGGATTTATCCATACCATTCTCGGTCCAGATCATTATCTGCCACTCGTGGCCATGGCTAAAACAAATGGTTGGAGTGGTCCCAAAACAGCAACCTACACTGCATTTTGCGGAATCAGTCATGTGCTTGTGACAATCTTGGTCGGATCATTGGTTTTCCTGCTTGGGTTAGCTTTTTTTAGTATTGAGACCGTTCAAAATTTTCGCGGAAATTTTGCTGGTTGGTTCCTTTTGCTATTTGGAGCTATCTATTTTGCCTGGGGGACAAGATGGGCGATTCGTAGAAGCAGGTTAAATAAAGTACAGACACAGGTGGAAGCACAGACAACCAGTTTTTCCAGATGCACTCCCTTTGCCCTGTTTATATTTTTTATCCTTGGGCCCTGTGAGCCT
>NHDJ01000132.1 GCA_002167265.1 Verrucomicrobia bacterium TMED56 | reverse complement strand
TGACTAAATTAAGCACAATCATGGTTCCAATAAGAACAAAACTAACGAAGAAAATAGCGGCCCCGAGGGGAGATGCGGATGGAAGAGGTTCCCAAAGTAAAAAGTCTTCCTCGGAATATCCGTAGGCATCAGAACCGTACATGTTAATATACATCACATCCGTCCAATCTTCTAAGGTGACCACCCTGAAAAGGGTGAGGATTGATGTTTCGAGATTCCGAAAGTGAACGGGGTCATTTTCCCCATAAAAAAATACAGCTAAGGTTCCATAGATATAGAAAAGAAGAAANAGAAGAATGCTCACATAAAACATGGAAGGAAGACTTTTCAGTAAGCAGGTAACTAATAATTGAAGTTTGGGGATAGCCGTAACTAAGCGAAGTACCCTTAAAATACGTGCTAAACGGAGAACAGGAAGAAACTCACCACCAAGATCAAGAAATGGTTCTAAAAGGCACGCAACTACGATGAGGAAATCAAATACATTCCATGGGTTTTTGAAATAAGAAAAAGGTTGTCTTCCATTCGCTAAAATTTTGATTATAGCTTCGNAGGAAAAAACAATCAGAATGAAGCAATCAAGTGCAGAAAGAATTGTAGAGTACTCNTGAGCAAAGTCCCTGTAAGTCTGCATGCCTACGACCAAAGCTGCAAGTAGGATGGTACAGATAATGAAACTTTTAAAAAGTTGATGCCGGGCAATATTTGCCAAGATTTTGCTCAAGGAAAGAAAAGGAGTTGTCAAATTTAGTACTGGTTGAAGGAATTAAATAACCTCTTTGATTTAGCCTTTTTATCAAGCTCATCCAAGCGAAGACGAATAGAGACAATGTAGGGCTTCGCATTTTTTTCCCAATGACCATAAGTAGTTGTGACAATCGTGCCATCGGTCAATATTTCAACGGNAGGGTAGGCACAGTCCCATCTGTGCTTNTTATCCATTAAGCGAACCCGGTACTGCCCTTCCTTGCCCTTTTTAATATCATCATAAGTTCCCACCCATGCAACCCAGTCTCCTTGAGTNGGAGTCTCCAAAGCGGTGTCACGAAAAGAGATAAAAAGGCGTCCGTCCGGGGCATATTTTCCGGTGTGTCGGTCTCCAGTCAAAGATCCCGGAAGTTCGGTGGGTTTGGACCANGTAAGACCTTCGTCAGAAGAGAANATTACATGAGAGTTTTTCTTTCTACTGTTTTCACGAAGAAGTGCTGCCAATTCTTTTCCGTCAGGTGAGCGAATAATGCCCGGTTCACATAAGTGCACAACTGAATTTTGTAGAATTGTTTCAGGATAACTCCAAGAAAGGCCTCCGTCCTTTGAAAAAGTCTTCAGTAGCTTGAAGAGTGGAGGTTTCGAACGTTGGCCTCCTTTACTTAAAAATCTGCCATCATCATGAAACATAGCCAAATAATGCCCATGCTTGGATAATTTCTCAACGCTGCCCATTACGACAATTCCTCCCCAATCTCCAACTGGATTTAAAGGGCTCCATGTATCTCCATCATCCTCGCTATATGATATTCTTGCTGGATAAAGCCCCGACCATAAAATCAGTCTTTTGACTCCCTTTACATCAACCACGCGGTGAATTGTTGGAACCTCTTTACTAGTTGTCCAATTGGACGGGGTAGAGAGACGATTGGTCCAAGTGAGACCACCATCGTAACTTTTTTTATAAACAATAGCACCTCGACCGTGACCCTTTGGATAAACGCAAAGGATAGTCTTTCCGTCTTCTAATAAAACAGTGGAGGGATGACCGAGATATTGCCCTTCTTCTTTATCTACAATAACAGGTCTCTCTTTTTGACCAGCAATATCTATAATGGGTATTGAAAAACCTTTCTTTACTGAACCCAATACAGCGAAATAAGATAAGATAAAAATTAATAGATAAACATAGGGCATACTTTAAGATTTCTATTGATGGAAGTATGCCAAAGGTTTTCAACAAATAAAGAGTAGGATTAAAAATAATCCTGACTAAAAATTGTATGGTGGTTTACGAAAACAAAGANGGAATTGATTGCAGAATCTTGGTGCAACCNAGGCGTATGCCCTGAATAATTTCGTCGTATCGATCGTTAATGTCAAAATCACCTTCGCGGTCATAGGGGTCACTTAGGAATGGAACCGACCCAGATGGTAGGAATTGTCCAAATGCTTGAACTTTACCTCGAATAGCATTGCGATGAACTTTCGTGAAATCATCGCTNTCATGGTCAAGCGGGATGATTAAGTCTGCTTGAGCAAGATCGGGTAAAGTTGCAAATCGAGAATAACCCTGCAAAACATAACCCAATCTATCAGCATATTTCCTGAGTTTCCCGTCAATTGGACATTGGTCATAAGCATGAGTAACGCCTCTGGATGAAACACGAAATTTACCAAAAAAAGGAGACTGGCCTACTTTCTCTCTAAGAATTTCTCTTGCTAACGGNGACCTAGACATGCCTCTCTTGCTTAGAAAAAGTATAGTATTGGCATCTCCAGGGTGATAGCGATGNTCGGANCGGTNCGGATGAGTCGAGGATTGTGNATTGCTTGAAGCAATATTCTTNTGATCATCAACCAAGCGATCGTAATGNGGTGGTGAGTTAGGAAATAAAGGAGAGAATTTAATTTTGTGTTTATGTGTCATGTTACCGCCAAGTTAGTGACTTATATTTATTATAATCATATATCCAAAAATTCAAATTTCGAGACCATAATTGTGAGGATTATGCAAAATTATTGGCATATACCATGCCAAAAAAAATAAGAGNAGTTTGTTAAAAACCTAAACTTTATTTTTGAGAACTGAGTTTGATGGTATTNGGACCGACAATTTCGACAAAATTNCCATCAGGGTCTTTTAGCATTAGCAGGCAAACATCCTGTGGTAATCCTTTAGGTAAAGTTTGGGGGCTTTGTGCNTAGGGTTNGTAGCCTTTCTTTAAAGCATTGGCAAGCACCCGATCCACATCGTTTACAAATATGGTTAGATATGAAAAGCCCGCTATAGTATGAATATAGGGTTGACTGATCTTTCGAGTAACTTGGGGAGAAGACACCTGCATAAGTTTAAGTTTGGTTGCCTTTTCCTCTTCCCCAAGAGTTAGAACATGAATTTTTAGTGGAGTTCCATCAGTTAGACCCACTTTTTTAGGAAAGTTTCCTTTTACTTCAAATCCATCTTTTTCAGAAAATCCTACGACCTCTTTGTAAAATTCAAGTGATTTTCCAATATCTGTTACCACGACGCCAAAGTCAATCGTCTGGGAACTGAAGTTTCCTGCAGAGACTGAAATACATGAAAAAGCCCAGAGAAGAGAAAGTAGTTTTTTTTTCATCGAATATATATCTTTTAGGTTAACATTGCCTTTTGATTTAAATAGTCGCAAGAAAAAGACCGCTTAACGCTAATTTATTTGTTGATGAATCACCCCTGATCGTTTGATCATGATAACTATGAAATGTTTTGTTTTTATTCTATTTATTATATCCAACGCTTCCATATTTGTATCTGCCAAGAACAAAGTAAATGTAGTCCTCATTTTTGCAGATGATCAGGGATATGGAGACTTGGGATGTTTCGGATCTAAGAAAATTAAGACTCCATTTATTGATCAAATGGCTAAAGAGGGNAGGAAGTTTACAAACTTCATGGTAGCTTCTCCGGTTTGCACCCCCTCACGAGCTGCATTATTAACTGGGTGCTATCCCAAGCGGGTTGGTCTGCATCAGCATGTTTTGTTTCCGAGTTCCAACAAAGGACTACATCCTGATGAATATACCATTGCAGATCATTTTAAATCATTGGGCTACGCCACTGCTTGTTATGGTAAATGGCATCTTGGTCATCATCCTGAAACCCTTCCTCGGCAAAATGGATTCGATCATTATTTCGGGATTCCTTATTCAAATGATATGAATCACCCAGACAATAAAGGGAAGCCCCGAGGTGGCCCCGATGGAATGGATATTCTATGGAAAGATCCGAAATCTACTTTAACCAAGTGGAAAACTCCTCTTTTTGAGAATGAAAAAATTGTGGAGCTACCCGTAGATCAGCGAACTATCACTCGCAGGTGTACTGACAAAGCAATTTCTTTTATAAAAAAGAATAAAGATACACCTTTTTTCGTCTATGTTCCTCATTCGATGCCTCATATCCCACTTTATGTACCCGATGAAATTCGGGATCCTGATCCATTAAACGCCTACACTTGTGTGATCGAACATATTGATGCCGAAGTCGGTCGCATAGTTAAAACTATCAAAGATCTGAATTTAGAGGAAGATACTATAGTTATTTACACTACAGATAATGGTCCATGGCTTCCTTTTAAGCATCATGGAGGTTCGTCCGGGCCTTTGCGGGAAGGGAAAGGCACCACTTTTGAAGGAGGGCAACGGGTTCCTTGCGTAATGTGGGGACCTTCAAGAATTCCTGCGGGCACGGTGTGTGAAGATTTATTGGGAACCATTGATTTGCTCCCCAGTTTGGCATCAATGACTTCAAAGAATCTGCCTAAAAACAAAAAAATTGATGGAGTGGACGCTTCGGGGCTCATTTTGGGAAAAGGAAAATCTCCTCGCAAAGAGTTCCTTCATTACAGCTCAAGGGGAGTGTTGGAGGGCATTCGCTTGGGCCAATGGAAGCTTCTTCGGAAAAATCATAAAAACAAAAAACCTGCTGAAACAATCATGCTTTTCAATTTAATGGAAGACTTGGGCGAACAAAATAATTTAGCACAGGAACATCCTGCTATTGTTGCCAAGTTATCTTCAAAAATGAAGCAACTTGATCTTGAAATCGAAGAGAACGCTCGAGAACCTTGGTACAATAAGTAGTTTGAAATTACTTAAGAATGCTTACCGCTTTCTTAACCCCATTTACCAAAAGACTAGCTTCATCTTCCGTATTATACATGGCAAATGAGGCACGGGCAGTTGCTGGGACACCCAAAACTTTCATGAGAGGTTGGCAACAATGATGCCCGGTACGAATGGCAATTCCTTGAGCATCAAGAAAAGTCGCTAGGTCATGAGGATGCACGCCATCTATGGTAAATGAAAGGACTGCCGCTTTTGGTTGTGTTGTCCCATGTTCTTTGAACCCACTAATTTCAGATAGTCCATGAAGAGCTTTTAGGTACACCTCATTTTCATGATTTGCAATGTCGTTCATTTCAAAGCGGTTTAAGAATTCAAAAGCCTTTCCTAATCCGATCGCACCAACTACATTTGGGGTACCTGCCTCAAATCTTTGGGGTGGTGGGGCAAATGTAGTGCCATCAAAACTTACTTGATCAATCATATCCCCACCTCCTTGATAGGGAGGCATTTCTTCTAATGCGTCTTTCTTGCCAATGACAACTCCAATTCCCATCGGTCCATACGCCTTATGTCCCGAAAAAGTAAAAAAGTCGCATCCAAGTTTGTGAAAATCAATCTTTTGATGAGGAACAGACTGCGCCCCATCTATGACTACTTTTTTACCAAACTTTTTGGCTTCTACAATAATCTCACCGATTGGATTGATTGTGCCTAGAGTGTTAGATACTGAAGTGAGAGAAATTAGCTTAACAGATTCTCTTTTAAATTTTTCTGACAACCAATTTCGATCTAGAGAACCATCCGGCAAGGATGGGCATACTAAAATTTTTGCTTTAATTTTTTGGCAAAGGATTTGCCATGGAACAATATTCGCATGATGTTCCATGTCAGTTATGATCATCTCATCACCGTCTTTTAGTACAAGAGGTCCAAAGGAATGGGCAATTAGATTTAAACCTTCAGTCGCACCTTTTACAAAAATGATCTGTTCGGTAGGTGAGTTAAACCGGGAACTAATGATTTGCCTGGCATTTTGGTAGAGATTTTCTGCTTCTTCTGCCAACTCGTAGATTCCACGATGCACATTTGAGTTAGATTCATTGTAATATTTATAAATGGCATCAATAACGCATTTTGGTTTTTGAGAGGTTGCTGCATTATCCAAAAAGGCAAGAGGTTTACCCCTATTTTCCCTTTTTAAAACAGGAAAATGCTCGCGGACATCTTGAACATCAAAATTTGTTCTAACCTTCATGGATAATAAGATAGTTGATAGAGTATCATTGTTTTTGTGGTCCACTTTGTGGGCCAAGAATAGAACCTAGTAAAAACGGAACAGATTCTAAAAAATAATCTTAGCTTCAGGTAGGGATTGACGGAGTGAAGAAACTCCCTTCTCTGTAACTTGAGAATTCCACAAATAAATTTCTTTTAAATTTTTGAGACTTCCAATCACGGGTAGACCACGGTCAGAAACTTTGGTTCCAGAAAGATTAATGTAAGAAAGATGGTTCAAATTACTTAGAGATTTTAGTCCATTGTCTGAAACTATCGTGTTTCTTGCATTTAACCAAGTTAAGTTAGGCATTGCACCTGCGTCTTTGAGTGCGGTATCAGAAACTTTTGTACGAGATATATCGAGATGGGAAATATTACTCTTTATCGACGAAAACGCCTTTAAGGCAGAATCATTTACCTCACTGGCGAAGGAAGCGAATTCAGCCCTGACTAGGGGATTTCTTTCGGAAAGGGGGGTGACTAAAGCACCTGTAGACATTGCTCCATTAATTTGGCTTTTAGTTAATGGGCTCGCTCTTTTGGCAAGCAAATCGAGAAGTGATGATTTATTATTGGCATCCCCAACTGCTAATTCAGTTTTCTCTTTAACTTTTGGGGGTGCATTGGGGTCTGCTGCTACAGCAGCAGGTTGTTCTGATGCACCCTCAAGAATCCATCTTTTTATCATCGTCTTTTCCTCCTCTGATAATGGATCGCCTTTAGGGGGCATTATTTCGGGATCATCATCCGGTAGCATAATCACTTGAAACAGTGCACTGTCGGTGTAATCTCCCGCGGTAACTATGGTACCATCAAGATTTCCCTTCATGACCCATTCATGTGAATTAAGCTGTAATCCTGCTGTAGGTTTAATAGTGCGACCATTTTTAACATAGGGCTCGCCGTGGCATTCTAAGCATCTTCTTTCAAAAAGTGGTAAAATATGGTGTTTAAAACTTACAGGCTCATCTGCAGCAGGAATTCCTCCCATGGTATCTGAAACACTATTTTTGGAAGGTTTAGCACCTTCTTCAATCCACCTCTTTATAATATCAATTTGTTCGGTNTCTACTGGNCCCCCTTTGGGAGGCATGAATAAGTCATCATCTTCAGGGAGGTTCATCACAGAATATAGACGGCTTTTTTCAAGATCNTTTGCTACGATAACAGGTCCGTCAAGATTTCCTTTCATAACTTCAGAAAAAGTATCAAACCTGAGGCTGGCTTTTGGATTAACCAATCTCCCAGCCCTATCAAAAGGAGCATGATGGCANCTGTTGCATTTTTGCTCTAATATGGGAAGAACATGTCTGTCAAAATCAATGGGTTCTCCGGGTTTTGGCTTAGAGCCTTGTATTTTAGCTAAAGCTTCATCAGGGCTAACTCCAAGTGGAACTACAACATGAGCAAAAAAAGAGCCAGGTTTGAAGCTACTTGCTTTCTTTTGTGGAGCCTTGTGGACTTGGTTATCTTCGGTCTTCGTTGAAGAATCGGCGAGTTCATCCTTTTTAGTGGTGTTAGGAGGAACAACTTTTCCACTTGGCTTTTCCGATGCACCTTCCAATATCCATCTTCTAAATAAATCAATTTGTGCGGATGTAAGTGGATCTCCCTTTGGAGGCATTATCATGTCGTCGTCAGGGGGAAGCGTTATAACTTCAAAAAGAATACTACCATCAGTGTCACCAGCAATTACAACTGGTCCATCATCATTNCCTTTGAGCAACCAATCAAAGGAGTCGAAACGAAGTCCGGCTTTTGGATTTTTTGTTCTCCCATTGTCCTCATAAGGGGCTTTGTGACAATCATTACACCTCGCCTGAAGAATTGGCATNATTTGGGAGTGNAAATCCACACCTTTCAGGCTGCTTGTGGCAGCTGTGGTGTGCATATTTGCNGCTGAAGNTTCTGTTTTGGTGGTAGGTGGAGCAGTTNCTTGTGGTCTACCCTTTGGGATTCTTTTTTCCTGAACGGCTTGAACTAGATAATCTTTATCAGCTTTTGACAGTGCGTTGTAGGGTACTTGGAATAATTGACCNGACTGATTTGTCAGGATAAAAGTTTGTCCTTCATATCCAANNACNTTTCCAATGAAGGATTGACCCGTAGGCGTACTGAATGTTCGAAACTGTTCTTCCGCGGGAAGCGAAGAGAAAAGGAAAAATGACAATAAAATGTAAAAAAATCCTTTTCCCATCATTTCATGATAAACTAAGCAAGAACNTCAAAAAGAGGTTCGCCCTTGTGAGCAATGGTAAACGGACGGCCAGATGGAGAATATTGAACATCATTCAACGGCAAACCTAATGCATAGGCAATGGTAGCGTTTAGATCTTCTGGTTTGATTGGCTTACCTTCAGTCGGTAAACGACCAGCGTCATCAGTTTCACCATAGGATACACCGCCCTTAATACCGCCTCCAGCNAGGAAAGCAGTGAAGCAATAAGGCCAATGGTCACGACCATCTCTTCCATTAATATTTGGTGTACGACCAAATTCGGAGGTNAAGACTACAAGAGTTTCTTTAAGAAGCCCGCGCATTTCAAGGTCAAGTAACAAGCCGTTTAATGCTTTGTCAATATCAACACAATTGTTAGCAACTGCATTAAAGTTGTCGTTATGAGTATCCCATCCTCCNCGGGTCACTTCAACATAGCGTACTTTATGCTCAATTAATCTACGGGCAAGTAAGCAACCTTGGCCGAAATTAGTTTCNCCGTAAAGTTCNTTCATTGAATCCGGTTCTTTATTTATGTCAAAAGCATTGAGGTCTTCACTTTTCATGAGTTTAACAGCATCACGATAAAGATCTGAGTAAGCTCGGACTTTTTTCTGGGGATATTCTGCGGTAAAATTAACATTTAACTTTTCGGCCGCAGCAATACGATTTTGGAACATGGTGTCGTCNAAATAAGAAGCCATCTTACTGTTAGCNAGNCCTTGNCCAGGACGGCCAATTGGAAGTGCCCCGTATTTAGCTTCAAGGAAGCCAGCACCACCACCACCACCGCCAATTTTAACATTCATTGGGATTGTGCGNTTNATTTGTCCAGAAAGNTTTGCAACCCAACTACCGAAAGTAGGATGAACGATCGTTCCTCGTTTGAGGTAACTGGTATGCATCAGATAACTAGCTTGTTCATGGGCTCCTTGACTGGTTACCATGGTTTTAATAACAGCAGCGTTGTGCATGTGCTTAGCGGTCAGGGGNAGATTTTCTGATAAAATCACNCCATCTGCNCTTGTTGGAATAGCTTGAACAGGGCCTTGGATGTCCGGATTNTTTGGCTTAGGTCCAAANGTATCCAAGTGGGACATAGCACCAGTCATATTTAAATAAATCACATGACGTGCGGCTGCNGGGCGTGCNCCAGGTGTTAATGCCTTTACACTATCATGGATGTAAGAACCTGCCATGGGCATAAGTCCTACGCCAAGGCATGCTTTAGCTGCTTGTGCTATAAATTCTCTGCGACCGTATTCGTCTACATTTTGGAAGTTAGTCATCATGATGGATATCCTCTATTATATGTGGTTAGATTGTTTATTTCAAATTGATACTACTGCACGAACAAAAATTCATGACTGTTAACCANGATCCANACGAGGTCCTTATGGACATCTGGGCTTGATAAATCGANAGAATCNTTAATGACTCTCATCTCTTTTGAACCTGGTTTACGGTTAAGAATAGATAAAAAAGCAGTCTCTATGATGTCATCTTTACTTCCGGCATTCTTTACATTGTTGACTACCAAAGCATCTTTCTTTTGGAGAATTCTTTCTTCAACATATCCATTCAAAAGGTTAAGAACCTGGGTAACGGAAGCCTGTTTGTGACTGTTTTCGATTTGATCACGGTCAGAACCACCAAATTCCCTTATCAAATGNCCATTTGGGGCAGGTGAGCCAATTTCAGATGCCCGAACTGAATTACGGTCTCTTACATAATTGGCGGTGGAAGCAGACGAAGTTGAGGAAGGTGCTGATTTATTCCTCATTTTCGACTGAAACTGATTGAGGCATGATTCGCAACAAAACCCAACGGTCTCGCCATCTTCATTTAAAGCTAGAAGCGATGGATCAATTGGTCGACCTGGCTTGATTGGACAGTCGGTATTAATTGGATCACCCAATTTTTTGGCCATTGCTTCAGCTTGCATTGGGGCACCGCCTTTGGGGGCTTCGTTCAAAAGTGTTTTGAGGGCAAGAACCATCTCTGAACGCTCTTTGATAGTGGGTTGAAGTTGACGCTTGGGAGGTGGCATCTCTTTTTTCTCAAGTGCCCCAACAAACATGTTAATCATGGTTGGATTCCCAGCTAGTTTTGCAGGATCATCATGAAATTGCTCGATATTGATATCACCACGGGACTTACCTGTATCATGGCAACTCATGCAGTATAGATCAGAGTATTTTAAAACAACTTCTACAGATGATTTTTGCTTGGCACTAAGTTCCATTTTAGGAGCCGCCGGATTATTCGCAGCTGGAGCTGCCTGTGCATTGGGGTTTATACCAGTGCTTCTCATAACTTGTGCGAATAATTCATCCCCAGTCATCGCCGTGTACTTGACGAAATTATCGTAACCAGCAGCAGGCTTTTGGAATTTACGGTTGTCAACATCAGGATACGCAAGAGTTACAAGGGAGTCCCATATTTGCTCACCACTCATTCTTTCAAGCATAGGACCTTGATAGAAGTAAGGTACACTATTGCGAGTTGGTGCGTTCGAGTAAGGACCAGCAACTACCCATTGAACTTCAGGTGGCATAACCGTATCTTTAGCATCTCGTGACATAACTTCCCGAGTCGGTGCACGACGTTGGAACGCTTTGGTGTTGTAAAGTATTCGAAGAAATTCTTTTAAATCATAGTTGAGTGCAACCATCACCTTCTCCAAGTGTAATTGAAGTTCCGGGTGGGTGGCCATGGTATCGTCAAACATGTTATCAAGTGGTTCAATCAATGCCATCCCGAAGACTTCTTTCCACAGTCTGTTAACAATCACTGTTGTGAACCGTGGGTTTGCTTCCGAAGCTAGCCAATTGGCGTAGGATGCTCTTGAACCTGTTGCCTGTAAATTGGCATCTAACTCAGTAGCCAAACCAAAAATAGTTTTGGCTTTTAGTTCTGCTCCGGGAAGAGCGTTATCATATTGATAGTCAGTCGGTAAGCTAATTTTACCCTGACCCATACTTTCAAGACCAACTTGTACAATGTCAGAAATGTTGCGAGCTGCATCACGAACTCGTCGAGCGTCTCTGGGCTTTTCCATTTGTTCGAGTCTTCTTTGCTCTGCCCGGGCAAGCCTGTTGAGAGCGTTTAAATTATCGGCGCCTCGTCTTCGAAGATTTCCAGCTCCTTCAGTAAAAGCAGCCATCTCATAAAATTGTTTTTGGGTCCAACGATCGAATGGATGATTGTGACATTGAGCACATTCGAGGCTAGTTCCGAGGAAAATACGGACCGTATTAGACATATTATCAAGCTGCATTCCTTGATCGCGAGCGAAGTACCCAACACCTCCGTTTCCTTTTTCCCAGTATGGTCCACTGGAGGAAAGCATTTCTTTAACCCAAATATCATATGGTCGGTTAAGTGCCACAAACTCTTTAATGTAATCGATAAAAGGACGACCGGACATGCGGTTTCCAAAATTGTCTTTGGCTCTTAAAATATCTGCCCAAAAGTGGAACCAATGACTGACATATCCTTCTGTAAGCAGTAAACTGTCGACTAGTTTGGATCTCTTTTCAGCACTGCTCCTGCTGGACAAGAAAGCCTTAGACTCGCCTAAGGTAGGTATCCGTCCGATTATTTTTAGGTAAGTTCTCCTGAGAAATACTTCGTCGCTTACAATTGGGTTAGGGCGCAGTTTGTATGATCGGAGTTTACTTTCAATAATATTATCGATGAAAGAAGCATTAACCCTTAAAGCATTGCTGGAGAGAGGCTTTTTGAACTCAGGCAGGGCGTCATGATTGGGGGGAAAATTATTTTTAACAAATGCTTGGTCATCTTCAGTGAAAATACTCAAATTAACTCGAAACTCTTGAAGGTCTTTGGATCTTTGTAGCAAAACATCACCGTCTTCGAAGTATTTTAGAATTGTACCCCTTATGACTTGACCGTTTTTAGAACGGAAATCTCTTTCTGCCAAACTAAAGAGGGAGGATGTAAGAATTACAAGTGGTAAGAAAGTAAGAATAATCCTAGTCATATAAGAAATTTGAAGATTTAAGCACAAACATGCAATGCTTTTTTTAATAAAAACATTAAATATTTTAATACCGGGAAATATCGTTTTGAGTCTAACACATCTATTAATACCAATTTTTCTCTGAATATGACAGATTGTGTAAAATAATTTAGATTGAAATTTAAGAACTGCAAAGGTTATTTAAGTTGGCCTTAAAAGTTTAGGGAATCTAGAATTAAAAGAGTAGCAGAGGAAATTCTTAAAGCATACATCTCAATGTGTTACAATCCCAGATGAATCTAATGTAATCTTTTTGAGTCTATGTTTTTGGGTTCATTGAACCAGAGTAATTACAGTTGGATTCTGAAAAAAAAGTGTTCAGTCATGCCACTGGAGTCGTGCGGGAGTTTACTTATTCAGAGTCTCGAACACATCGAAATCCAGAATGGTTGGTCGGAGCAAGAACTTCAGCGTAATGCCGAGCCGCCGGTCGGTATCTGAGGCAATAATCCCAATGGCATAGAAAAGACCCACCTTTAGTGACATGAAGGTATGTAAGTTCGCTTACGCCGTCCCTTGGCAGAGGGCATGTCCCATAACGATTAAAGTGCTGCAATTCGTCATTGGTAATAGGTTTTTCAGGACCATTGGGGTCTGGATGAGGCATTTTAGTAAAGAAGGAATAATAATCTGGGTGGTAGAAGTCACTACAGATTTCCCAAACATTCCCTGCCATGTCATAAAGTCCATAACCATTGGGAGGATAGGAGCCTACCGGTGCTGTGCCAATAAACCCGTCCTGACCCGAGTTGTTTGCGGGGAATCTACCTTGGAAGCAGTTGGCCATCCACTTTTCATCGGGTTTTGGCTCATCGCCCCAAGTGAACATTGCGTTTTTCAATCCACCTCTGGCGGCAAGCTCCCATTCGGCTTCAGTCGGGAGTCGCTTTCCCGCCCATTTTGCATAGGCTTTAGCATCATCAGGATTTAGGCAAACCACAGGATGATTCATTCGGCTCTTGATAGTCGAACCCTTTCCTTCAGGGCTTTGCCAATTTGCCCCGGGGACATACGACCACCAGCGCCAAGCGTCATTGGAAGCCCAAGGGTCTATGTCATTCGATGGTGGACTAAATATTGTAGCCCCAGGAACCAGTTGCTCTGGTGGGGCGTTTGGAAATACTTCCTTACTGAGTCTTTTCTCCGCAAAGGTGACATAGCCAGTTTGATCAACGAATTCCTTGAACTGGGCATTAGTCACTTCATATTTGTCGATCCAGAAACTCGAAACGGTAACCATGTGCGGGGGAGATTCCTCACGATAAATTTTTTTATTACCCGGGCTGAATTTGTTGCCTCTTCTGTAGGTTTGTCCTGGAATCAGAACCATGCCATCCTCTTCAATAATTTCGACATTGAAACCCTCTGCAGGTTTGACGACACGCTTTTGAGCTTCATCAGAGCATCCTGCTGTAAAGATGAATGGGAGGAGTAGCCAAAAGAACGCAAATCTCATAAAAAGTTGTGATGAAAATTTTAACTTTTGGAAAAATTTGATTTTAGGCAATCCGATATGCGAATCACAGTGGAATCCTTTTAACATAGCCGGAATGAACTTTGAGTCTTTTCCGAACCCAGTTGCTTTAATACATCGGCAAGTACATGGTTTCCTGGTGCAAGATTTAGGAAAAAGTAACCAGGTCTTACTGAGGGAATAGTCTCAAGGGGTTGGTAGACGGTACGAATTTTTTCAATGACTGCCTCATACACTTCAGATTTGTCAATCTTCAGATCAATTCCGATAGCGTTATCGTTCGTTAGATAAAACGCCCCGATAACTATTTCATTAGAGTAAATAATAGACCAGTTGCGATATGGATGGTTGGCTACAAAATTAGAGTGTTGTTTTAAACTTGGAATTTTTTTGTGGGAAATTGGATATTTTCTGTTTTTGAGTAAATCCATCAGAATTTCAGTTTGTTCAGGTGTCGCGGTAACCTCTTCGAACCTAAGTTCGAAATCAGGCGAGGCGTAAATATTTTCTTTAGGGTTCCAATGTTTGGTTGGAAAATCAGCCTGAAATCGGCCAAACCTTCCCTTGATAAATACAGTCTTTTCCAAATACATTCCTATCAAGAGGAATTTCCTACCTTTTTTGCTTAGGATCCGATCTTTTTCTGGATCAAAACTATATCCATGTAATCGATGTAATTCTATAACGCTCGTATTGGTATGAAGCATTTCGGCATCAATTCTTTCAATTGCTAATTTATGGAAGCAAAAACCATAGAAAAAAGGGGGCACTAATCCACCCATTCTAGTAAATTCATCGTCTCCTATGTAAAACCCCCAAGAGAGTGACTTGGTTGCTGGATTAAATTTGCTTAGGCTTATGTAACCAATGGGGGTACCTTGGAATATTATAATCCAGTGATAAAAATCTGCCCGTTCCCGACATCTTAAAATCCAGTTTTCCTGTTCTATGGAACCATGATTGACTTCTGTTTTCATGAAATCAGCAACTCTTGGTAGGTTTCGCCAATTGAGTAGCAATTTTGAGTCCTCCGGTTGAATTTCACGAAATGTAAACACGATGGAGTTTGGTTAACTTCTTTTATGCCGATGCCCAACAGCGACTTTCTCAACTCTTATTTTTCTTGGTGTCATGTGATTTTGCAGATGGTTTTGCATGTGCTTCTTGAATTCATTTTTGTCGAATTCTTCGTATCTTTTAGGTTGGACGATTATTTCTGCATGCTGTCCGGTGATGGGGTTATCTTTTCCGTAAGCTTTTACCAATGACAAGCCATCATAAAGCAATGCAACTCTTTCGAGTTCTGACGCCATGAATTTCAATCCCCCCACATTGATCACCTCACTTGTCCGTCCGATCACTTTATATAAGCCATTTTTCTCCTCAACTACATCTTTGGTATCATACCATCCATCTTGAGAGAAAGGGGAGGGTGCATTCAAATATCCAAGCATACGGTTCGCCGACCTGATTTGCAGAATCCCATTCACGATACGGGTCTCTACGCCCTCTCCGCCCACTTTCATAAAGAGACTGCTTCTCGATTCAGACTTGACTCTGACTATACCCAATTCTGACATGCCAAAGGTTTGGCGAAAATCAACTTCTGGCAGTAGGGTACACAGTTGATCCAATGTGGGTTGGTCCATTCGTTCAGTGCCATAGGTTATGATCTTTAAACTCATGGGCACTCTTTTGGGGATAAATCCGCTTATAAGCAACATTCTTAGAAAAGTGGGAGTGGTCGGAAGAACTTCAACTTGGTACTTTTCGCAGGTGGAAAGGATGCCTTCCACTGACCTTTCATGGGGTGCTATCACCACTCCCTTGTTGAAAAGAGTGTGCAAAAGAGTGTTTATTCCACCAATGTGATCAAAAAGCAAAAAGTTGAGGGTGCGTAGTGTCGGTCGAGGTGTGTCAAATCGTTTTAAAAAGTAACTGAAATCGTGGAGAATAGCTTTTGGCCTTCCAGTTGTTCCGGTCGAAAAAAGGACCAATCCTGCATTTCTCCGTCTTCTTAGTTCATTGATTATTGGGTGGGTTTCTTTTTGATCGAGTCTTCGAACTGTACGCCCTTCAATCACAAAATCCACTAGTGCAGTTTCAAAAAAGTACTCGTGATCCTCCCTTGTTTCTACGGTCAGTGGCACAAGGATTGCACCCAAATCGATTAAGCTAAGCAGGGAAAGAATTGATACTGGATCAAAATCTCCGATCAAAGCCACAACATCTCCCTGTTTTACATTTGATAAGTCTACCGGTTTTTGCTTCGAGACTTCAGAGAAACTTAGTTGCCCGCTTGGATGAATTAAAAATGGATCTGCGGCATTTCCCCATTTTTTTGTTAATTTCTCTATCAATCGCATTACACTCCTCCGACATTTAGAACTTGCCCGCTGAGAGAAGAGGATTGCGATCCGATTAAAAATTCACTTAGATCACAAACATCTTCTGGTGAAAAGTCTTTTGGAATAATTTGCTGAGATATGATTGCATTGATTTGGTCTTCACTAACCCCTTTAAGTAAATCCGTTTTAATTGGACCAGGGGCAATGCAATTTACCCTTATATTAAAATCCGCCATTTCTCGTGCAAATGCTCGTGAAAACCCTTCGACGCCAGCTTTGCTTGCGGCATAAACGGATTCCCCCTTTAACCCTAATGCAACGGCGATCGTAGAAAAATTGATAATGCTCCCGCTTAGCCTGCGAATCATTAGCGGGGCAAATAATTGACAACAATTAATCGTGCCAACCAAATTGGTTTGAATGATTTTTTGCGTCGTGCCAGGCGGAGTGGTAACTGCAAGATTCATGGATGCAATACCCGCGGCATGAATTGTTCCCTCTAATTCCCTTTTTTCTCTTCTGAGTTCCCTTGCTACATCTTTTACCGAATTGTAATTCGAAACATCGCAACTTTTAAACTCAAATGGGAGATTACTGGCCTCGCGTGCAAGACCAAGAACTTCCTTGCCGGATTTTTGCAGTCGGTCTGCTATAGCCCGTCCAAGTCCGCGACTGGCACCGGTTACGATGATCATTCCTTCATTTTTGATTGTTCGTAAAATTCCTCAGCTAAGGTGCCTGCAGTTCTAAACAAGCTTTTTGATTTTGACATCGCTGCTTCAGAAGTCCAGTCAAACTCAAATTCCAAATCGGTTGCTCTGTCCTCAAGTGCAAGGCATAACTCAACTAACTTCATTGAATCCAGGCTTGCCTCCTTTCCTATTAAATTCATTTGTTCAGAAGGTTTGACATCTCCGTCCGTTATTTCGGAAATACAGTCCCGAACTATTCTTTTAGACTCTTCAAGATTCATTAGTTTAAAGGATATTTCATCGCACAAACCTCCGCAATGGTCGAGTCAAAGATTACTTTTTTGTTAAAAGTTGAATTCTTCTTTTTACGGTCATTTTGTTCTCAAAAAGAAGTTCCCTCAAGTTTTTCGCGTAGCGATTTGCGAATTTTTTCGCCAGCAATGTCGAGTAAAGTCACAATAATAAGTATGCAAATGAGCACCAATGAGAATTTGTTCCAACTGTCGGCAGATTCGGCATAAAGTTTTAAGTGTAAACCAATTCCACCGGCTCCAACATATCCGATTATGCTTGCAGATCGTACATTATATTCGAGCATCCATAAACAATGGCTCCAAATAATCGGCCTTGCATTTGGCCAAAGCCCGTACTGAAAAGCCTGAAGCGGACTCGCACCTAGTGAGCGAAGTGCTTTTTGAGCGTCTGTGTTGGCAGATTCGAATGACTCGCTAAAGAATTTGGCCAAGTATCCAACACTGTAAAACGTCAGTGCTATGACACCGGCTAGAGCGTTTGATCCAACAATGACAACTGCAAGCAAGGCCCATAAAAGGCTTGGGATTGTGCGAATGATGTTAAGTAACATGCGGGTTGGCCAGACAACCCAAACTGGGGCAATCGTTCGCGCAGCTCCAAGCGATAGAATAAGGGAGATGGAAAGAGCCAGTAGAGTTGAAAAGAGAGCGATTTGAATGGTTTCTAAAAGACCTTCAAGGGTGCGGTTAAAAATAGAAAAGTCCGGGGGGAAGAATTGAGAGGCGAAGCGAGATAAATTGCCAAAGTAGTCAAGATCTCTACCCGATCCTTCAATTCCGGGAAGGGAACCAAATGCAGCAAGCAAAAAGAGCAGGAAAGTGACTCCAAGAAGATCAAATCGACTGTGCCAAGGGAGCTCTTTTTTCATACCAATGTCTCAGCCCCAAGAGAATCAATTCTCCAATTACTTGGATTTTTTTGATCGAGTCGCACCACCACATCCGCAAATTTTGTAATTTGATCTTCGTTGTGGAGTGCACATACCACGCCCCCCTTTCTTTGAAATGCCATGGATTTCAAGTGGTCCAGAACTGTATCGGCCCAAGTTGGATCAAGGCTTGAAACAGGTTCATCGGCTAGAAGAAGAAGTGGTCTTCTTAAAAGAGTTCGGCATGCTGCAACCCTTTGTTTTTCTCCTCGTGAAAGGGTGGATGCCCATTGGTTACTTTTATCGGAAAGACCAAATTGAGTAAGGAACTGGTTGGCCTCTTCACGTTCTTCTTTGGGAAATCGCAAGAGCGTAGAGAGAAAACCATGCCGGCCCAGGCAACCACCAAGAACATTGTTTACCACACTTGATCCCTCAGCCAATTGTAAATCTTGAAAAATCATCCCCGTTTGAGATGGGCAACTTAAATGATTTTTAACCCCCCCCTCCACAGGGCTCAGCTCACCAGCAAGTGTTCGTAAAAGGGTTGTTTTACCTGACCCGGATGGACCGGCGATTGCAACAAAATCTCCCTCGGAAATGGATAAGTCAAGGCCTCTTACAAGCCAACGGTTTTCAATCTTCAGACCAAGCCCTTTCGCAGAAATTAGCGAAGATTTCATGAGAAATGACTTGTCATTAGTTCCAATACCAGGGAGTCCTCGGGCAAACTCGGGTTTTAGGGTTTTAAAGTTTTTTGAATTTCCAGGGCTTCACGGGTTACCCGCAAGTGTTTATTTTGATCTACTACTACCAACTTTCCGTTAAAAATACGGTCTCGCAGCCCCGGATTCTCTAGATTGATTTCCATAAGGGCTTGTTGCAGGAACTTTTTGTCTTTTTTTGAAATGCTGGACCTTACGCAGAGAGTATGGGCGGGGACAGGACCTTGCTCTTGGACGATTTTAAGTTTCGATTTTTGATCATCTGAAAGATACTTATTATCACCTTTGTAAACATAATCACTAACTGCTGCTGCTTCCACTTCACCGCTGAGAACTTTTTCAACCGCCGAAACATATCCTGTCCCGTAAATGGTTTGAGAGAAGAAGTCCGTAAGGGCTACTTCAGGACCAACATACCCTTTTTTAGAAAGATCCCATGTCGGGATTAGATATCCGGAAGTACTTGAGCGACTGGCAAAGGCAACGGGTTTGTTCTTAAGTTCTTCGATGGATTGGTAAGGCTTATCCTTCAAACTGAGCCAGATACTGTTGTAATATGGTTTTTCGTTTTTGAGATGGACAAGGAGAATCGATGCAGTCGCTTGATCCAAATTACGGGCTGCGTCCGTGGAACTCAGATAACCAAGATCTAAAGTGCCGTTCCGGAAAGATTCGACGACAGTTGCTGAATCGGTGGGTATAATAACTTCTACTGAACGGTTAATCTTCTGGGAAAGAAATTTTTCAAGGTCTTGTTTTTCAGCAAGCATTTTTTCAGGATTTTTGTTTGCTTTAAGTGCAATAATGAGCTTTTTGAGGCTGAGCTCTCCAGACAAAATTTCTTCAGGCATTATAGGTTCATTTTCCG
>NHDJ01000131.1 GCA_002167265.1 Verrucomicrobia bacterium TMED56 | reverse complement strand
CTTTCGTTCAGAATCTTCAACCACACGACCTTGAAACAGACGGGTGGAAGTTGACATCACAGTATCTCCACGCTCAGCTTTTTCCTGATTTCCCATACAAAGATTACAACCGGGCCGTTCGAGATACATCATATTTTCGTATTCATCCCGTGCGGTGTTTTTTGGGGCATCATCATTAAAAACGAAGCCGGAATATTTTTGTAACATATTCCAATCTCCTTCATCTTTGAGTTCGTCGATAATATTATAAGTGGGTGCGGTAACTACGAGAGGTGCCTGGAATTCTACTTTACCCGTTTCCTTTTCCAAGTTTTTGAGCATTTGGGAAACTATTTTCAAATCTCCCTTGTGTACCATGCAGGATCCAACAAATCCAAGATCCACCTCTTTCGTGCCTTTGTAATAGGAAACAGGACGGATGGTGTCGTGAGTATATCTTTTGGAAACATCCTCGTTATTAACATCCGGATCTGCAACCATGGGTTCATTGATCTTGTCAAGATCGACCACAAATTCCTCAAAGTATTTAGCGTTGGCATCAGGAGTCAGGGCGGGTTTTACACCCGTTTGAATCTCCGTTATGCGCTTGTTTGCGATATCGATTAATCCCTGGAGGACCTGTCCTTCATTATCCATCCCCTTACCAATCATCACCTGAATTCTTTTCTTTGCAATTTCGAGGGATTCAATCAGGGTGTCGTCCTGGGAAATACAAATCGAAGCTTTTGCTTTCATCTCTGCAGTCCAGTCCGTAAAAGTGAATGCCTGGTCGGAGGGGAGTGTACCAATATGGACCTCAATAATTCTCCCCTGGAATACATTGTCGCCGAATTCCTTAAGCATCTGTGCCTGGGTGGCATGAACCACATCACGGAAATCCATATGACTTTTTAAGTCTCCTTTAAAAGTGACCTTAACCGATTGTGGTATAGGCATGGTTGCCTCACCCGTGGCCAGAGCCAGGGCAACCGTTCCGGAGTCAGCTCCAAAAGCAACCCCTTTTGACATCCGGGTGTGAGAATCCCCACCAATAATGATGGACCAGTCATCCACTGTCAGATCATTCAATACCTTGTGGATTACATCGGTCATTGCATGATATTCTCCCTTTGGGTCACGAGCGGTGATCAGTCCGAAGTCATGCATGAAGTTCATCAGTTTTGGAATATTTCTCTGGGCTTTATTATCCCATACCGATGCAGTATGACAACCTGATTGGTAGGCTCCGTCGACGGTAGGGGAAATGATTGTTGCCGCCATGGCTTCCAATTCCTGCGAGGTCATTAATCCGGTGGTATCCTGTGAGCCCACGATATTTACCTTTACCCGAACATCTGAACCGGCATGCAAAACGGTACCTTCTTTGACCCCGACCATGTTCTTGTTGAAGATTTTTTCCACTGCGGTGAGTCCCTGTCCTTCGTGAGAGATTTCCCGGGCAGGGGCAAATACGGGTTCCATTTCCTGCCCAAGAATAGTAGCGGCAATACTCTGGAGTTTTTTTCCAAATACAATGGCATAGGATCCACCTGCTTTGATGAATTCAACTTTTTGAGGAGTCAGTGCCGGTGAGATGTCTGCCAGTTCAGTGTCCCCCTCAAAAAGTTTTTTTTCTTTGGTATTAATGGTAAGAACCTTTCCGGTTTCCACAGAATAAGTCTGCTCCAGTACCGGGTCCCCGTTTCCATCGAGCACCGGGTTTCCATCGGCATCAAGTTTTTTTATCCAATTGTTCAAGTCGATACCAATTCCTCCGGTCACGCTTACAGTGGTTAAAAAGATCGGGGAAATTCCATTGGTCCCTGCCACGATCGGTGCAAAGTTCACGAATGGAACATATGGGCTGGCCTGTTTACCGGTCCACAGAGCAACATTATTTACCCCAGACATTCTGGAAGATCCTACGCCCATTGTGCCCTTTTCAGCGATTAGCATGACCCGCTTATCAGGATGTTTCTCTTTCAGTGCAGTGATCTCTGCTTGGGCAGTTTCAGAGATCAGACACTTACCATGAAGTTCACGGTCGGAACGGGAATGTGCCTGGTTTCCGGGGGAGAGTAAGTCGGTTGAAATATCTCCTTCTCCGGCAATATAAGTGACCACCTCAATTTCCTCATCGACCTCAGGTAAATTTGTAAAAAATTCTGCCTTTGCATAACTTTCCAAAATATCCTTGGCAAATGGGTTACCAGTTTTGAAAGCTTCTTCCAATCGATCGGTATCCGCCTCGTACAGAAAGACCTGAGTTTTGAGAACTTCCGAGGCTTGGCCGGCAATCGGCCCGTCATTGCCCAAAGCCAAATCAAGGAGTACTTTAACGGAAGGTCCGCCTTTCATATGTGACAATAGTTCAAAGGCAAAGTTCGGGGTAATTTCTTCGACCGTGGATTCACCAAGAATAATTTCTTTTAAAAAAGCCGCCTTCTCTCCCGCAGCACTGGTAGTTCCTGGTAAAGTGTTGTATACAAAAAAGTCTAGGGATTCTTTCCTGTACTCATTCGAAGAGTCCTTAATTTGTGCGATGATTTCCGCAATCAATTCACTTCCGTCGATTGGCTTTGGACTCAGGTCCTGTGTTTTTCTTTCTTCGATCTCCTGGATGTATTCTTGGTAGGTATTCATGGGTGGTAATTAAATTAAATTTAAGCCGGCTTCTTTCAAGTTGATTATATATTTTGTTCCTAAGATAGGTATTATAGCTCAGAATACGAAACATTAAAAAAATTAAATTTCAATTTGTATCAATTATGGTGCACTCGCTCTTTTCACAGGATTGAAATTCTGTTCTCCATGATCAATTTTTGAGGCAAGGCATCCTTGGATAATTTTTCACTTAGACATTTCTAAAAGTTCCATGGGTGTAACTCTTTTGCGATTTACTAGAATCCCCATTTAATAAATAATTGATGTATGATCATAACCATGGCACTTGCTTTAGAAATTTTGTCCATTCTCGTATTCGGATCCATCATATTTGTATGGGGAATCCGCTACAACAATATCAAAGATGAATTCAAACACTTTCAACTACCTAACTGGCTCAGAGATATTGTTGGGATATTGAAACTCTCCTTTGCGATCATGTTATTTAGTGAAAATTTGAAAATTATTCAAATCGGAGCATCGGGAATTGCTCTTCTTATGATTGCCGCTTTAGCGACTCACTTTCGCCTGAAAAGCGAGCCATTTAGAATGTTACCATCCTTCGCCCTCATGTGTGCCTGCCTCACTATAATTTACATGAGCAATCAATTGCTTACAACTTCCGTCTAATGCTGTGACTTACCTGGCAATAGCGATTCAAATATTACTTTTCCTAGTTTTTGCCATAGGTGGAACTATCCGCTTCTTTCAACCCATTGAGGTACTTGCCAAAAGAATGCTGTGGGTTAAATACTTTAATCCCAGGATCGTTCGTACAATTTCTTTAATCGAAGTTGTCTGTGGGATTGGGATCATTTTACCCCTTGTTTTAACCGACTCATCCTTTTCTTTTTTGTTCTACTCCGGCTGTCTGCTCATGGCTACTATGGTCGGAGCGGTTGTTACTCATGCAATTATTGGAGATTATAAGCAAATCTTTGGAAATCTCCTACTCCTTGGAATTATTTATCAAGTCACATTTCCGGTCTGGGTATAATCCATGTGATTTTCCCCGGGAGTATGGACTCTGTCATTTACTTGTAATCAAGCAGTTAATATTACATCAAGAAGGGTCTGCCCAAACTTCTTGAGCTTGGCTTCGCCTATGCCATTAATCTCGAGCATTTCCTCAAAACTTTGGGGCCGTATCTTAGCCAATTCGACCAAGGTTTTGTCATGGAAGATCACATAAGCCGGCACCCTTCTTTTCTTGGCCATTTGTTGGCGGGCATCTCTTAAATCTTCGTACAGGGATTGATCAAGATTATTACCAAGTTCTATCTTAGACTTTCTGGGGACTCTTGGCTTGCCGGTTTTTTGCCGCTTTGAAAGCTTGCGAAAATGAATCGAGTCTTTCTCCTTGAGGAATGAAAATCCTTTTTCCGTGATTTTGATTCCATTGTGCTCATTAACATCGACCATCAACAAGTTTCTGGAAACAAGTTGGCGGAATATATTCTGCCATTCCAGCTTGGTTAATTCCTTACCAATTCCAAAAGTACTCTGTTGGTCATGCCCAAATCGGATAATTCGATCATCCACCTTGCCAATGAGTACATCGACAACATAGACCATGCCAAACCGCTGCCCTGTTCGAAAAACCGCAGACAATGCCATCTGGGCAGGGATGGTCCCATTAAAAGTCTCGGGCTTTGTCTCACAAGTATCACAATTCCCACAGGGATCTGCGGTGTCGTCAAAATATTCCAGCAATATTTGTCTCCTGCAAATTGCGGCTTCGCAAAGGCCGAGTAAGGCATTGAGTTTTTGATGCTCGATACGTTTTTGAAGCTCAGGTGCTTCCGAGTTTTCTATCCAGTTCCGCTGCATCGCTGCGTCATCCATCCCATAGATCATGTAGGCGTTAGAGGGCAGTCCATCCCGTCCAGCCCGTCCCGTTTCCTGATAATAGGACTCGATAGATTTGGGGATATTCATGTGGGTGACATAACGCACATCAGGTTTATCAATCCCCATACCAAATGCAATGGTTGCCACAATAATTATACTTTCCTCCCGTAGGAAACGGTTCTGATTTTGATTGCGCACCTCGGCATGCAAACCGGCATGATAGGGTAGAGCATTAAAACCTTTTTCCTGCAACCAATCGGCCATATCCTCCACCTTTTTCCGGGAGATACAGTAAATAATTCCGCTGTCTTTCGGATGATTATGCGTGATAAAGTCATGCACTTGTTTTTTCGGATTATTTCTTTCTACGATGGAGTAGTGAATATTTGGTCTGTCAAAACCATCGATAAAAGTTCTACCTTTTTCTAATTCCAAACGTTCCACAATATCCTTTCGGGTTGCTCGGTCAGCGGTGGCAGTAAGGGCAATTCTTGGAATTTGTTTAAACCTTTCAGCAAGAAGAGATAGAGCTTTATAATCTGGGCGAAAATCATGTCCCCATTGGGATACGCAATGAGCCTCATCAATCGCAAACAACGCGATGTTCACACCATCCAATAAGTCCAGGAACTCTGGCATCACCAATCTTTCCGGGGCAACATATAACAAGTCCAGCTGATTTTTCTCAAGCTTTTGCTTTACCCGAAAAACTTCGCCAGGGGGCATGCCTGAGTTGATGGCCCCCGCAGCTATACCCAACTGTTCAAGTGCGGTTATTTGGTCCTGCATCAGGGCAATTAAAGGAGAGACTATTATGCCAACTCCGTCACGGCAGAGAGCAGGGATTTGATAGCACAAAGACTTACCACTTCCGGTTGGCATGAGCACAAATGAACTCCCTCCATCAATCATGTGGTTAATAATCTCTTCCTGTTTTCCCCGGAACCGATCATATCCATAGACTTGTTTTAATATAGAAAGTGGATTTTTAGCAGGCTTGCTCACGAAGTATGAATTGTTGGAAATGTAATCCCGATTATTCGTTCAAAAATTCCAAAGCGTCAAATTTTGTGAATTCTTGATTAATAATCCCTGTTTTAAAAGCACGGGTGGGGCCCAGGTTTGGGTATCCGAAACCTTATAGTTTGCCACTATTTGAAAAGCGTTTTCCGAATTAAGATATATTTTTACATTTCCGTTATTTGTGAGTGCAAGGACATGGTCTCTAAAGGATAAAAACATTGCGTTTTGAGCGGTTCTTGGAGGTCCTTGCCATAGAATTTTGCCAGTTTTTGGATTGATGCAAAATAGCCTGCCCAATCCATAATGTGAAAGCCCGAAGAGTAGATGATTCGAGATCAAGGGAGACGCCATGTTAAGGGCAACGTCTTTTTGAATCCATGGTTTGTGTAATGTCCAGTTTCCATTTTTGAGTTTGGGCTCTATACAATAAACTCCTCTGTTTTCACCTCCAAACAACACCTTTCCCTGATGGACAACCGGGGTTGGCATATTTTGATTATGGGTTTTGTGCGGAAATGGAAATTCCCAAAGTAATTCACCTGAGTGCGGGTCAACTCCGATTAGAGATTCATGGTGCAGGACCACAACCTGCAAAATTCCACCGATGGTTCCGATTGTGGGGGAAGAGTAGCAAGTTCCACCACATGGAAGGGTCCATAGGGTATCGCCCGAATCTTTATCAAGAGCAATTAACGCACCTTTTTGATCGTTCCCAAAAAGACTGATCAATTTATTGTTAATCACTAATGGAGAATTACTAACCCCCCAGTGAGCATAAGGCTGACCAAAAGATAGTCCGGGGGTTTTACTCCACAGTTTCTCGCCGTCTTCAGTATTCCACGCTGACAATATNCCCNAAATTCCGAATGTGTACAATGTCCCATCGGAATAGACTGGACTGGCTTTAGGCCCTTTACCGTGCTTTTCTCCACCGCCCCCCATTTTAAATGGGGCTTCATACATTTTAGACCATTTAATCTTACCAGACTCTTTGTTTACACAAGCTATGTATTCCTGGTCATTTTTTCTTGTATGAGTGAAGATTTCATTATCTTTGAGAATGGGAGTGCCATATCCACTGCCAATAGAAATGCTCCATTTCTGAGTCAGGCTCTGTGGCCACTTTTTTGGGGGTATGAAATCATTTACATACCCCGTTTTGTTCTCGCCCAGCCAACCATACCAATGGTCAGTCTCTGCAAATGAAATACTGTAGAGAAGAAAACTAATAAATAATATGGAATTTCTGCGTTTCATTCTATTTTGTGATTTTTGAAAATGTAATGTTAAATTATCTCGACTTTGAGAGGTCGAGAAAAGAGTGTATGAATGTAGACATAATAATTATGAACTTATACATAGAAATGGAATATTGTAACCTTTTCCATGATTTAGCTGTAAGCATATGAAATTTAATCACCCGAATCATTTTTATCTACTAACTGTTTAGTTTAAAATTTATGAAAACGCTACTAAGTCTTACTTTCTTTTCCCTAACTTTCTCATTGGGTGCAAAAACTCTTGACCTTAACAAAGTATCAAGCGGATCAAATTGGATCATGCATATGGATTTTGATTCAATGAGAAATTCTGATGTTGGAATGTTTCTGGAAGATTCATTTGAGAATAATCCGGAAATCAAGAGCAAGATCGATGAGATGGTTTCAACCTACGGGATTGATTTAAGAAAGGCATCAAATTTTACGATGTATGGATCGGGAGAGAAGCATAAAGGGATCGGTATACTAGAAGGTGGAGTCAACGCCTCCAATGTTGAAAAGTTTGCAGATTCAAAGGATTTTATTTCTGAAACAAAGCTGGGCAAACAATCCGTTTTTTCCGTTGAAAAGGGTCGTCACCCAATGACTTACACGGCCCTTAAAAAAGGTAAAATGATTTTTGGACCCAATCACGACTACATTTCAGAGGGGATTTTAATGGCAAAAGGAAAAGGAACAGGAGCCAGTGACCATCCTCTTCTCACTTCTCTTTCTACTTTACTCCCTAACCCTGGGTTCATGTTTTTTGCCAATCTCGAGGGAGCGGGCAATGTCGTGGAACTAGATCCCCGTGCTAAGTTTATGACAGAGCATATCGATTCTTGCGGATTAACCATCGGGGAAATCGGAGGAACCTTGAAAGTGGTTGGAATCATGCAGGTAAAATCTCAAGAGAGTTCGGTGCAGATTGAAAATATGATTAAGGGCGGGTTTGCGATGATGGAGATGAGGAAGGCAGATGACAGAAGGATAAGTGATTTAATTCTGGGACATGCCGTAAATAGAACCTCTAATACTGTTCGGGTGGAAATGGATCTTTCGATTGAGGTAATTATTGATCATTTGGAAAAACAAATGAAAAAAGCCGTCTGATTTTTGCCTGCATTATTTCAATTTGTTAAAGCGTTAGATTACTCATATTAGCAAANACGGTTTTTGGGTTCTTTCATCAAAATTATTTGGTGAAATCCAAAGAAGGTTGGTTCAGCTTGGGCTTTAGGTTTTTTTTCATATCCTTATCCTCTTGAGCGTAGAAAATAATCATATTTCTGAATTTACCCTTAAAATAACCAGTGCCAAAAAANCATTTGGTGAGGTTGAAGTTTTGCGTGGAATTAATCTCGAAATAAAAGCTGGTGAAAGAATCGCATTGATGGGTCCGAGTGGTAGCGGGAAATCGACTTTACTTAATTGCATTTGTGGAATTGAACCTCTCGATGCCGGTAACTTGGAAGTGGGTGGGAAAGAACTCTCGGGTTTAAAGCCAATGCAAATTGAGAAGATAAGGCGTGAACAAATTGGATATATCTTTCAATCCTTTCATTTGCTTCCAACTTTGAATGCTTTTGAAAATGTAGAATTTTCCGCTCAATTAGTTGGAATGGAAAAATCCCAAAGAAACGACAGGGTTATGGAACTTTTGACCCGTGTCGGGCTTANTCACCGTTTGGAACATTTACCGAATGAAATGAGCGGCGGGGAGCGGCAACGTGTGGCAATTGCGCGGGCGTTAATTCATCAACCTGGGCTGATTTTGGCTGATGAACCCACTGGAAGTCTTGATACGGAAACCGGAAGTCAAGTGCTTGATTTGCTCAAGGATTTATCGAATGAATTTAAGGTATCCCTTTTGCTGGTGACCCATGACCATGCATCCACCCGAATTTGTGACCGAGTGATTACAATGAAAGATGGGTCCTTAATTTCCTGACCTCAGTGGATTCATTTCCTTCAAGAGTAAAAATTGCCTGGTTGTTGTTTAACAAAATGACTTTTCGTCATTGGCGGAAAAAAACAGGTCACTACCTTTTGCTTATTTGTATAGTGGCAGTGGGGGTCGGGGCTTTTAATGGAATTCGCCANGCAAGCCGTGCGGCTTCCGCCAATTTTGGTCTCTTTAATCAGGCAATTTCCGGACAGAGTGATTTTTTAATTGAATCTCCAACTCAACGTTTAACAGAGGATGACCTAGCTCAACTGGGTAACTTGGCAGTTNATCCGGATTGGCACTTGGTCCCCGTCATTGAAGGTTCGGTCACGGCTGTGGATTTAACTGGAATGCCAGACAAGCAGTTGCGCTTGATTGGGTTGGACTTACTGGCTCTGGGTAATTTACCAAGACTTACTGAACAAAGCCTGGAGTTTTCGAAGGACGATGCCAACTGGTATGATTGGTTGGGTAGTGAAGATGAGGTCTGGGTTAGTCAAAGTTTGGCAGCTGTGCTGGGACTGGAAGAAGGTGGGATGATTCCTTTTTTGGCAAGTGGAAGAAAGGCAGAAATGAAGGTTAGGATGATATTAAAGGACCCAGAGGGGAATCTGCCAGATGATTTGGTACTGGCTGATTTACCNACAGTGCAAAATTTACTGAGTAGACCCAAGGAATTAAATCGTGTGGAAGTCGTGATTAATCAGGTTAAGAATCGAGAAANTAAGGAATATCTCGAAGAAATCCGAAATCGTTTGCAGTCAGAATTACCATCTCATCTAAATCTTGCACCAACCAAAAACCGGGCTGCGGATAGAGCGGCCATGACCGCNGCTTTCCGTCTAAATCTGACCATACTTTCCTTAATTGCCATCCTTGTGGGTGCTTATTTAATTTTACAGGCTCTTGATGCGGCGGTGGTACGACGGCGTGGGGAAATTGCCACTTTGCGCTCTCTGGGCGTCGACGGAGGGATCTTATTTGGCACTTATTTATTGGAAGCATTAATTCTCGGATTCCTCGGTTCAATCCTNGGGGTAGGGGTTGGGCAAGGTTTGGCAATGGGTGCTGTGGGGATGTTGGCGGACACCGTGAATGCCCTGTATTTNGCGACTTCCGTTGAGGCTCTGTCGATTACAACTTCGGACATTGTGGTGGGAATGGGTTTAGGAATTGTTTTTAGTTTGTTAGCAGGATGGTTACCTGCCCGTGATGCTACCCAGACTCCACCGGCTCAGATTTTGGCAAGGGGAGACTGGTCTCCGGGGTTTTCATGGTTGAAAAGTCCAAAGTATGGGATCTTGCTTTTGGTTTTGGGTGCAGTTGCATTACTTTTTCCACCATATGGAATGAAGGGTGGTTCATCCATGCCCGTGGGAGGGTTTATTGCGNCCGGATCCTGGGTTCTGGGATCCGCTTTATTATCCGGACACCTGCTGGTTCTGTTGGCCGGTTGGATTAAACCTTTTTGCTCAGGTCCAGTAGCACGCCTGGCTTGCAGTCGATTGCATGATGGTTCAAGCCGGCACCGTCTGGCGGTGGCTGGTCTGGTAGTGGCGGTAAGCATGGTTACGGGAATGTTTCAAATGATCGACAGCTTTCGGGATACGATTGAAGAGTGGTTTGANGTTCGNTTCCAGGCAGATCTTTATGTATCGGAAAGTGGGGTAACCGGAGCGGGAAGTTTAAACGGGATCGACCCTGCACTAATGNAAGAACTGCTCCAAGATCCAAATATTCAATATGCTGATATCATGAGGATTTGCTATGCGAAACCCGAGGAAGGCGTGACGGTACTTGCTGGGGTGGACCTAACGCATTGGAGCCAAGTAAGCCGGCAAATNTGGCTTGAGAAACCGGGAGCAATTGAGACTGTATCCGGTGCAGAACCGGCACTAGTGAGTGAAACCTTTGCCCGGCGGTTTGGGGTTTTATCGGGGGGGGTTGTGGAATTGCAAACCCCTCAAGGAAGGAAAAAGGTTTCTCCCTTTGGTATCTTTTGTGATTATGGGAATGAATTTGGGATGGCCGCGATTGCTCAGGATAAATGGACGGAATGGACGGGGGTGGANCGTCCAATCAATGCAAGTCTATTTCTAAAAAACGCTACCAAACTGAAGGAAACCCGGGACCGTTTACGGTTGGCTTTCCCCGGACTTGATATTCGAAATGAGCGGGAACTAAGGGATGTGGCACTGGGTATTTTTGAGCAGACATTTCAGGCAACCAATGCCTTGAGTATTATTGGGCTAAGCGTGGCCTTTGCNGGCTTATTATTGGGACTACTTTCGATTTTTGATGAGTCCACCCAGACTTGGCAAACTTTGAAGCACTTGGGCTTTTCAACCTCCCGTTTTATATTAGCTGCTGGTTTTGAGGGGGCAGGCATCGGGCTGGCGGCCTGGGTGTCCGGTGCGATGGCGGGACTTGCTATGGGATGGTTGCTGATTTTCGTCATTAATGTTCAATCTTTTGGGTGGACACTCCTTTGGACAGTACCCTTGGGAAGTTTTCTTTTGTTTGGTCTTCTGTTAATACTGGTTGGATTTGTCTCAGGTATTTGTTCGGCAATTTATTGGAATTTGAGAAGATGAAAATGTTTATACCACTTCTATTTACATGGAGTTACTTCGTGCATGCCGAATGGATTGAACCGCCAGACCGTTCAAGCAAAGGCTATCTAGTACCTTCGCCGGATTATCAGCCTATTTTTCCAAAAGATCATGGGTCNCACAGAGATTACGGACTTGAGTGGTGGTACTGGGTGGGGCATTTAAAGTCGGAAAAGGAAGGTAATGAGTTTGGATTTCAGTCGACCGTTTTTCGGGTAGCTGGTAATCCCCGCGGATCTGGAAAACCCGATGACCGACTTTTTGGAAACCGCCAACTTTTTCTGGCTCATTCGGCATTGAGTGATCTCACAGATCAAAAGTACATCCATTATGAGCGGGTCCAACGGGAAGGGTGGCAAGCACAAGCGGCTGAGAAAACCCTAGCTTTGAAAGTCGGTGGAATTGATGCGGAGATGTTGAAAGGTGATATTGGTCACCGTTTAGTTACCCGCTACCCCAAAGGTGGGAAACTGGAATTGAACCTGATTCCCAAAAAACCACTTGTTCAGTTTGGTGAGCGGGGCCTCAGTCGAAAAGGAGATGGTGCAGCTTCCGTAAGTTGGTATTGGACTTATCCTCGATTAAGAGCCGAGGGTACACTNACATACAATGGGCAGAAAACGAGGGTTAAGGGAGAGGCATGGATGGACCATGAGATTTCATCCAGTCAATTGGGGCAGGGACTTGTTGGATGGGACTGGACCTGTATGCAACTTGATGACGGGACTGAAGTGAAAGCGTACCGTTTGCGTAATGAAGACGGATCTGCAGACCGGTGGTCTGCAATCTATTGGATTGATCAATCGGGAAATGTAGAAAAAGTATATGCAGNCGATTTTTCATGGAACGAGGAAGCGAAATGGCAGAGTCCAAATTCAANGCTANGTTACCCAACGACTGTAAGAATTAAAGCGAACCATCCTGNAAGAGGTTCTGTGGAATATCTTTTACGCCCCTTGCTTGATAATCAGGAGTTTTTAGGGAATCGTTCAGATAATGCTTATTGGGAAGGGGCGTGCCGGGTGATCGATTCTGCGGGTGAAGANATTGGTCGTGGGTACTTGGAACTTGCGGGGTATGGAGGTGGATTGGGTGCCCGCCTNAACTAANAATACTTGATTTANAAATCTTCGGGTGAGGGGTACTTTTTGCACATCTGAGAATCTTGACCCATAAGACTGATTAGGTTTTCATAAAGTGATGAAGTTCCCTTATTTTTTTATATTGCTTGTCTCTGTTTTGGTCCTCCCGGGAAAAGAGGAGGTTTTTTTAAATCAAAAAAATTCAAAAGCTTTAAGAGTGATGAGTTTTAACATTCGACTTGGAATTGCTAATGACGGACCTAACCGATGGGATTTACGAAAAGATCTGGTGATTCGTACAATAAAGAAATACAAACCTGATTTGCTGGGATTGCAGGAAGTGTTTCCGATGCAGGAAAAATATTTAAGGGAGAACTTGCCAGGTTATGATTACTATGGAAGAAGTCGATTAGTGGATCCAAAAGATGGGGAGGCGTGTTCAGTAATGTTTAAAAAGAACCGGTTTTTAACCTTAGAAAAATCAACCTTTTGGTTATCAGAAAATCAGGATGAACCCGGGAGCAAAAGTTGGGACTCTTCCCTGCCAAGAATTGCTAATTTAGTATCACTTACTGATAAACAAAACAAGGGAAGGAAATTTTATTTTCTTAACACTCATTTTGATCACAGAGGTAAAGTTGCCCGCGAAGAGGCGGCCAAAATTATCAGAAATAGAATAGGTTTAATGAAGCAAGGATCCAGCGTAGTTATAACCGGAGATTTTAATTCCGGTGAGGGAAGTAAACCATATAATGTATTGGTTGGCGGGAATCTTTTGGATACATTTAGGCATGCTCACCCAACCCGCACCGATGAGGAAAGTACCTTTACCGCATGGAATGGCCGATTGATCGGGAACCGAATTGATTGGGTATTGTGCAGTCCTGATTTGAAAGTTCTTCATGCGTCGATTGACCGGACTAACGAGAGCGGACGATATCCGTCTGACCATTATCCGGTAACTGCGATATTGGAAATCAAGTAAAGGACATACCTATGAACATGATGGCAAAATTTTTATTTCCCGGTCTTTTCATCTTATTTTCTTTTGGAGTTCAGTCAGCTGTAGCAAATCCTCCTTTACCCAATGATGTTCGGTGGGTCAGGAATTCAAAAGAGTACCAGTATTCATGCACTTATATTTTTCGAAAAGCTGCCGAAAGTGTTCAAGTTCAGACAGAGCTTCCCGAAGTTGTAAAAGGTAAAGAGCAGAGTAAGCAATATGCAGTGGTGGTCGATTTGGATGAAACAGTTTTGGATAATAGTACCTATCAGGTCGAAAGATGGAATGCTGGTCTTGGTTTTACCCAAGACTCATGGTCCCTATGGGTGAAAAGAAAAGAAGCCAAGCTTGTTCCGGGATCAAAAAACTTTTTAGAGTCAGTTAGAATGAATGGGGTACGCGTTGTTTTCCTGAGCAACCGGATGCATCACAACCTAAATCCGACACGGGAAAATTTGCGAAAATTAGGTGTACTGAATGATCATGACTTATTCTTGCTCAGGCAGAGTAAATTGGACACCAAGGAGATAAGAAGAGCAGAGGTTCTAAATGGTACAGGAAGGATGGAACAGGCAGGTCCTTTTACTGTGGTTGGATACATCGGTGATCAAATGGGGGACTTTCCCAGCGATCTTTCCGGTGAAATAGGGAGGAAATATTTTTTACTACCTAACCCAATGTATGGAAAATGGTAGAATAGGGTTTTACTTTTGAGAAGTCCAATTCCCTGCATTGTAGAGGAGTAGATCGCTGTCTGTTTCCCGGAAGTAAATCCATGACTTGGACGCATTCTGAAAGAAAAAAGGGAAGACAGATTGATTAAACCAACACCATCCAAGATCCTCGAGATAAAACCAGAAATTAGCAATTTCCAAAGATGGAGAATAAAACCATCCCATGCCATTATGGAAATACCATGGGGACAGTTTTTCGTAGTAATATCCAAATCCATCAAGTTTTCTCCAATCATCTCCGATGTATTCTGCATTAACAAAGTTTGCAATGGTTCCGGTTGGGTTTAATCCAAGCAGGACTTCCTTTCCATCTGTGAATCCATCATCATCGGAATCATCATCCGACTTACTTGTTCCATGTCTTACCACTTCATCGTAGTTGGACAAACCATCCGAATCATCATCATTTAAGTCGGGTTCAGCAAGAAGAGTAGAGAGCACATAAGTTTTGGGTGCAATATATTCGATGTTTTCTTTAGAGTTATTTCTTATGAAGTTGTTAAACTTGGTGTAAAATTCTGTTTTTGTCATACCAAAATGCTCAGCGAAAGCATTTGCAAAGCCTATTTCATGTGCTCTGGAATACCAGTCTGGCCATAGTACTTGTCTAAAGTTTGTGAGGTGAGCAAGGTAGGACATGGCAACGGTTGCGAGATTGTAATTGTAGATGCCATCGGGGTTTATTCCTGAATGGGTTTCCTGCTCAGTTCCGAATTGAAAACTTGGATATTGATCATAATAATCTTTGCATAGAGCAAGCAGTTCAGCTATATTTTCCTGCTTATATGGATACTGATTCGGGGTTGATTTAACATAGAGGGTTTCCATGAGAGCAGCCCCACCTTCCATTACCCAAGTATAAGGTTCAGCTGTTTCGGGTTGGTCAAGTAACGGAGCGTTTTGATAAATATGGTAGTATTCATGAGCAAAGACCGCGAGTTGGTGCTCATGACCCTCCACACTTTCCTTTTCGATAAAAATAACAAATTGTGGATTCCGGCTGTCGTTTGTGCTGGTACCAACGGAGGACAGGTAACTTCCCAGTTCAGGTGTGTGGCCCAAAAGAGTGGCAGCAGCAGAGAGAAGAGGTTGGTTGGCCGCAGCAGAAGCACCGGTTACAAAAACGCTGTGCGGGAATCCACCTCCAAAGAGCATGTGGAAATCGGAGATAACCTGATCGAGGTCAGTCTTTCGGATATCTTCAACATCACTGGCAAAACTTTTATTGATTGTGGGATTGCTTACCTTTTCATCCCATCCGATCGATTTTAAATAATTCTCTTTGGAAGTAGCAGACAAATGAAAGCCACAAAAAAGATAAATGAAGCTGACCGAAAATGCCTTAATCGTTTGAAATATATGTTGTCTCAAAATTTTGTTTATCGATGTCAGTTTAATTCCATGGAATCATGACATTTGAAGACATTACTAATCCCTTACAAAAACTTTTATCAGCTTGGGAAAAGGACTTTTTTCGTAGCAGGTATCATAGTTGTGTAGAACTTGTAAGAAATGTTTAGTTATGTCTGTTCCTTTTGGAGCGACCAGTAGTTCGGTTTCTAAATGAAGGTTTTCTGCTAATCGCATGCCAACCTTTAAATCTTCAAAAGGGAGTTCGTTTACAAGATATCGAGTTTTTGACTTATGCAGCAATAGCGACATTGCCTCTATAACTTTAGGATTGAATCGTTTATTTCCCCCTTTGAGTGTGGCTAGGATAATTTCAGATTCATGACCTGCGACTTCAAGATAATCATATTCCAATACAGTGTTTAGAATTTCATAGGCCTGATAAATTAAGGTTTTTTCCTGAGTTTGATAGGGTTTAGGACTAACCATCAAACAGTCGATAATTTCCCGGACTTCGCCTAATCTGGGGATGTGCCCTAAGAGATGATCAGTTACGGTCGGGAAATTCCCGACCAACTTAAGAACATGTGGATGGAGTTTTTTACGCAGAAAAACATTTTCTGCCTCTGTTTCCGGTAGAGTTATCGATGCAAGTTGGGAAAAAACGGCAGCGGTTTCAACTTGCCAAACATGGGGAAAATCCAAGTACATTGCGACCTCTCCTGCTAATCGCTTTACCCTCTGGGCTCTCCCAAAAAACAAGGGCTTTACTGTAGCCAATGTGTCGGTAAGNGCATTGACTGCACCAACCAATGTTTCTTGGAGAAGGACTTTTTCTGATTCCATCAACTTTCGCTGGCGAATACCAGCTTCAACCGCTTCCTTTAGAGAATCGGGGGAATATGGTTTTTCCAATAATCGAAAAACATGTCCATTATTAACTGCTCGCATTGCGTCAGAATAATTTGCGTGACCAGTCAGTAGCATAGTCGAGCAGTACGGATCTCGACGGTTGATCATCGCGAGAAATTCTGATCCATTCACTCCCGGAAGAATTTGATCGGAAACTACAATGGAAAACGGACCATTTTTTTTGAAAATTTCAAGACCTTCTTCGGCTGAAAGTGAGGCGTATGGTTCGCAAAGTTCAGAAACATGATTTTTCAATTCTTCAAGAACTTCAGCTTGGTCATCGACAAATAATACTCTGGGAAGATTTTTCATATCTAAAAGGTAAATTATTATTGGATTGCAAAGGGTTTTCCCNACTAAGGTATTACCCTTAGGGTTCCCTGCATTGCCATCCAATGCCCGGGGAATGTGCAAATATAGGGATAGTCACCAGGTTTCTCAGGTGCCTTAAAATGAATGGTGTGGGATTGCCCCGGATTAATTACAGGAAGAACTTGGAAGACTTCGGGTAAAGCGGGGGCGTAGTTCTTTTCTCCGGCTTTAGGGTCACTTAGCATTTTAAACGAAGCATCTCCTACTTTTTGAGTGCTACCCGGTTCCACAATTACCAAATTATGGGGCATGGCATCGATGTTGTTTAATTGGATGGCCAAAGCCTCATTTGGTTTGGCTTCAATTAAATTTATCGAGTATTTCAGACCGCTCAAGGTGTCGATATTAATCTCCNGTTCACCTTCAATTATGTTGCCGGTGTAGTCCAGTTTCTTTTTCGATTCCTGGCTGGCTACGCGTAAGGATACAAATGACAGCTTGTCTTTTCTCGGTTTTGCCAATCCTTTCATTGAATACGGCTTATCAGGAAACATGGGTGAGCAGAAAAGATCCGTCTTGAATTCCGTGCCATCGATGTCCAGTAAGTGCATCCGAATGTAAAGCTGCATGATTGGTTCAAGGTCGGGCATTTCTATAAAAATAGATTTTCGATTGTCCAGTAATCTGACCGACCGAATTTTTACCCGGTCATGTCCAAGTTTGTCCGGGAATTTCGCGGAAAACTCTGGTGAACCGTAACGCTTTGCGTATTCATAATTCCATGCCTGGGCAAAGTAATGTTCTGTTTCTGAAGTCCAGCGGGGATCGAGCTGGTTGTTGAAATCGATCCGTATGCCGTTCGCATGGACTTTGAANCCGCTTGGCTTTCGAACTTTTCCACCAATGTATCGCACCCGNTGGAAACATCCGTCCTCAATGGAATAATCTCCCCAACCGTCTAGTCCGACCACATAGAGTTGGCCGTCTTTTGGATGAAAATCGCCCCGCATCACTCCTGCAAGGAAATTTCCTTCAAGCGGAACAATCGCACCCTGTGGGCGCGTACTTGTGTCGTCCCTAAGAATAAGGTAGTGAGTGCCTGATCCATAGCTCAGCCCTACATGCGATCCTTGAAAAGGGCCCCACTTGTTGCTGGTAATCTCCTTCATTCCCCCGGTTGAATTATCAATTCCCCGGGGAACATAGCATAGGGGAGGAGAGATTCCCTTACCACCCAATCCATATTCTTCTCCCTGTTTGACTTCAATAATCGCCGAGGTTGGTGTCCAGGTTCCCTCCTGTGGCCCGGCCCAGAAAAAATTATCTGAACCGCCCACTGCCATGCAGTTTCGAACTCCTGTGGCCACTTTTCTGGTGATACGATCGGGTCCCGTACGGAACACACTTGTCCACTGGATAAAGTGAAAGGATTTGTCCTTTGTCCTGTGCAGTCCGAAGGTATGGGTATGGCTTCGGTCAAATCCGCCGAAATCGTTGGCGTATTTTTCGTAGTGGTCGACTTCTTCATCCCCGTTGGTGTCGTGTAGGAGAGAAATTTGCAGACGGTCGAGAACAAAGATTCCCTCCTTGTCGATATGGATACCAATGGGCTGGTTGAAACCGGTCGCATATCGTTGCCAGGTGATTTTCTTGAGATCATCTGAAATTCCTTTGACCAACCAAATATCCCCGGGNAGTGTTGCGACTAAAGCGTTCCCATCAGGTAAAAAGGCCATGCTGGTTAATTGCATAACAGTTTTATATGGATTGTCGTAAGGAACATTAAGGGTGTCTACTAAGTAGTTTGCTTCAGGGTTGGCTTTGCCCAGTTCGCCAGGAACATGCAGAACTTCTTTCCAACGCTTCCCGATCCTTCGCTTTGCTCTTAAGTGAGCAAGTGCGTCGGCTTCGCTGGCTGATTTATTTTCCCTGGAAATTCGGATGATGAGAGTCCCATTCTTCTTAGCCTCTTGGATAATAATTTCTCCCTCGGCCCAGCGGGCCCCGAGGACGCCCTCCGATTCAATCACTTGCACTTTAAGTTCTCCGTCCATCACCCGACAGGGCAGGGCCAAACTCATGCCAGCATCCTTGATATCTATCCTCCTGTAAAAGGCATTCTTTGTTGCCCAAGGCTCGTCTTCGAATCTGACTCCGCCGATCCTGTATTCGAAGACCACCCGATTCCCGAACCGGCGCAATCCCAGGTATTCCCCCCCCTCGGGCATCTCCGCCTTGGCGATTGCAAACCATGGGGTTCCATCGATATTGGCCCCTCGTGAACTGCCCCAACGGAAAGGCTGGAATTTTACCCATCCGTCCTGCCAGACGGTTCTGTAAGTCAGCGATTGTGGATCAAAGCAGGTGGACAGGATATGCCCGTCACCCAATTTCACACAGATTCCTTTTTCTACATTTAATCCCTTTGCTTTTACCACATGAGAAAAGTGCTCTCCTTGTTCGCCTTCGTTCCATCTTCCNTCGTTATGGTTATTCTGGTTATACTTGCCCCAATGGCCATGAACGCCACCATCAAGTCCAGGATATGCGGGTATTATCTCTGGAATTTTATCCGGGTTCGCCATGTAATAATCTGCCTGTCTTTGATAGAAATCGTAGATCCGGGCTTGATTAACTTTTTGGTCGGACAATGAGTAATTTTTACGACCACCACCTGGATCTGAGTAAGGATATTTTCCAGCTTTTGCTATATTTAAAGAGCTTCCGCAAGCAGTAGTTGTATGAAGGCCGAAAGTTAAAATTTTAATTGAGAGTACCAGAAAAAACTTATTCATCGATGAGAGTTAAAGATAGTATTTGAGTATAGTTTGTAACTTGAATGCCGTTCATTGTGATTAATACTTTTAGAAAGTTTTAGGATTTCAATTTATAAAAGTAAATATATGGAAAAAAATTCCTCTTTTTTATGATGTTTAAAAGATGAGAATTTCCAATCTCTTACTTTTCAATTTAATATTTCTGACTTATTATGCGTTCCCATATGAAAATTGGGAACAGGCATCTGGATCAAGTGGAAATTGTTTGTTCGCAATAACACTCAAGGAATTAATTTGTATTGGAATCAACCTGCCCTGGGAACTTTTTAAAAGGGATTGCATTTAAAAAAAACATCTTTTTTTGTTTTTTTCCTTTTTTTTGCGCTAAACTAAAGAATGAGTTTTAAAAGTCCCTTTACTAAAAATGCTCACAGAAATGAATTTATTGATTCAAAAGAAATTTCCGAACAGGTCAGATCTCATATTCAAAAAATTATCCAAAACCGGGATATCACGAATCCTGATAAGACTGAAATTTCCAGATTTAATAGAACTTGCGGCTCCCTACACAGGTTAAAAAACCCACCCCGGCCTTCGAGTGAAAATTCCATTGAGATAGCTTGCGGAAATTCCGAAACTGACCAAGATGCCCAAATCGGTCACTCTCCCCCAAAGCAAATCTCCCGAGCTTGTGAACTTGAAGAATCCAGCGGAAGCTCGAAACCAGTTGGTTCTAACACGAAATTTATACCCCATGGTTTCCTTGGTTCTTCAAACCCTGAATTTAAAGACTTAATGAANGATTATTTGCTCGGAAAAGTAAGATGGGTTGCAGGAAAAGATGCCCGTACATTCGCCACAATTAAAGAGCGAAACGGTAGGGATACCAACTTAATCTGCTTATTTCCATAAAACTCATACAGTAGTTTTTACCAGACATTTTTAACTTAGATAAGTAGATATTTAGCTTTTAAAATTTCGACAGATATAAGCAATTTCATATGATTAAGAAGTTGTTTATGAAAGACCATTTCACTATTCCTTACGGAGAGTCTCACAACTACAAGCTATTGATCAGTCAGTGGAGGGATCTTTGTAAGGTTCAAGGTTGGAAATTTAAGAAGTTTGCGATGGCAGATGGTTTGCCGTGCTATCAAGTTTTTTCCAAGGGAATTAAGTCGGCAAACGCTTTCTACCTGTCAGCTGGAATCCACGGTGATGAAGCTGGTGGTTCGTTAGCATTATTAAGCTGGGCAAATAAAAGAAGCAGTTTTCTTTCGAAACAACCGACCTTAATTTACCCATGCCTAAACCCTTGGGGATTGTGCCAAAATTCACGTTCCGACCGAAGTGGAGATGATTTGAACCGGCAATGGAATCAACCCAAATCTCCAGTAATTCAAGAGATAGTTAAAAGATCGAGAGAGATGAGGTTTTCACTGGCAATCAATTTACATGAAGATTTTGACGCAAATGGAATTTACCTCTATGAAAATCCGACCGCTAATTTTAAAGACAATAAAGCCACTGAAATTTTAAGAGCGGGAAAGGTACACATTCCAATAGACAAGAGAAAAAAAATCGAAGGCAGGTGGTCAAGGAATGGAATCATTCGTCCATCTAAATCATCTTTGCCTAAAGAAGGTCTGCCCGAAGCAGTTTTTTTGCAGGAGAACATCGCTGAAAGAACCTTTGTTTGGGAGACACCATCCGAGATGGATATCAGAATTCGGGTTAAGGCTCATATTGCAATGTTGGATGAAGCCTTGGGTTATACAATTTCCTGACCGGTTTGTATTCTAAACTATCGAGGGTTTTCGATTGCAGATTGGTTCCCATAATGGCATTAAAATAAACTTTTCAAACTTTTAAAATCCGACCTTCGATGAATGCACTTAAGGAAAAACATGATATGATTCATCGTATAGATCCCGACAATCCGGAAGAAAATCCTGAGCGTTTTGAAGAATTGGTGCGTCTTTTAGAAGAAGGTTCCGATCCAGCTTTAAAAGCTCACTTGGAGGGCTTTCACCACTCGGATCTGGCAGATGCGTTCGGACTTTTGCCCAAGACTCTCCGCGCGAGGGTTTTGGATGCGTTGAGAGAAGAACTGGATCATGATTTGCTATTTGAGCTGGAAGACCATCTGAGGCATGAGATCACTGACAACCTCTCGGCTCGTGAGGTGGCTGAAGTAATCACCGAGATGGATTCTGATGAGGCGGTTCAAGTTCTAGAGGACATGGGGGAGAAAGAACGTAAGGAAATTCTCGAAGAGGTTCCGGATGAAGAGAGGGG
>NHDJ01000130.1 GCA_002167265.1 Verrucomicrobia bacterium TMED56 | reverse complement strand
TTTTGTATTATACTATCAAGATCTCTCACCTGAGCATCAGCAACATCTTGACTATATTCTCTAGCAGGTCGTGTTAATATTTGTACTATCTTTGCCATTATCTTCTACCATCTGGTTGTATATCTAATCTAAATCCACCAAGTTTCCAATTCTGTTGTGAAGCTGTATTTGCTACTTTTAAAGACACAGCTCTGGCTCTAGCTCTAGTGTCAACTTTGGTTGTTGAAGAACTAATCGTAAAAGGTCCAAGAGCAGAACTTGCTTGTGCGTCATTAGAATAGTTTCTTAATTGTAATGTAATTTGTGTATTGCCAGTTTGAGATACAAAGTCTGGTATAAATCTTCTAATCTTTGCAAAGAACTCACCATCACCTCCTTGACTAATATCAAAGTCTCCAGACTCTATATTAGAAGTTATTGCTGTTGTAGCTGTAGTAGTAACTTGATCTGTGCCAGTCTCATGCTCGTAATAGATTGTGCATCCATCTGTATTGCCAACAACATCATAAGAGTTGTTAGAACCAGCATCATAATCTGTAGCATGTGGTTTACCAAATACAGCGGAGTCTTGCCATGTTGTTCTATCTAATGTGCTCGTAGTCCAAACAGGTCTTTGAGGTGTGGACTCAACATAATTATAAGTTACACATCTATCAATAACTGTTGCACCAGAAGAAGAGTAGAACCAATTAATTTCACCAAACAAGTTATTTAACCCTGCGTTAATAAGTTGATTAGCTGTAGTATTTAAATCATTGTAAACAAAGTCCTCTACTAAACATGGTAATGATTGTAGGGCACCTGCATATTTAAAGAAACCATTTTCTGAAAACCAGTAAGCAGCACCATCTACTTCTACAGCAGCGTTCTGTCCTATTAGTCCACAGTTTGTACCTACCTGTGCAAAACCAAATGTAAAAGGTGGTCCAATAAATCTTTGTGTAAATAAAGCAGTGTCAGTCCAAACGTAAATTGCATCACGACCTCTAACGGCTCCCATAATTCTAGATCCGTCAGCCAGTCTCTGTGTACCAGCAGTATTAGTAGCTGTAGGTGTGTAGGTGTTAATATCCTCTTGGTTAGAGAATCTTATAAACATTTCATCTTGTGTGCTTGGTGTTCCTATCGTAGTTTCTGTTCCAAAAAATACTAAGTGTCTATCTGGTGTAGATACAATCATATCTCTTGATGCAGTTGGAGCGCCCGATATAATTGTGGCTCTCGTTGTTGTTGCATTCGCTGCATTTGAATCCCATTCAAAAACTTGTCCGTTATGTATCAGTGCTATAATTTTACCACCAAAGTTATCTATCGACCAAAGACCTGGATCAATTACTAGATCTCCTGATGCTGCTTCGCCCCACGCTACGAAGTCAGATGTGTTTGTAATCGTTGCACCATCAGAATGAGATGCTGCTGTTGTGCCTCTCGCTGCTCGAGTCACGCCTGTTAATGTGTTACCTGAGATTCCAGTATAAGATATTTCTTCTGAATCTATTTGTATGTGGTTTGTACCTGTTGACGGAAAGTTAACAACGCTTGTTAAAACAATGGTTGTTGTAGAAGCATCGATTGCTCCGTTCAAAGTTGTTGTAAGTGCATTAGCAACTGTACCACCAAAAGAAGCTAGACCCCAACCAAAACCTGGTAGCTGTTCTGCCGGTCCAACTGAATAGTAAGATTGAACTCTAATACCACCTGATGTTGTAGCACCTGATCCCGTTTCATTTGAGGGCATTGTAATTGTTATTGTTAAGTTTGTTGGTGTAGATGTCACCATAAATTTTTTGTCGTCAAAATCAGATGCACCAAAATTAGATCCTGTAATAGTGCTAAAGTTATCTAACAATATTATGTCTCCAGGTGCAAGACTATGACCAGAAGAAAAAGTTATAGTAACTACAGCTGATCCATTGGTTGTAGTGAATGCGCTGGTAAGTGTGGCTGTAGCTCTAATAGGATGTATGTCGTAGAATACACCTCCTGAGTAAGCGTATAAAACTCTGTTTGTACCTATAATTGAAAACTTTTGACCGCTTCTATTTACGATATGATGCATGGCTCTAGCTGCACCTGTTAATTTATTATTACCCAATTGTTGCCAACCACCTATTTTTTCAGGTGTGCCATATCTAAATCTAACGTTATCGCCATCTACCCATTGGCCTTCAGCTTGAGTATCCGTAATTTGTTTATTGAATCCAGGTAAGAACTGTACTTTTTGTAATGCCATAATCCTCCATTATACTGAGTTTATATAAAAATTAAAGTTTAATATGCCCAGCAGACAAACGAGTGCCTAACACCCTTTTTTACATGTTGTACAGTATGTGGGTATAAAAAGGAAGAGGGAAAAATTAGTATATCTCCTGCTTTTAAGGGTATCAATTTATCCTGCATCAAAAATTCGCCACCTTTGTAATCATCATTCAACAGACCTACTATTGATAACATAGGTATACCTTTCTCTTTTCCATCAAATATACTTTGAATATTATCTATATGTTCTCTCATAGTAGATTTTTTGTTGTAAAAATTAAATCTAATATTAGAAATTCTATCTATCATTCTTCTAGCAAATTTAGGAACATTTTGTTTTTCGTATTTTTCAATAGCTTGCTTAACAATAGGCAATAGAAGTTGACTATGTATTTCATTAGCGAAATAGACATCTGGTTCTGCAGTTGCATTTGAGTATCTATTCTTAGTTATATTGTCGTACCAATGATGCTTTAGCTTTTCTTTGTTCTTAAGATCTTCGATTATAAATTGACAGTCTTCTTTACCAATATCGTTGGTAACGAAAACATAGTCCATTATGTTTGTCTTAACCATGTTACCCAATTACTACCTCCAAAAAAACTGTACTGGCTATCCTTATAATGTAAAGGATCTTTTAATCTCTTATTATAATAATCTATTTGAATTGGTTTTTTTAATCTTCTACCTTCTTGCCAGATTTTTTCTTTTCTTTCATTTATTAAATAATGCATTGCAACAAAATCTATAGATTCTTCAAAGAAAGATGTCAGTATAGAATTATACAAAGATCTAGTTGACTGTTTCATATATCCTGATTCTGTTAATACAACAAACTGATAAGCACCTTCCATAGCTAATGCTAAACCTGTGCTTTCTAACGGCTCTATAAAACCAGCTGATAAGCCTATGGCTATAACATTATTTTTCCACGGTTTTAATTTGTAGTATGGAGTCCAATCAATTGTTTTTCTTATTTTAACCCTATCTTTCCAATGATTCGTAAATACCATTGCAGCTTCTTCAACTGATGTTATTCTTCTATTAAATACTATACCTGTTCCTATTCTATGTCTTACAGGTATCTTCCATATCCAACCACAAGATACAGCCTCACATATTACATACTTTCTTTTTTCTTCTTCGTTTTCATATTCGACATGCCCAGCAATCGCTGTATCACAGATCAATCTTTTAGAAAGATCTACTTTGTCGGTCTGATGAAGTAAGGATTTAAATCCTGTACAGTCAATAAATACATCAGCATAAATTTTATTATTTTCGCACTGAACATAATTTTCTGACTGAAACTGAACAGTATCTTCTATAAAAGTTACTTTGTGTTTAATTTTTTCTTTTATAAATTTTGCTAGTTTTATACAATCTATATGAAAACCGTTATCATTATTTTTATCAAAGTTTTCTATTGGTGTATTTTCATAAGGGTGCATTATAAAAGGATGCCATACCTCTTTCTTAGATGTCCAACCAGGAAATAAAATACCTGTTTTATATGTAGCATCACATGCATCAAACCATTCTTTAAAATTAAAACCACATGAATCCATAAAAGGTTTAAAATTAAGTAGTGTAGCTTCACCCACACCAATAGGTGAACCACCTGGTTTATCAATCACTGTTATTTCATAATTAGTGTTATTAGAAATAAATGCGGTAGCTAACATAGCCGAAGAACCACCACCAACAATAACTACTTTTTTTATTTCCTTCATCTAGATATATACCCAAAGTTTAAAACCCACCTAAAAGTAGTGTCTGTTTGTTGTATTGCTCTGTGAGGTAATTTGCTTGGAAATATAATCATTTGATTTTTTAATGATTTAATTTTTTTGTGTCCCTTTATTTCAGTTGCTCCGTTACAGGTATTAAAATAATAAATTGCTGTAACTGCTCTTGACTTTTCTTCTTTAGTTACTTTAAAATCTGTGTGCCAAGAACTAGCATGTGCTTTATTTTGATTAATAGTTAAATTCAAACGTGCGTATATCATTTTTTCTAGCTTTAGTTCTAAAGCAAAAGGTATTACTATCTTTCTAAACCAATCACTATTTATTTGTTCACCGCTCATTAAGATGTGTTGTAATAAATGTTCTTGTTTATTTTTAGTTTTTGTATGCTTGGTTTGATAAGGCATCGCATAGTATGGAAACTGATTACCAGATATTATTTTAAATAAATCTTTATAGTCTTTTGAGCTTAGAAAGTTCTTTTTAATTTTTATCATGTATCTCCTGTATATATTTTTTATGTGACATCTTTCTTGTTCTGTCCGTATTACGCCATAACATATCACCTTCTATACGATTTTCCAACCAATATCTTTTTAAATTTTTATTGACTATGTTGTATGAATTTCTCAATAATTTAGTATCTATTAAACCATTAAAATAAGCTATCAAATTAAAATTATCTTCTTTAAATAATGTGAATAAATTATAATGACCAATAGATTCCATGTCTGTAGATTTTAGTAATCTACCTGATTTCCATACGTGCATATATTGTTTTAGTGTATCTGATGGTTCTACCTTGTTAACATCTTTCCAAAAATTTGTAGTTTTTTTATCATTAATATAATGAAGCTGTATAAAGTCTCTTACGTTTTCCATTACAGTAGAAACTTGTTTATTGTAGATATTGATAGATTGTTGATTATAATTTTCTAGATATTGCATCAAAAGAAAAGCTTGTTGTATTGTAGTTCCTATAGATGTCGCTTCTAATGGTTCTACAAAATTTGCACACAGACCAACAGCAACACAATTTTTTATCCATGGTTTATCTAAAGCCCCTGGATCATATTTAATATGTTTTGCTATCTCTATCTCTTTACCTAATAGTTTTTCTATTTCTTTTTTTGCTTCTTCTTTATTTGTGTACTGATCACTGTATACATAACCATTGCCTGTTCTACCATAGGTTGGTATCTGCCACATCCAACCATACTTCATAGCTTTAGCTAATGTCCAAATATTATAGTCTTCTTGATCTCCTGTAGGAAAAGCTATTGCAGAATTTGTTTTTAAATATTTAGAATAAGATTGCCACTTAGCTCCTAACTTACTAATTAATAATTTTTTAAATCCTGTACAGTCAATATAAAAAGAACTCTTATATGTTTTCTTTTTACCTTTTAATTCTTTTATTCCTTTATCATTTAAATTTACATCTACAATTTCATCATCAATAATATTTATATTATTTTCTTTGCAAAGTTTAATTAAGTATTCATTTAATTTAAATGTATTAAAATGATATTGAACAAGTCTATCTGATGGTTCTAGTCCTACTTCATTATGAAAAAGAGTCATAGGTGCAAAACAACTAGCGCCTTTATTATTAATCATTAGGTATTCATAATTTCTAGCACTAAGTCCTAATTTTATATTCCACATGCTGTGTATGTGATGTAGGTAACGAGAATGTTTATTAGTCCAATCTTCAAACATAATACCTGACTTTAATGTGCCCTTTGTTTCTCGCAACACGTCTTTAACATCTAAATGTAAGTGTTGTCTAAAATCATCAAAGTGTTCTGTAGATCCTTCACCTACTCCAATAATACCTATGTTGCTAGGAACTATAGCTTGTATCTTTACGTCTAATCTTTTTTTTAAGATTAACGCAGTAATAAGACCTGCTGTTCCTCCACCTACTATTGTAATGCTATTCATAAAATCCTGTTAGCTGCCATCTTATTTTTTTATTTACTTTATTAACACCGTGCTCATAAAAGTTACCATCAAAGAATACTGCTCTGCCCACTCTAGGTTTAATCACAGTCTCATCTTTAAAATATAGCTCTCCACCTTCATAGTCGTCATTTAAAAAAGTGATAGAACTTAACTTAGTTGTGTCTTTCTGGCAGTCGTAGTGTAGCTCCTTATATGACCCTAAAGGCCATTTAACAACTTCAATCCAATCTATCTTAGATTTATTTATTAAAGTAGTTGTCTTATTTATTTTAGTAATAAATTTTTTAGGTAGTAAGTCTTTTACTTTTAAAGGTATTACATTGTAGAAAGGTTCTGCTAAATATTTAAATCTACTATACAATTCTATAAGTTGATTACACTCTTCTCTATTAAAATAATTATCTATGATATTTATGTGCATGTTTATAAAACATCACTATTTTTAAACATCTCTATAATGTCTTTAGGTAAATGTTTTTCAACATCAATCTCTACGTTAGGATCTATCTTATCTGTTCTAAGTGTGTGTAAGTTTTGATGAGGAATCAAATCGAATAAATGATCGCGGTATTTTATACCTTTAATTTCATACGGATCTAAATTAGTCGTTCTAACTCCTTTAAATTCTAAACCAAGATAATTATATATTTTTTTAACTGTAGCAACGGGATCTGTTACTATATCTTTGTAATGAATTATTATGTGATCTTCTTTGTTTCTAATAATCTCTTTTATAGATTTTAAAGAACAATGTACATCACCACCTGGTGACATAAGACTCATACATCTTTTATAAACAGAGCAACTTAAATTTGGTTTTTCTACTTTCATTAAAGCAGCTAAGCTTTGTAAAATTGGTCTGTATATAATTATAAATTTAGGTTTATCTTCTAAGAAAGATAATAGATTTCTATTATAAGGCTCTGCCCAAGGACCTCTATCTAAAATGTATTTAGCATCTGTAAGTTTATCATAATAATTTTTAAACATATTAAACACTGCATAATCAAAAGCTTCGGCAGCAGGAAAGTTTCGATAAAGAATACTATAAGTTTTTATCTGTGCTAGTTCCCAGATCATTTGCAAAACTATAGATCTAGGTGTAAAACAGATATCTTTATTTTGATGTAATAAAGAAGCTAATATAGTTTGACCTGATTTAGGTACTGAGGATACATAAAAAAATTTTTTATCCATGATAAATATTTCCTGATAGTATTAATCTTTCATTATCTTTATTTCTTAAAACTTGATGAGGTATATACGAAGGAAAAACAATTAGCAACCCCTTATGTGGTTTTACACAATGAGGTTTTTGTTCTTCTAACAAAGGAAATCCTGGTTGATAAAATACAATATTAGAAGAGTCCTTACTACATTTTAAATAAAGAACAAAAGATTTTAGATTAGGTGCTGCTCCATGTGTGTGTATCATATGAGAGTCACCCGGTGCATACTTTTGAACCCACCAAGAATCTAATTTAAAACTAGCTTTTACTATTTTAGTAATNGCAGGGCTTATATAATCATAAATATCTTGTTGTTTAATTGTATCTTCAAATTGTTTTTTATAAAAATTATTTTTATTTTCTTCACGTTCTTCCAAGTGCATATCTTCAAACAAAGATAAAAATTTTTTACTTAATTTAATAGTTGTAGTGTATATATTAGTTTCAAATTTTAAATTTTTAATTTCCATAATTCATATTCATCGCCTAAATTACCTTTAATAAAAACATTAAAAGCCAGGCTTANTCTTTCGTTCTTTCCTTTTTTAGTATCTACTCTATGTGTTGTTGAAGAGGGAAATAAAATAATATCATCTGTAGATACAGATAACTTATATGATTTAGAATTATAATCATTATACTGTGTNGCTGGTAATGAAATTTGTCCGGTATATCTTTTATTTGAAAACATAATACTGTCTAATTTTTTATTAGCATCTATGTAGTAAACACCAGATAAATAACTATTGGGATGTTCATGTTCGTGATGTGCTTGTTTTTCTTTAGTATAATTAAACCAGGATTGCGTTATAAAAAATTCAGTGTCAAGAGGTGCAAAGTCTATTTTTAATAAATAATGTGCTACTTTCTCTTCTATTTTCTTTTTTAAATTTTTAAACGTATCTAAATTTAAAACATAGCTATTCAAACTTGATACGTTATGTGTATTTTCTTTTCTCTCACAAGTTTTAATATATTTAAATTGTTTTTTATTAAATTTAAAATCTAATTTATCTACATACAGAGCAGTAGAAAATAAACTTTGTATTCTCCATTTCATACTATAATCAGTTCCTTCTTGTCATCTAAAGATATCATTAGTTTCATAAATTTTTCATCGCCTATATTTGTGATGTAAGTGTTAAAAACTATAAGTATTCTATCATCTACTTGTTTTTTTCTTTCATTAAAATCATAATCTAACCAAGATGGAAACAAATGTAAATCTCCTGGTCTCAAATCAAACTTCCAACTATAAGAATTATATCGTGTGTTTGTTGTAGGCTTTATTTTTATTTGAGAATATAAACCTTTTTCAAAAGTAATTTCATCTTTCTTAGATGATTGAAAACAATAAACACCTGTTAAATAACTATTATATTTTTTTTCAATATTATTATATCCATTCAAACAATAATCAAATTTTGAGTTTGTTATTTTAATATTAATCATGGGGTCTATTAAAAAAGTTTTATCTAAACAATTTTTACAAGCATTCTCAAAAGATGTTTTTAAGTTTTTAAATAATTTTAAATCTAGTGGATTTTTATCTTTATATTTAAGTCCAACATATCTTAATTGTTCACGATTAAATTTTATACCTGTTAAAGATTGATAAATAGGTATTGGAAATAAATCTATTATTTTTCCTGTCATAATTTCTATGACAATGATTATACTTTAAAAATTAATAAGATTCAATGGTTAGACCCAAGATTGAGAGTCTTCATCCCAAGCCCAGATTTTTTCAGCAGCAGCTAATTCTTCTGCTGTCATCTCTGCGTCTGGTGTCCAAGAAGGGTCAGCTGGTTTTGCAACTGGTGGGTCCCATGTTTTATTATCAGAAGATAAAGTCCAAGAAGGAAATGGTTTTTGAGGCATAAAAACATTTTCTGTTGATAAATACACATAACCAACAGATGGGTAATTACCTCTAGGATTATTGTCAGATTCTTTGTAACATTCAATCCAATTATCAGTATTTTTATTAAGAGCTTTTACAAAGTCTATGCATTCAGAATCAGCTTTGCCTTCAAAGCCTTCGACTCTTTCAATTTTTTCTACCATGTTAGCTTCGTTTATATTCGCCCAATATCTAGCCATAATTATGCTTTGTAAGTTCCTGTCCCTGTGTATTTTACAATTGTTGTACTACCACTAGTTGATACTGCTGGACTTCCTGTTACTACGCCTGTGTANTTAGCAGTGGGTATTCTTAAAATTGAAACTCCGTCTCCGCCAGGTCCGCCAGCAAAAGGNGTATTTCTTTGACCAGTTTGGCCACCTCCGCCTCCGCCTAATCCATCAGTTCCGCTTCCGCCTGGTGCACTATCTGATCCAGCACCTCCGCCGCCTGCCGCTGATGATGTGTTTGCGTTGTGTGTTCCTGGGTTAGCTCTACCGCCACCAGATCCGCCACCACTATATGTAGTGCTTGTTCCTGAAAGTGGAGAANNTGTTCCGCNGCCTCCAGCNGCTCCTGAATAGTTTGATCCGTTATTACCTGTTGCTCCAGATGGTCCGCCGCCACCGCCTCCGTGACCGCCGGTATATCCACCAGGGCCTCCGCCGTTAGCTCCTTGTGATGGTGATACAGATGGAGTGTTACCAGTTCCAATTGTTCCGGAGTTCCAAGCGCCACCGCCTGCACCTCCTGGTCTTCCATTTTGTGTTGTTCCACCTCCTCCTGCGCCGCCACCGGCTGATTCGAAAGTAGTTAATTTTGGTCCTGCAATTGATGAAGATCCGCCTTGGAGAGGACTTACGTCTGGACTTGTAGCAGGTGATGCTCCTGTTGCACCAGATCCTCCTAATCCGACAGTTATTGTATAAACTCCTCCTTTATAAAGAGTGATTGTGTCTGAACGTAAACCGCCGCCACCGCCGCCGCCAATTCCACCGCCGCCGCCACCAGCGACAAAAAAACCTGTTATGTCATAAGGTGCACCTAGTCCGCCTCGTCCTCCGAAGCCTCCTCTTGATGCTGCTGCGAATGTTCCTAGTACTGGCATTCTCTTTCTCCTCCTATGTTATTACGCGAACTGCGTTTGCGCTGCTAATGCTGTGAATGCAGCATCACCAGTTTTAAAAATAGTATACGTATACACATCGATGGAGTTTGCATTACCGCCAGAGGGAGCTGTTCCGCCCTGCCACTCTGGTGTTACTGAAGATCCATCAATAGTTACTGCGTTATTGTAATAAGCTGATCCTGTACATGTTACTAAGAAAGCAACAGTAATTGATTCACCTGTATCCATAATAGAGTTTAATGTGTTTGATCCATCTCCTCTAAGATTAACTGTAAAGTTACCTGTCGCTGCAGATGTGTAATATAAAACTGCTTGTGTAACTACATCATAGTTAATTGTACCTGTAGCTGCTGTTGCAGATATTGTAGCTTTTTCAGCTAGCTGTTCAATTTTACCTGCACCTAATGTAACTCTCCCAATTCCTTTTGGAGTTAGATTTAAGTCTACGTTAGTTTCTCCACTTGAACCTATGATTGGTGCATTACCTGTAGCTGCATTTGTAATTTCTACTTCGTTTACTGCTGAAGCTGTTGTTTGAAATATTACTTGCTCCGCTCCATTTGCATCTGCAATAAAACCTGCATCTGCAATTTTTGGTGCTGTTAAAGTTTTGTTTGTTAATGTTTGTGTACCAGTAAGTGTTACATCTCCATCACCAGAACCAAAAGCTAAAGTAACAATATTTGGATTAGTTCCATCACTCGCTGATGCAAATACCATTTGATCACCTTTGTCTGTTGCAGAAAATGTAAATGAATCTCCAGATCCAGACACGTATTTAAATTGTACTGTGTATGCACCTGATGTTGAATTTCTTAAAAAATAAAAAGTTTGAACATCTAAAGGTATAGTTACAACTTGGTTTCCTGTAATTGTACCTGTAAACTCAATCATTCTGTGAGATAATACAGCTCCAGTTGATCCATCAGATACTGATAAAGTTGTAGTCTGTGCACCACCTGCTATTGATTGCTGTGTAAATCCACCAGAAATTTGTTCAAAAATTTGTAANTTTGTNTTTGTTTTNGTTCCCCACGTTCCCGCGTTTTCACCGGTTGCNTGAAGTTCTACCCCTAAAGGTGTGTATGTTGAAGCCATNTTTTATCTCCTAATTTTGCTTATACTTAAGCAACATCTGTATAACTTGTATTAGAACCTGTGTCAATACTTTGATATGCTTGAATTCCAAAGCCTGTTGCGGTTCCAAAAGCAGCTACATTTGACGTTGCCGATTGTCCAGTTAACGATAAATCTAAACTTGTGTCAACTGATAATGTACCTATACTAAATGTTGCAGACAACCCTGTCAAGCCCATAATATCAGCAGGTGCTAAAGAACCAAAACTTGAAGTCATTGATACTCCAGTTGGTATTACTATAGGGTTTGAATTTTCGTCTGTTGCACCTAATGAAACAGTCGCAGAAACACCAGTTATATCATAAGCTGTTTCTATAACTACTGATCCTACAGAAGATGTTGCAGATTGACCTGTTGGTGATATTACGTCTGCTGCATCAACTGATCCTACAGAAGAAGTTGCAGAAACTCCTGTTAAACTAAATGTAGCATCAATTTGTAAACTTAAAGTTCCAATAGAACCTGTAGAAGAAATTCCTGTTAATCCCATAGCACTTGCAACATCGTCTAATGCAAATAGACCCCAAGAATTATTACCCCAACCTTTAGCACCCCAAGTGCTATTACCTTGACCTGTCTCTAATCCAAAACCTGTTAATGATACTGCCGCGTCGTTTGCTCTACCCCAAGCCTCTTCACTCCAACCATCACGACCCCAACCAATTTCGTTATACGCTTCTAATGTTCCAACAGAAGCTGTCATTGATAGACCTGTTAATTCTGCGCCTTGATCATTTACTGCGCCCCATTCTCCTGTACTCCATGATTGACCGCCCCATCCTGTTTGAGGAACACCCATATTAGTTCCGTCACCAACAGAAGCTGTCATACCAAGTCCAGTTATACTTACTACTGGGTCGTTACTTTCTCCGAATGGCCCATCATTCCAAGTGTTTCTGCCCCAACCAGCTGATTGAAAAGATAATAATCCATCTGCGTTTAAAGATGCTGTTAATCCTAAACCTGTAAGTACGGCCGTGTTATCTGGTAATTCACCCCATTCGTTATTGCCCCAAGATTTACCACTCCATCCTTGTTGTGGCACTCCCATATTAGTTCCATCACCTACGGATGAAGTTGCTGAAAGTCCTGTAGGAAAAACGTTAGCTGTATCTTGAGCACCCCAAGAGTTTTGATCCCAAGTTAACATACTCCAAGTGTTTGAAGTTGGAGTGTTTGCTTGACCACCCATTCCTCCGTGGTTTGTACAATAATAATATAAATTTGGAGCAGAACTTGCGACTGTAATTTGTGTGTATGCTCCAGCTTGCCCTGGTGTTCCATATGCAGTTACACCAGTTGTATATTGAGTTCCTCCTGCAGCGTCTTCTGCTGTTGCAAATCTTAAAGGATGTGTATCGTTTGATGAATCTGATTGATCAAATTTATAGATGTAACCTTCAGCTAAATTAATTGTAGCTTGTTGTACGCCATCAATAACATATTTATTGCCGGAGCCAGTAGAGACTACCGTTACTGTAAAGGTTCGAGTAACGGACATCCGTTAACCCTCCTTACGCTATTCTGATGATCGCGTTTGATGCGTCTGCTGTTGGAAATTGAATTGTAAAAGTTCCGCTAGTTACAGTTTTATCACTTCCAAAATCTATTACACAAACTGATGGATCACCTGATGCGTCTTCATTAAAGATCATACATCCTCTTGCCGTGAAAGAAGCTGATGTAAAACTTGTATCTGCGAAATCACAAACTGCAGTTGTGCTTGATGCAACTGGAGTTACGCTTGTGAGTGCATTTCCTTTTGCAGTGTATCCAGATCCAGATACTTCGTTTGATGTTGTGTACGCTGTAGTAGCTGCACCTAAAGATGCATCACTTGTGTATAATGCTAGATTAAATGTGTTTCCAGATGATGCTGTGAAATTGTGAACGCCTTTCAAGATTTCTACTTTGAAACTTGTTGCTATTGCCGATGTTATTGCCATAATTTAACTCCTAATTTTTACGGGTTTGTTGACGGTATTGTTATTCTAACAGCACCATCAGTGTAGTCATCTCTTCTT
>NHDJ01000129.1 GCA_002167265.1 Verrucomicrobia bacterium TMED56 | reverse complement strand
AATCAGTCAAGGAGGCTGGGGATTATAGGTTTCATGAATCATGTTTTCGGTGTCTTGTTTGTGCAAAGGTATTTCAGGGTGGCGAAAAATTAAAACGAGATGAATGGGGTGGGATGGTTCATGTAGATCACTTCGACAGGGCAAAAATGTGTGACACATGTTCGAAGATTATTTCATCCGAAACAATCTCGTCCAAGCAAGTTTTTAAAGATGGCAGAATTGTATGTTTATCCTGTGCCTCCGATGGAGTTTTTGATCCAAAGAGGATGGAGGAGGTTAGAAAGCGAGTTTGGCCAACCTTGGCTGCTTTAGGAATTACCGTTCCAACCGGAGATGTAGTAATTCGAGTGGTGGGAAAAGATGTCATTGATAAACAGGCACTAAAAATTAACGCTAGAGGAAACCTGCGGGGGCTTACTTTAACCACTTATAAAATCGTCAGCGATGGGAAAAGGACGAAAACTAGTTTTTCTCATGAAATTTTTATACTTTATGGAATGCCTCATATTGAATGTGCATCCGTCCTTGCCCATGAATATGCACATGTTTGGTTAAATGAGAGATTTATTGAAGATACCGCTCCAGTGGTAGAAGGCTTTTGTAATTTGGTTTCTGAAGCCACTCTGGTGCAAGAAAAAGGAAAACTCGCTTCAATCATTCGTGAGAACATGAAACAAAACAATAGCCCAGTATATGGAATGGGCTATCGAAGAATGAAACAAAGACTTGCGATTTTGGGATGGCCCTCATTACTTGCCGAGATGAAATTAAAATCAAAACCACCAAAACTAAGATAAATATGAAAGTAGATTCTCATCACCATTTTTGGAATTATGATCCAGTGACCTATTCATGGATGAATGATCAAATGGAAATTTTAAAAAAGGATTATCTTCCGAAGGATCTTGAAAAAAATATTACAGAGGCAGGGATTGACGGAGTTGTTTCAGTTCAGGCTGACCAATCGTTAAGGGAAACAGATGATCTTTTACTTTTTGCCGAAAATCATGACTTTATCCTTGGTGTGGTTGGCTGGTTGCCTCTAGCAGACCCTAAAGTAGAGATAATTATGGAATCTTATGCTGACCGAAGTCTACTTAAAGGAATTCGGCATGTGGTTCAGGATGAACCGGATGATCAGTTTATCCTTGGTAAAGATTTCAATCAAGGGGTCAGTCTTATTAAGAAATTCAATTGGGTTTATGATATCCTAATCTATGAAAGACAGTTAGCTCCAACGATTCAATTCGTGGATCAGCATCCCGGTCAAGTCTTTGTTCTCGATCATATAGCCAAGCCGAGGATTGGAGATGCTTTAATTGAACCATGGAAATCTCTCATGCACGAACTGGCTAAAAGAGAAAACGTGATTTGCAAGCTTTCGGGACTGGCCACGGAAGCAAAATGGAAGGAGTGGAAAGAAGCTGATCTTACTCCTTACCTAGAGGTCGCACTGGATGCATTTGGCCCGAACCGGATGATGTTTGGTTCTGATTGGCCTGTTGCGAGGCTTGCCATAGAATATACCCCTTGGGTTGATCTTTGCCGTAGATTCATTTCAAACCTCACTCTAGAAGAACAGACTCTTATAGAGGGAAAAGTTGCTGAACAGGTATACGGTTTAAAGTGAAACGACTATAGTGCAACTTACCGCTGATAGATCGGTAAGTAGTGATACTTTACGGCTAAAGCAAGCATGGCCAGGGAAGTACAGTATATCTCTCCGTGACCAGCTTCTGAACCACCACCTTGCCAAGCTCCATTTTCTTTTTGCATCGGTAATAAAATATCCTCGACCATTTGACGTGCCCTGACCGCATGCTCCTCGCCTCTCTGATACATGGCCTGTGCATAGTAATAGGTTCCGTAAAAGAAAAATTTGCGGTTGGTTTGCGGAACATTTTCGAGCAACCAGTCAGCCGCACCTAGTACAAAAGGAGATTCATACTCACCACAAACCTGCATCGCTAACAAACCAGCAGCCGTGGTTGTGTATTCGGGGTGACCACCTGGCTGATAAGCAAATCCGGAAACTTTATCAATCGGATTTCCATCAGCATCAATTTTTGACTTATAAGATCTCTCTAAATATTCTACTGCATCCGAAATCGAAGTGCTTGGAATATCTAAACCGGAATTTTTGGCAGAGCGTAGAGCCATTAATTGCCAAATAGTTACAGATAAATCCGAGTCTCTGGCGTCAGGACTGTATCTCCATCCGCCTTGCTGAGCTTGGTTCTTGGGGACTTTTTGAGATCGTAAAATAAGATCGATTGCAGACTGGCATTTTTTTCTAATGGCTTTGTCCATTTCCTCGTCCATTCCCATTCCAAGCAATTCTGCAAGGGTTAGGGTTACAATACCATGTCCATACATGCGTCCACCGTTTTTACCGAAGTATCCGACCTCATTTTGATTTTTGTCGAGTAAGAGATAATCAATGGCCATGGCCATAGCCTCTCCTTTCTCATTGGGGTGAATAGGTAAGTTTCCAACGGCTGCGAGAGACATCACGGATAGGGCTGTAATTGCGGTTGGGTGCCCCCTGTCGTATATGGCTCCGTCCTTCTTTTGATTACTCAGTATAAATTGTATGGCAGTATCTATGGAGGCATCAACTTTGTCGCGTGCAAACGGATTTTTCCATTCGACGGATTCAACTGACTTTTTCTCTTCTCCGGATGATTGTGCGAACAAAAATCGATCTGGAAAATTTAGAAAAAGGAAAGCAAATATACAGATTATTGGGTTCGTGAAAATTTTCATGACTTTGGGACTAATCATTTTTTATTAGTCCTGGCCTTGGCGGACATTGCCTGAAAGTAAGCCTGTACCTGTCCGCGGTAGTTTTCAGAGACCTTTTCTCTTTTAGCTTCCATGAGATCTTTTGCTAATTTTGGAGGTAATTTCCCCCAGTCTTCTTCGTTGTCTTTTTCATCAATAAGAGGAAGTTCCCCAAATTCTAAAACAGGCGTGGGTTGATATTGACCATCAGATGAATTTAGTTGGTTGCCTTTGGCATCCATACTCCTGGTAATGAAAGATCGCTGTTGAGCCATAGTCTGAGCGTGAGCTTGGGTGGCATGTTGTAAAGATTGCAAGGCTTGTGCGATTGCATGGTTAGCTTGTGTCATTGAAGTTAGAGTACCGGCACCTCCTGCTCCCGGACCATTGCCAGCTTTAGGTTCACCGGGGTCGTCAGAGGTCGATGCCGGATCAGAGAATTCATTAATAGGATCTTCGGAAGATTGCCCAGCCTGTCCTGATTCATTATTTGACAGAGCTTCAGGCATAAAATTTTCAGTTGGTTCAGCAAATGGATTTGCAGCACCGAAAACGGCTTCATCCAAAGAGTCAAGAGCTTGTGCTAAAACTTCACTGACTTCAGGGTCTGAGAAAGGCGTGGATGATTCGGGCAGGGAAGTTGTACTTGGAGAATCTTCTGAGGAAGGGATGGGAAATTCAACAGGAGGTATTTCCTTGCCTTCCGTTTCACTCAAAGACTGGTCAATTCTTTGGGGTTCACCTGCTTGAATATTCTCGAGTGCTTCCAATTGTTCTTCAAATGAATTACTTGCATCATTAAGAGCAATGCCTGCGGTTGGCAATTGATCATCTCCAAGTTCTGCAAAAGTTGGTGGTTCTGAGAATTGCTCCAACAATGCTTCTGCAGCTTGGGCTATCTCAGAGGCTGAATCTGCTTGTAGAGAAGCCTGCATGGCTGCATCGGTAGCCTGTTGTGCATTTGCCTGTTCTGCCTGAGCCAGTTCCCTGGCTTCCGCATAGTTTTCAGAGGCAGCTTCAGCCGAGGTTGCAAGCTGCTCTGTTTCCTCCGAATCCTCTTTTGCTGATGCCTTATCTTCAGCTGTCACCTGCGGGGAATTATCTGAAGTTTCTCCATTTTGAGCTGATTCTTCCGCTTTAGCTTTTGCCTGTATCATTTCCGCTTTCGCCAATTCAGCATCTTTCTTAGCAGTTTCTGCGACTTGTTCAGCGGCCTCTGCTTGGACGGCAAGATTTTCTGCGAGCTCAGCAAGGTCTGCTTCCGCTACTTTGGCTTGTTCACTAAATTTGCTGGTCTGCTCCTCGAGATCTGAAAAAGATGGATTGTTATCTAATAATTCAGTAGTTTCTTCGGCTTGATTGCCAAGTTCCTCAGCAATATTTTCATCACCCACCGGATCCCCTGTCAGTAATTCAGTTGAAAGATTTTCAGCAGCTTCGGCCAAGTTCTCTAATTGGTTTGCCAGGGCTTGGTTTTCAAGAGCCTGAGCAGTTTTAGGCAGCTCCCCGACAGCTGTCTCCTCAGTGGATTCTGCGAGTTCCTCAAGAATTTCACTTACTTCCAGGTTTTCGAGCCTCTCTTCATGACGGGCGGCCTGAGCTAATTCCTGAGAAGTTTCGAATGTCTCTTGTCCAAGTTCTTCCTGAGTCTTCATTGCTTCAGCAAGTAAGTCTGAACTTCCTTTCGCACTTTCGGATAATTGATCCAATGCCTCGGCAATCTTTTCGATCTTTTCCTGGAGATCCTGAGCTTGTTCCGAAGCTTCCTGAGCAATTTCAGCACCTTGTTGGCTGGCTTCAGTAATTGATTCCTGCAGGCTTTTATCCTTTAGTGCCTCGGCCAGTAAGGATGCCTCTAAAGTCTCATTTTGCTGAATCTCAGCAATCTTTTCCGCTTGGTCGACTTCTGCTTCTGTCGCCTGTGCGGTCTCTTTTAAGTTTTCTGCTTGTTGTTCCGCTTGTGATGCCAATTTTTGTGCCTCAAGCAGGTCCTCTAATTTTTCAGTCAATTCACCTTCTGCCTTCAGTTGAGCTTCTTGTAGAGATGGGTCACCGGGAGATTTTTTGGCAAGATTCTTGGCATCATTCGCTTTTTGTTTGGCTTCCTCAAAAGCTTCTTTGGCCAGTCTTTCATCTATTTTCTTTTGGAGCGCTTCCTGTTGCGCATTCAGTGCTTTATCTTTTTTCTGCTCTGCATCTTTTTGGGCGGACTCAGCTTCCTCCTGATTTTTTTTAGCCATTTGCTGAGCTTCTTCTGCCATTTGCTGAGCCTGATCAGGAGAGAGATCAGCTTGAGCTGCCAAGTCTTTTGCAATTATTTCCAAATCCTCACTGGCATTTTCTAAAGTTTCTGCAAGGTCCAAAGCGACCTCTCTTAACTCCTGAGTATCGGGTTTTTTATTCACCGCCTCTTGGACGTCCTTAGAATGTTCCATTAATTCATCGCTGAGGGCAGCCGTCTCATCACTTATGGATTCGCTTTTAGATTGTTCAGCTTTTTCTTCAAGGGAGTCTATTTTCTGTTGTGCCAGTTTTTCAGAATCTTTAGCCAACTCCTTAAGTTCTTTAGCTAGCTCTGCTTTTTTATCCTGTATTTCTTGGTCCTCACTTTCAATTTGTTCGACTAGTTTATCCTCTTTCTCTTTTGCTTCTTCCAATTGTTCCTTCGCTTCATCAACAGTTGTTTGTGCAATGTCAGAGAGTTCCCTTTGCATGGCCTGATTTTGATCAAGTTCCTCTTCCAGTTCTTCAAGTAATTCTTCTGGAGAAAGGTGAGCTAGGTTTGCAAGTCTTTCTGCTTGTTCATATTGCTCTTCAATATCCTCTGCATTGGAGAGTTCTTCCTCCAAATCTCGCAATTTATCACGGGTTTCNGAGACCGCTTGATTTTCATTAACTTTCTCGAAATGTTCCGCAATTAAGTTGAGGTCTTCAATAAGTTTTTCCTGCTCCATGATGGTATCTTCCGATGCGACAATTAGTTCTTCTGAATTATGAGCAGCGGCAGATTTTTGAAGATTTTCCTCAATAACAGCTTCTCTTTCCTGTATCAATTTTGCCGCACCATCTGAGTCCCTTGCAATCTCACGACCTTCGTCATCGAGTAAGTTTTGAATATTAGCTTCCTGTCGCAGAGCTACGGCAAAATTTTCCACAGACCTACCAATCTCTTCTTGTTTGGCTTGAATTTCTTCGAAGGTTTCTATCTTTTCCACTAAGGANAGAGATTCCTCGTCTTTGGCTTCTTCGACCTTATCTTTCTGTTCTTTGGTTTCTCGGGCTAATTCCCTGGCGAGTTCGGGCAGGGTGGGGGCAATTAAGTTCACAAAAGAACGAGCCTCAAGGACATCATCTTTAATAAGTGAAATAATTTTTTGAAGATCCCGGAATACAAGATCAGCTTCTTGTAGTGTCCATTGATGATCATGTTTCATAGAGTTTGCACGCCTCTTCATTTCCCTCGTCAAAGTCTTTGTGTAATTTTGGCCTGGTAACTTCTTCATGAGCTCGATTGCTTCTGNAGAGACTCTTTCTCGATGCATCATTTCAAGAATTGGTTTCCATGCAGCTTCGGAGCGGTTCCATTGGCGAGCACATTCAGCACCCCTCCAGGCAGATGATTTACTGTTTTCTTCTCGCATGAAATAAATAACCTGATTGGCTGACCCGATTAAGTGGTGTTGGAGGAGCAGAACTTGAAAAGCGGATCGTAACTTGCTGGATTTACTGGANAGTGCGACCCAATTTTCAGATGCATTTAAATCAGTCTCTCGGACTTCCTGTTGGATTTGGATAAGGGCTCTCCCACACTGACCTGCATCTTTTACAAAAAGTGAATTTTGATCTTTCTTTGCCTGCTCTACTTCTGACATCAACATAGTATCAGAAATCAATACATCAATTTGCCCAAGTAAATCATGCCAGACCAATATGGTCTTTTCGGGTTTTACCTGCTCTAAAAACTTCCACTTTTTCCCGGTATCATCCCAAATCAAATCGTTACGGGTTAGATTCCAGTATAATTGTTCGGTTCGGTTTTTTTGAATAGATTGGTTATGTTTCGAAGCTAGTTTTTGCTCTGTCTCGCGTAAAACTTGCCTTATGTTTTTTTCCCAGCTTTCAATTTGTTGCCTTAATTCATTCCTGTCTGTGCTGACTTTACCGAGAGAGTCCAAGAGTTTAAGTTGTGAGGTTTTAGTTCTTTTTATTACAGATGCGTTTGACCAGTCACGAGAATATGAAAGAGCTTTGGATATTGGTTCCCATTGGTTCAACGCCACTTCTTGTCTTCTTGAGAGGAATGGAATGGACTTTTTCTCTTGAAGTGATTTCCCCAGTTCTAATTGCCTTTGGTGCATGGAATATAAAAAGGAAACAGCAATAGTTTCTGCGTGCTGATTCAACAAATCCTGAACGAGATTTTTAAAGTTACCGGATTTGCCTCTGCGCTTGCTTACGATGGGCGATATCCTACTTGTCANNAAGCGTTGGATTTGGTTTGGGTCGGTTTCTCTGCTGATTTCGTTCATGGCATTGGAGAAAGATTTTGTAGAATTCAGGAAAATCTGTCCGATGGCATTTGCACAAATAGATACTTCATATGAATCCGTTCCTCTTGGCATAGCTAATAGTGATTGAAGGGTTGCTAAATATGCCTGCTCTAGCACTATAAATAGTTCTGCTTCNGTCTGCCCAACTTTTTCGATCAAGGCATCTTTACCAATTTGTTGCTGTTTAAAATTCCGAATGATTTCTTGAAGTCCCTTCTGTGCTTCAGCTGTTTCNTTGTTTATCTCTACCATAAAATCTTTTATGGNAGATTTTTTTTCCAATAGATTAATTTGACTCAAATCAAAGTCTCTGGACACAATTGAAAATTGGATGACTTCGGTTTCTGCTTTGGTTCCCTTCAGGTCGATTGCCCGTAATTTAAGAAAGGCCNGCGTGCCTGGTTTTAGCTTGTGCGTCAGGAGATCCAATTCGAATTCAAGTGCAGCGGTATTTTGCCCGCGTGGATCGAGTAGTTCAGGGACGGGGAATGAGCTCCACTTGTTCTTGTTCTTTCTGATTAGATATTCAATTCTTGCGAGGCCAAGATCGTCTTTAGCTATAGCAGTGAAACTCAGAAGGTCATTCGGTGCCACCAAAAGTGAACGATCCTGCGGTTCCACCCACTGGATAGATGGAGCCAGGTCGGGGACAACTGAAATTTCAAAATTTGAGGTAGGTCTACCTTTCCATCCAAGTTTTTTACNGACTAAGTTTTTTAGTCGATAAGTTCCCGGGTGGGTCATCTGAATGGTGGTTTTAAGAAGACTTTCATTTTCTTCCGGTATCAACTCTTGAACCTCACTGGATTTGCCTGTCCATTGAATTTCTAATTCTCCTGACTTAACTGGCTGGTTTAGATTCATCGATAGTTCTATCTCAGTGCCTTCCCATGCTTCCAGGTCGCCATGTTGTTCAGTTAGTTGCAAAGGCTGNAGTTCAGAATATGCGGGATAATTGAAATTCTTTTGGTAGCTTTCAATAAAAGGGCGAGGTCCGACACTCATATCNCGCCACTCTGTCTGAGGTGCCCGATCAAGCAGTAAGCGGTATTGAAAATTTTGGTTACCGACATTGAAATCAACGAAAAACCTCCCTTCCTCTCTTTTTACTAAATTAGTAGTTTCTTGTTCATTAACGGTTCTGGTTTCAAGGCTGATCTCATCAAATGTCAGACCTGTTCGTTTAGCTTTGACAGAGGCAACAAAGCGNAATGGTTCGTTGCTTGGAGTGTTAGTGGTATTNTCATCTGGTGCAAGAACACGAACTTCAAAATGAGTTACCGGAGGAAGGTTGGCCCCAGGTAAGAGAGCCCGTTGCATGAGTAATTTCAGGTCGCTTCCAAATTCGGGAATTTGCAGCAGGGCTAGGGTTAAAATAATCAGACCGAAGGTTCCAATAAGCCAAGTTTTAATACTTCCTAAGGGAAGGATACTTTTAACATCAATTTTACTCGCTTTGGAGGAAGCCTGTTTTTGGACAAGATCACGAAATACAGAAGAATCTTCCGTTATTTGGTTCGGGATTCCTAATTCAACAGCTGAAAGAAGGTCTTCTTGTAAGTCTGGCGAAGACTGTTCAAGTAATTGGGCTAATTTTTTGGAACTTGGTAATTTCAAAAGGGTGCGAATGCAGGTTTGCCAAATCATACCAAACACAAAAACATATCCCGCAATTGATAGTCCCGATCTTATCTCGTTAGTGATTCGAGCTTCAGAAANGTAGTCAAGCAGTGCAATTAGCACAAAGGTAGCCAGAAAACTGAGGACTCCTGAACACAAGCCTCTTAGAAGGATCAAATTGCGTCGTCGAACACGAAAGTCATCGAGCTTACGGGTAATAATTGGATCTAATTTTGGATTCATCTGTGGACCTCCCCTTAATTTATAACATGCCGGCTCTTTTGCGAAGTAGCATTTCCACCGCAAAGAGAAAAACGACAAAGCCGAGCCATCCGAAGCTTTGCCAAAGATTGATTTCTGTAATGATAATTCTTCCTGAACTAATTGAGCGAAGTTCGTCTTTGAGCTCATGAAAGTTTTCTTCACGCAGGAAATCACCTCCTGAAGATTCAGCCATTTCAAGNAGAAGGGTTTCGTCACATGTAAGAAAGTTTCTTTCTTCGTTGGTTCCTGCCTTTACCTGAAAGGGCAATCGATTCTGTGAGAATTCTACCTCGTCCAAAATTGCAGGTGCCCGAACTGATAACTCGAATGATCCTGAATCCAGGCCAAAAATTTCACCCGAAAATAATCCGTTAGAAAAGTTTTTTCCCTGAAGGGGAATGGTGGCAACTACTACATTGTCTTTCCAGATTAATGCATCGACCTCAGGATAGGGCTGTTCTGGAACTTTCCCTTTAGAATCGCGCAAGCGTACACGTAACGGGATAGCTTTCCCTGAATCATGCGTGCTCCCACCAGCATCAATTGAAAGTCTTTCTCGATTCATGGCAAATGGTTTTTCCATGANTCTGGCACAAAGTTGATTCCAAAATCTTTGGTGGTATTGGTCACCGACCTCATACCTCCAGCGCCATGATTCATCAAATCCAAGGTAGAATGATTTACCTGCTCCCGCCATCTTGCCAACGAGAACAGGTATTAGGTTCTCAGTTGTTTGATTATTGTCTTTTCCTCGGATGGAAACTTCGAGAAAGACATCTGATCCAGGTAGTGCCTTGATGGGAGATGTCCAGNCTGGCATGGGTAGAGATTTCCAGATTTCATCATTTCTTTCCTTGATCGAATCTAGGTTAAGAGCACTGAGGAGTTTGGAAGCCTCGGGTCGGTGGAAGCTTTCTGGACTAAGCCTCAATGGACCTTGCTTCGACCATTCGACGGGAAGAAGCGAAAAAATCGGGTGCTTCTTGGAATTTTCATAGGTTCGAAGCTTTTGCCTTGGACCATCAAGAAATAGAATTCCACCACCTCGCTGTGTCACAAAATCAACAAGCCAAAGCTGCTCTTCGGCGGAAAATTCATTTGGTTTAATCTCTCCAAAAATAATCAGGTCGAATTCGAGTAANTTTTCTTTTTTAACCGGAAATTCACCTTTTTCTTCACCCCGATAAATTTGTTGCTCAGATTCATTAGGGTTGCCCCAAGCACAGGAAATTTCCCACCGGTCATCCCGTTCCAAAAGGTTATTAAGGTAACGGGTTTCCCAACGGGGGCGACTATCCAAAAGTAGAAGCTGATACTTTCGCATATTTGCGTCGATAGAAAAGACGACTTGGTTATTCTGGGATTCTTTTTCTCCCTCAATCGGGTCAACTGAAATTTTAAAATTTAATGGAACCGTTCGTAGTGCATTTCTTTCTGATTCTGATATTCCTACGAGTTTTCTTTCGACAATCTCTTTAACTGGAAAATCGAAAGAAATTTGAGTTATTCCAGCCTCTATGCCAACCAAAGATTTCTCCCAAACGGTTTCCCCCAACTTATCCTTGATGATTATNCGGTAGGGGGTTCCAGGGACAAGGTGGTCCTTTAGAGATAGCGTACCTTGAATTCTATCCTCCTGGTAAACGGTTTCCGGAACAAATGCTCGGAGAAGAGCAAGGTCTGGAGGTCGCTGATTACTTCCTAAACCCACGGTGTAAATCGGAATATTCCGGGAAGAGAGCAGTTTCGCCGTTTCCAACGGGGAACTTACTTGGTTGTGCCGTCCATCTGTGATCAGTACAGCCGCAGCCCTGTTTTTTGTTTTGGACTCCTTTTTTTGAGAACCACTTTCCATTTGAAAGGAGTTCAAAATTCCCANCGAGAGATCGGTGTATGGGGCCACCGGGCTGATATTTGGATCAAAACTTTCAAAGTCGGAGAAATTGTCCCAAATTACATCTGTTGCATTTTCAGATAAGTTTCTAATCTCCACCAAATGTGTTTCCTTAAATTCATTCAAAAACCCACTGTCTGGATGGTTGAGTAAACGGGTCGCACGGTCCATTCGAGTAAAACCCTCAAGTTTAGCAACGGCTTCATTAAGAGAAACTAAATTTTGATCTAATAAAGATTGAGCATAAGTTGCAAATTTTTCATCGAGTTGACTCGCAGTATCGATGGCTTCAATGGCAAGCTCTTCACAGTCGATGCCCTCTTTTTCCAAGTTAGGTTTAATGTCGGCAAACCTCTCCATAATTCTTTTATGCAGAGTGGAATGCATATTGGGTTCTGAGTTTGCCAGAGGGGCTGTAAAATACTTTCCTGGAATGGGTCTTTCGATTTCACCGTTTGGTTGGGTCCAGCCAAACGCACAGAAATCATTTCCCGTTCCTTCTATATGAATCATCTCCAGGGGATAAGATTCTCCCGCTTTGAGAAAAATTGGTTTGCTTTTAATGCTAGTTTCCCAGGAAGGAGCAGTGTGGGAATCAATCTTTAAAATTTCTTTATACTTATTTGAGGCGGTAAGAGCGATTCTTAATAAGGATGAGTCGTCTGAATATGCCCAGAAGGTATATTCTCCATCAACTGGTGGTTTCAAAAAACCTCGAATTCTCCGTCCATAGNGCTCTCCGATATCTCTTTTNCTTTCTGCGATGGTCAGGTATGCGGATCGGTCTGCTTTACCGGACTTAAACTGTTGATTGTTCAGAAGGTCGTTGATCTGCTGACCACCCAAGTCCATCCAAATCTCTTCCAGGAGGTGATTTGGTTTCGTTATTGAAGAGGCCTCGAGNTCTACCTCTGNTAGATTCTGAATTGCATTATCTAGGAGTTCCCGAATCTTCCTGAACTCTTGATTTTCAGAATTTGATGATCCAATATTTTGTAAGAGGCGGGCAACCTTTCTCATTGAACGGCTTGCTTGATATATTCTGAAATCAACCAGGTTAGATTCCTTGGGTAAAAATCCGTGTTCNTTAGTCAGGAGAATTTTTCTGTCGGGACTCAGGGCACTATCCTGGAGGCTCATACTTTCTGAGGAGTCTAAAAATACGGTAATTTTNCCACGATTACCTTCTTCTTTTTGAAATTTCAGGACGGGACCGGCAAGAATCAGGAACAATGCTAATAATGCGGTGCACCTTAAAATAGGAAGTATCCATCTTAATNTTCCCGAGGTTCCTTTTTTCACCTCGTTTCTATAAACCCACCACACAATTGCTCCAAGTAGGAAGGCTGCGGCCAAAGACTGCCAGAGAGGCCATTCTCCTGACCACAGTAGACTTATCTGGTCAAAATTCCTCATCTAAGAACCTTTCCAAATTTTCTGAGCAAAATGACCTCAAGCAGAACAAGNCCAAGAACAGTCGCTAAAAGAATTTTCCAAGTTTCTCGGCCAAATTTTCGCTGNCTGTCCATGAGGCTGTATAAATTCCAAGCATCCCCGTCCCGACCATCAATCCGATTGATGTTTTCAGCAAGAGTNTCCGAGGCTTTGTCAATTTGAGCCTCATCCATCTTTTCCAATCTTGATTCAAGGGGAGATGAAAGAACTACAAATTTCCCGATAATACCTTGTTCATTTGATAATTCATATGTTCCCGGCAATCGTGTATCGGTGAATTCAANGAGNTGCTTATCATTCCTCTTTCTGGATGCAAGGGTTCGGGTCGAACGGTTTGGTATGGTTAATTTGTATTCCGATTGGACTTCCTCTGCTGAAAGATAGTGAGTGAGGGGCATACCCGTAAGCAAAGTTCTGGGGGGTACGACTCTCTCCGAGAGATAAGTCGCAATTTGCTGGACAAAGGGAAGAAAGCTTGGTCGGGCGGGTAGGTTCGTCCAGTCAGTATCTATTGAGGTGCCAAGAAACATCATCACGCCTTTTCCAAATTTTTTCTCCACAAGCAATGGGTCTCCGTTTGTTAATCTTGCGAGGACTGTAACTTTTGGGTCGCTGTAGCTTTTGGATTCATCCAGTTTAACCCATTTCATAATCTGAGCTTCCGCAAGTGATCCATTCCTAGGATCATTGAACATGGAAAGGGCGGGATGTTCGAAATAGGAACTCGTGATCTTTGACCATGCAAGTTCATTTTGGANGCTACCTTTTGTTCCTATGATGGGCATAGGCAAGAGTTTAGATCCTTTTACACCCCATTTTTCGTTATACCAGNCAAGATTTAGCTGGCTTCCTGATGAGATTAAAATTCCACCCCCATTTTCAACAAAAAGTTCTAGGCTCTCGAGTATAGAGGCATCCACTTTTTCTATATTTGCCAAAACAATCAGACTGTATCCGTCAAGCTGAATATCTTTATTAAATTGATCAAAGGAGAGGGTTTTCGCGTNGATTAGATCTTTCATTCCTCCCCCTTGTTTATCCGAATTATTTTTTGAAACACTTTCCTTAAAAGGGGTGAGAGCTAATTTCAAAAAATCGGTTTCTCCTTTTAGCCACTCTTTTGAAGGATCCCCATCGATGAGAAGCACCCCTATCTCATCAATGACACTAACAGCGACACTCCGCCGGTTATCCTCTGGCAAATCGTCTGGAACAATTAGTTCGACATGAATAATTTTTGGTCCAGATGTGACAAACCGGTGAGTGAAAGCAACTTGTGCAGTAGCATTAGGACCTACTGAAACAACTGCCTCATCTATGAAGGTTTCATTTCGGTCAGCCAGCAAACGAACCTGNAGGCTTCCATCAAAAGATTCCTCACTATAATTCCGAAGAGTGGCCCTAATTCTTATNGGGTGCCCTATGCCGACGGTTTGAGATGANACTACGATCTTTTCAACGGATAGGTTTTTAGTTACTTGCTTTCCTAAATCGACCCATGTGAGTTCGGGACCGTTAGGAGTTGATTGGAGTCTTTTGCGGAAAGAACTNACCGTTGCCTCATCCCAATTACTCCAATCAGGATTCCTAAAATCAGACAGAAGAATAATTTCCCGCTTTAAATTCTTACCTTTAGAAATGATGGAAAGAGCCTGGTCAAGACTTGAGAGAAGGGATATTTTGTCCCCTTGTGCATCCATGTTTTCAATGGTTACAGCAAGTGCATCATGGTCAGATGTTGGTTTGTCGAAAACAGGGGAGGGTACCCCTCCTGCTTGTAAAATGGAAGTTTCTGACTGTTTATGCATATCTTGAAGAAACCCTGAAATGAAAGCTTGAGCAGAACTAAAGCCATTGGCAGCATTCATAGAAAGGCTGTCGTCTAATACAATAACCGTGCTTGCGGGGACATCACCGGATGCTACTGAAAGCTTTGTTTCCTTTCCCCATTCTGGGAGCACACCCAGGGAACCTAAAATTGTTGCTAGTAGACAGACCGTGCAAAGCAGGCTCCAAAACCAACGGGTTTTACGGGTAAAAGCTACAAGGATCAAAGAGAGCAATGCGGCCATTGGAAATAAAAGGAAAAAGAGAAAGGAATTCCAATTCATTACCACCATTCTGGCAAGCGTTAGGGCGAGCAGAATTGGTATGGAGCAACGGATGATTAAAATGATCCATTGNTCTAACTGTATTTGTCTTCGGTTTTTACGAAGAACTGATTCCAATAAATGAGTGGCACCCCATTTGATTACCTTAAAGCGGCTTCTATTGAATAAATGTATGACAAGAGGAACAAGAGCGGTCAATGCCCCCANAACCAGTGCTCCATTTAAAAAACTCACAGGTGAACAGGCATTCCGGCCTTTCCTCGGGCGGATAGAAAAGAAGCAAGACCTTCCGAATAGGGCCTATCTGTAGTCATCGGAACGAGTTGAACCCTATGCTTATGGCAACCTTTAACCAATTCAGCTCTGTATTCCTTAAGATTTTCGAGATAAGCTTCCCGAAGATGCATAGGATCGACCGTGTGCCTCAGAGAATCATGTTCAAGGCAGTCAAATCGGGTCCAAGAACGGAAGGGAAAATCAAGTTCATCAGGATGCCAAATCTGAAAAATTACCACATCATGTTTAGCATGATTGAAATGGGCGAGTCCCTTCAAAATTGAAGGGATATCCCCAAAGCAATCTGATACGATAACCACCAGACCCCGTTTTTTTAATTGAGGTGCTATTTCATGAAAGACTTTACCGATATCAGTTTCTTCACCCGCTGTTGTTTCACCCAAAAGTTCAACGATCTGACGTGCATGGGATGCTCCTCCCCGGGGAGGCACCAGGGCACGAACTTTGCTGTCGAAAGTAGTCAGGCCAACACTGTCTGTTTGTCTGAGAGCCAAATAAGCAAAGCAGGCGGTCAGCCTCGAGCCATAGGCAAGTTTACTTACCCCGTTCTCACTCTCTGCACCATAGGCCATCGACCCACTTGCATCAAGCAGCAGATGGCAACGGAGGTTGGTTTCCTCTTCATATTCCCGAACATAAAACCGGTCTGATTTACCAAATACTTTCCAGTCAAGCCTGCGAATTTCATCTCCACGGGTGTAGGCCCGATGTTGTTTGAATTCGACACTGAAACCTTTGTGGGGAGAACGATGAAGCCCTGAACAGAATCCCTCGACCACCCGTTTGGCCAAGACCTGATGGTTGGCTAAACGTGATAAGTCCTTAGGATCCAGATAATCTGTTACATTAGCCATCCGAATGTGGAGACTTAAAAATTAGAGAATGGTC
>NHDJ01000128.1 GCA_002167265.1 Verrucomicrobia bacterium TMED56 | reverse complement strand
ATCGGTGGTTACAGATGGAGAAAAACTTTACGCCTTGTTCAAGAGCAGGAACCTTGCCTGCTTAAATTTTAAGGGAAAAATTATTTGGCAAAAGGATTTGTCCGGTTATGGAAAGGATACGCTTTATTGGGATTTCGGGACATCTCCGATTCTTACAAGCAAGCATTTGATTGTGGCCCTGATGAGAAAAGGAAATTCCTGGTTGCTCGCCTTTGATCCCAATTCTGGAGAGGTGGCATGGAAGAAGGCGCGAAATTACCAGACTCCCCCCGAATGCGATCACAGTTACGCAACTCCGACCTTGATTGAGCATGAGGGGCAGGAGGCGATTCTGGTCTGGGGTGCGGAAAGGTTGTCTGCCCATTCCGCCAAGGATGGAGAGATGCATTGGGTATCCAACGGATTTAATCCCAAGCAAAAGAAAAACTGGGTGGTGGTCGGTTCGCAGGTGGTGGCGGGCGATGTTGTGGTTGTTCCATATGGTAGAGGGACGCACATGAAAGGAATTCGCATGGGGGGCAAGGGAGATGTCACGGAGTCGCATCTCCTATGGACCCGAACGGATACGGGGTGTTTCGTTCCCAGTCCTGCAGTGGCTCAAGGCAAGGTCTATGTTGTACGGGATCGCGGGGAGGTCCATTGCATTAATCCGAAAACGGGGAAAAGCCATTGGGAGGATGCCTTTCCGCGGGCCAGTTCCAGTTACTATGCCTCCCCCACTGTGGCAGGGACCAAGCTCTACGCTCCGAGGGAGGACGGAGTGATTCTGGTTGCGGACATTGCCAAGGGATTCAGGTTCCACGGAGCTTTCGATATGGGTGAGCGGGTCATCGCAGCCCCCGTGCCGATTAAGAATCGCATTCTGATCCGCGGAGAAAGGAACTTGTTCTGCTTTGGCAGCTGAGGATCAAAAGAAAAGGTATGCTTGTGGCTTAGCGACTAAGACTTTGGCGTCTTTTACTCGTTTGAGTCGAAGAACTGGTCGCTCCGCTCGTGTTGCTTCCATATAAGGTATGTACCAAGTAGGGATATGCTTGGGTTTGAATATAGGCTTTTTCAACTCTTTGCATGCCATCTTTATCCTTAAGTGTGACATAACCCATATTGTATCTGTCCAGAGAATAGGAGTCCGAAGCCACCGTGCGGGCGTATTCATGATCGATATGAAAAATGCCCACAGGGAAATTGGCCGTGCCTAAATCGACTCCCCGGGCTTCAACTAATTTACTGGTTTCGACCAAGGCATAACCGGAAAGGGCGGGTTTCATCTCCGTATTCGCATCATATCCGGAAAGAATGTTTCCACTGTCCATAACCGGTTGATAGATTTTCGTGTTCATTCCCATGACCGCATGGCCATCCAAGGCATAGCCGATAATTTTATTCGAATAATCAAATTCCATGCCCGCCTTGAAACCGTGGAGGTGGTATTCACCCGTTGGTTGTGTGTGAGCATAGAAGTAATCGTTACTCAGTGGAATCGTTCCACCCTGCCAACTTACGCCACTGAGTCCATTATCGCCAATGAAATGAACATTGTATCGTAACTTTCCGGTATAGTTGGCGTTCGCCCCATGAGAGGAAGTCATGTCGTAGGCTTCGACGGACAGCATATCGACCGCGAGCAATTCCTTGGGTGGGGTCGAAGAATCCCAGTGCGTGTAATCTGGGAGTAAATTATTAGGCCGTCCAATGTATGCAATATCGCTAAAGCTGGGATTGTAGATTACCAATTCATTATTAAAACTGGCCGCAGAGTCAGGATGCAGGATGATCTCAACGGTCTCACTTTGGGCTGAAGGCGTGGAAACATAATGATCGGATTCGTCGGTTATATTCCAATTCGGGTATAAATTGCTGGAGAGAATGATGACAGAATTGCCATTGGAAGTCCCGTGAGACAGGGACACCGATGCGTTTGCCGTGGAACTCCATACGGTTCCCGTGTTTTCATCACCATATCCGGTCTGAGAATCGGAGTTTTCATCGAATGTGTCTCCGGAAGTTTCCACCGAGAAGCTTTCGAGTGCGGTCCAGGATCCCGAACTAGGCTCGTAAAAGCCTTTGCCTGAGAGAAAGTACCGCCAACTGGAGAGTTGGTCGAAATATATCCAAGCATAGGCTTGCTCGTTAGTCCAAATCCACTGGAATCTGGAATGATGAAACCAAACCGAGCCGTCTCCCACTTCGTGTAGATAGAGCCAACCAAGGGTTGCATGGTAAATCCAATTGGCTCCGGAATCATAGAAAAAACCGAACCAAGGGCTTTTTTTCCATCCGGACAGGGAGGTTGAATCCGCTTGGGCACGGAATGGGGAAATCTGATAATTGCCGTCGGGCAGGTTCTTGCTCGGAAAATTGTAATTGGCAGAGATGAGTAGGCTGACCACTGCAGGGTCCGTCTGCTCGAGCATGGTCCGGGTGTAGGGTTGCCATTCGTTGGTGTAATTCAAGTGGTTGCGTTCCGTCCAGTCCTGTCCGCCCAGGTAGGTGGTGGTTGCCCAATAGAGGTATTCGGTGATTTGAGTGGCGTAGTCGGAGGTGTTGTCGTAGTATGTGAACCATGCTCCCTCCGGGTATTGCGAGGGAACATTTTCAAAGTATCCTCCTCTTGCCAAATCCATTGCATCAGCTAAGGACGACCCTTTTCGTTCCCCCCAGACTTCAGGAAAGGCCTCGTCCCAACCCAAGTCCGTAACCAGATGAAGAACTTCCTCAAGGGTGGCATCGCGATCGTCACCCTGGCTGCCGTTTTCAAAGATTTCATCGGCAAACAGATTCTGGGTTCTTGACAGGACCGAGGTCAACATTTCGAAATCGTTCGCAAAGGACTCCTGTTCATTTTCGGATGCGAAGAGAACCAGAGTGGCGATTTCCGAAGTCGAACCACCCAAGAGCTTGGTTAGGACCTCGGGTTGATCGACAGTTCCGTTTTCATCATTGTCCAAATATTCGGCCAAAACATTGGCCGTATGCAGGACTTTCGCATCACTCACGCTAGAAGTAGAGAGAACCCTAAGCCCAAAAACATCGACTTGTTTACTAAAGATGCCGGAAAGACTCTGGAGATCAGATGAAAGCTCTTCTGTCACCTGAAATAACTGTGCCCGCAAAATACTTGTCATAAATAAGAGTGACCAAAATACTAACCTCATGATCTGAATTTCTGTAAATAAAGAATATCTTGCGAGCATTATAATATGAGCATCGCATCCCCATAAGAGAAAAAACGATAGTTGCGGGCGATAGCTTCGGAATAAACTTCTTTGAGACGTAAGATACCATTTTCTTCTTCAGGATACAGAAATGCACCGACTAGACACAGCAGGGTGGATCCGGGTAGATGGAAATTGGTTAGTAGATGATCTACTCCCAAAAATGAGTAGGGCGGTCGGATGAAAAGTTTGGCCTCGGCCTGGGTTGATTTCGTGGGGTGCAAATCTTCTTTTCCCAAGTAATGTTCGATGGCTCGAACACAGGTGGTTCCGATGGCGAGGCGCTTGACGGATTTGTCACGCAGAATGTGCTTGGTTAGATGGGGAAGAAAATATTGCTCGCTGTGCATGGGGTGATCCTCAATCATCTCTGTTTCAATGGGACGAAATGTGCCTAACCCAACAGATAAGGTAAGATCATAAATTGTGTGACCATCTTTTTGCAGACAATCCAAGATTTCGGGGGTGAAGTGTAACCCTGCAGTAGGAGCAGCTACCGCACCCCGGTTTTTACTTTTTGCATACACGGTTTGGTAACGTTCTTCATCGGCTTTATTGGCAGGTCGGCGAACATAAGGTGGTAGGGGGAGCGATCCAATGCGGTCAGATAGGGCGTAAAGGTCAGAATCCTTGTGGAGATCAAAGTTCACTAGGTATTCGCCCGTGGGTAAAGATTCAGCTATTACAGCAGAATATAATCCTTCGATTCCAAAGTTCCTGGTTTTGGCGGTCTTACCTCCCGGTTTGAGTAAGCACCGCCAGGAAGTTTCCGGAGGATCTGCTGGGCGGAGAAGTAGGCATTCAACTTTTCCACCGGTCGGACGCACACCAGGTAAGCGGGCTTTGAGGACTGAAACATCATTCCGTAAAATAGAAAGCTGAGGTGGTAGGAGAAAGGGTAATTCGTGAAAGAAATGATGGGTTATATTATCAGTTTCCCGATTGAAAACCAAGAGACGGGACTGATCCCTTCTATCAGTTGGAAACTGGGCAATTCGGTCGGTTGGAAGATCGTATTCTAAATCAGATTTGAGCATATTCTAAGTTACATGAAAAGCACATCGACAAGAGATGGGCAATTTCCTAACTTTAAAATTTAGTTAAATATATAATCTTTAATTTTTCCTATGACTGAAAATATTGATCTAGTTAATCCTTCCCCATCCACTTCAGCCAATTCCCATGTAAAGAATATGGAACAGTATCGAGCAATGTATCAAAAAAGCATAGCGGATCCGAAAGATTTTTGGGCGGAGGTAGCGGAAGATTTCCACTGGTTTTCCAAGTGGGAAGAGGTTTCCAACTACAACTATGATAGACGGCAAGGACCGATTTCTGTGGAGTGGTTTAAGGGAGCAAAGACAAATGTCTGCTACAACTGTGTTGACCGTCACCTTGAGATCCGTGCAGATAAAACTGCAATCATCTGGGAAGGTAATGAACCTGGAGAAGATGCCACAATTTCATACCGTCAATTACATGAACAGGTATCGAAATTTGCCAATGTTTTGAAAAGTCGTGGGGTGAAAAAGGGAGACCGGGTATCGATTTACATGCCGATGGTCCCTGAAGCAGTTGTCGCGATGCTGGCATGTGCCCGAATTGGTGCGGTACACTCGGTTGTATTTGGTGGATTTTCTGCGGAGGCACTTGCAGACCGTATTGTTGATTCTAGTTGTAAGCTTCTGATTACCGCCAATGGTACTTTTCGTGGTGCCAAGGCGATCCCGATGAAACCGAATGCTGATCAGGCAATGGCAAATGCATCCGCAAGGATGGGACAACAAGTGGACACTTGTATTGTGGTGCGGAGGGTTGCAGAAGATTCTGGGATTTCATGTGCGATGCAGGAGGGGCGCGATCTTTGGTGGGATGAAGTGATGACAGATGCATCGACGGACTGCCCATGTGAGGAAATGGACGCGGAAGATCCGCTTTTCGTTCTCTACACATCAGGTTCCACAGGCCAACCTAAAGGAGTAATGCATACGTCTGGTGGGTACATGGTCTACACCGCAACTACTCACAAATATATTTTTGATTATCAGGAGGAGGATGTTTATTTCTGTGCCGCGGATATTGGGTGGATCACCGGGCACTCCTACATTGTCTACGGCCCGCTTGCCAATGGGGCGACGACCACTATGTTCGAAAGCATTCCCACCTATCCGAATCCCGACCGTTACTGGCAGGTGATTGAAAAGTGGAAGGTGAACCAGTTTTATACTGCCCCAACCGCGATCCGTGCAATTGCTGCCGCGGGTGATGAGTGGCCGGGGAAATACAAAATGCCGAGTCTGAGAATTCTTGGAAGTGTCGGGGAACCGATTAATCCTGAGGCTTGGCGTTGGTATCACCGAAACGCAGGCAAAGAAAGATGTCCGATCGTAGACACTTGGTGGCAGACCGAAACCGGAGGGATTTTAATTTCACCATTACCAGGAGCCACCCCACTAAAGCCGGGTTCTGCAACCTTTCCTTTTTTTGGAGTAAAACCCGTTATTCTTGAACCGCAATCAGGTGAAGTTATTGAAGGTAATGGCGTAAGTGGTGTCTTGGCTATGGAAGCACCTTGGCCCGGGCAAATGCGTACGGTTTATGGAGATCATAAACGTTTTGAAGAGACCTATTTCGATCAGTACAAAGGATATTATTTTACTGGTGATGGATGCCGTAGGGACGAAGACGGATATTACTGGATAACGGGCCGTGTGGATGATGTAATTAACGTCTCTGGCCATAGAATGGGTACTGCCGAAGTGGAAAGTGCCCTGGTTGCTCACGATCATGTTGCGGAGGCGGCGGTGGTTGGATTTCCTCATGAAGTAAAAGGGGAGGGCATATATGCCTATGTGACCCTGAATACTGGAGTTGAATATGCTGAGGATTTACGTGGAGAATTAAAACAACAGGTCCGTTCGGTTATTGGACCTATTGCCACTCCGGATGTAATTCATTGGGCTCCGGCACTGCCGAAGACCCGCTCGGGAAAGATTATGAGGCGGATTTTACGCAAGATTGCCACTGATGAGAGTGATCAGATCGGGGATATTTCTACTCTTGCGGATCCAACTGTGGTCGAAAACCTAATTGCGAATAGGTGAATAAAAGTTTTTCTTGGCACTCGCCAACTGTTGGACATTCGTACATTAAGATGGAATAAGTATGAAAATTTATCTTAACGGAGATTTAGTGGAAAAGGATAAGGCTATGGTTTCGGTCTTTGATCATGGCCTACTTTATGGAGATGGTGTGTTTGAGGGAATCCGTCTTTATGATCATTGCGTTTTCAAGCTTGATGAACATCTGGAACGTTTGGAATATTCCGCCAAGGCTATTCTTTTGGAATTGCCACTGAATCGCCAACAACTAGCAGATGCAGTATGTGAAACTTGCAGGGCAAACAATTTATCCAATGGATATGTGCGTTTGGTTGTTACCCGAGGAGTTGGACATTTGGGACTTTCCCCTGATGGCTGTGGTCCGCCAAGTGTCATTATAATTGCGGATGATATCCAACTGTATCCCCAAGAACTTTATGAAACAGGATTAAAAATCATTTCCGTACCTACGAGAAGAATAAATGCATCAGCGTTACCACCAGCTGTAAAAAGTCTCAATTATCTCAATAATATCCTGGCAAAGATTGAGGCAAAAAAGGTCGGTTTCCAAGAAGCTCTTATGCTCAATGATAAAGGAGAAATTGCCGAATGCACTGGGGATAATGTTTTTGTTTTAAGTAAAGGTGTTTTATACACGCCTCCATTGGATGCAGGATCTCTTCGTGGAATAACAAGGGCTTCGGTTATGGACATTGCACAAGATTTAGGCATTAAATGTCGCGAACAGGCATTGACTCGATATGATCTTTGGACTGCTGAAGAATGTTTTCTTACGGGTACTGCAGCAGAGGTTATACCTTGTGTCGAAGTAGATCATCGCAGAGTTGGAAGTGGTGAACCTGGAGAGATTACAAGGAAATTTATTTCTAAATTCAGGGAAAATGTTTGCGAGGATGGTGTAAAATTATGACTGATGATATAATTAATCCATTTTCCGGTAATTTTAACTTTGGCATGTCATATGCGTTGTCTTTTTTCAGGTTTTACTTTAACTTATACACTTTAAATTAATATGAAATGTCATCATTGTGATAATCAAGCCACTGTTCATCTAACCCAAATTCTTAATGGCCAAATGCACAAGATGGATCTTTGCGAAACCTGTGCTCAAGCTAATGGTGTCACCAATCCAGAAAATTTGTCGATTGGAAACTTAATGGACAAGCCCGACGCAACTAATGAAGGTCCTAGCGGATCTATGGTTTGTGAATCTTGCGGAACTACTCACCAGGATTTCAAAAAGGGAGGACGGCTTGGTTGCGAAGCCTGCTACCATATCTTCCGTCCCATTCTGGACCCTCTGCTTGAAGGGATGCACGCTGGAACTCAACACTTAGGCAAAATCCCTTCCGGATCTGAATCCCGCGTTCGTTTTGAACAATCTGTAGATGAATTAAAAAAGCAATTACTTACAGCTATAGAAAAAGAAGATTTTGAAACCGCTGCAGATTTGCGTGATAAACTGAAGGAACTTGAACAGGAGGCTCAAGTTTAAAATCCTCTATGTTTCATGATCTTCTAAACAAGTTCGGTGCCTCCTCAAAAGGTCCTAGAAGTATTCCAGTTACCCTAAGTACCCGAGTTAGACTGGCAAGAAACTTAAAAGAGTATCCTTTTCCGGGAAAGGCTGTGGAGGGACAGCGTCGAGCAGTTTTGTCAAAATGTATTGATGCTATGACTGATATGGATGCTCTTAGCGAAAGTACCTCGCTGGAAGTGGATGATTTGAGTGAGTTGGATCGGCAAATTTTAGTAGAGAAACATTTGATTAGCCCTGAGCTTTCTCAAGTTGATGAAGGTTCTGGAATCGTTTTGTCAAGCGACAGAAATTGTTGTGTCATGATTAATGAGGAGGATCATTTGAGAATCCAAGTTCTTCAACCAGGTCTTGAATTTGAAAAAGTTTGGAAACGAGCAGATGAATTAGATTCCGGTATAGAATCTCATGTCAATTATGCTTATGATTGTGAACTGGGTTTCCTTACCGCCTGCCCAACAAATTTAGGAACTGGGTTACGTGCCTCTGCTATGATGCACCTACCAGGTTTGGTGATGTCCAAGAATATGGATAAGGTAATCAATGCTGTTAACCAACTAGGAATTGCAGTCCGGGGATTGTTTGGAGAAGGCTCTGATGCTAGCGGTAGCATCTTTCAAATTTCAAACCAACAAACCTTGGGAGAGTCCGAAAGAGCAATCATAGATCGTTTAAATGATACCTTGAAAAATATTGTCCGTCAGGAAAACTTTGCACGGGACAAACTCATGCAAGATGATGGTCTTCGCCTGGTGGACAAGATTAGCCGTGCTGTTGGCATACTAAAAACTAGTCATCTTATTCAAAGTTCTGAGGCAATGGATTTACTTTCCTTGGTACGTTTAGCCACAGATTTTAAAATGTTACCCGAACGATTTCGCTCTCTTGCAGACCGAATGTTCATAGAAATTCAACCTGGACATGTTCAATTATCAGCTGGTAAGCCTGTTGACCCTTCCGACAGGGACCGATTGCGAGCAGAGTTGTTACGCAAAGAATTTTCCCGGACACCCAAGCTTAATATTGATGGAGCAAGTTGACTTCAAGTCTGTCGGGTGATATAAAAGTATAATTATGTCTGAACCAATGAGTAATTTTACGCCCCGTGCACAGCAGGTATTAGCACTTGCTCGAAAGGAAGCCGATAGATTTCACCACAATTATGTTGGCACCGAACATTTGCTTCTTGGTCTAATTAATCTGGGACAAGGTGTTGCAGTCAACGTTTTGCAAAAAATGGGTCTCGACCTTGATTCAGTCAGGCAGGCAGTGGATGAACAAGTTGGACTTGGTCCAGAAGCTAAACCATCTGGTAATGTTCCTTACACTCCCCGTGTTAAAAAGGTGTTAGCTTTAGCAGGGAAGGAAGCCAAAGGGCTCAATCATAGTTATGTCGGCACAGAGCACATCCTTTTAGGATTGCTTCGAGAAGGTGAAGGAGTTGCTGCTCGAGTCTTAAAATCATTGGATGTTGATGTCGAACGTTGTCGAAATGAAATTCTCTCTGAATTGGATCCAAACTTTTCATCCACTGAAGAAGAAGAAGCCTCAGTCGTAGGGGCTGGAGAAAGTGAAGAAAAAGGTAAAGATGTCAAAACCCCCGCCTTGAAAGCTTTTGGAAGGGATTTGACAGAGATAGCCAAAAAAGGGGAGATGGATCCAGTTGTTGGGCGTGAGAATGAAATCAGGCGAGTTACTCAAGTTCTCTGTCGACGAACCAAGAATAACCCCGTTCTTATAGGTGAAGCTGGTGTAGGCAAAACTGCAATTGTTGAAGGTTTGGCTCAGCAGATTGCTGCCGGAATGGTTCCTGAAAACCTAATCGACAAAAAAGTCGTTACATTAGACCTTGCGTTGATGGTTGCCGGAACAAAATACCGAGGGCAATTTGAAGAACGTATAAAGGCGGTTATGGACGAGTTGAGGAAATCCAAAAACATTATCATTTTTATCGATGAGTTACATACCATTGTTGGGGCTGGTGCTGCAGAAGGTGCAATGGATGCTTCAAATATTTTTAAACCCGCACTGTCTCGCGGAGAATTGCAATGTATTGGTGCTACTACCTTAGGAGAATATCGAAAATTTATCGAGAAAGATTCTGCTTTGGATCGGCGTTTTCAATCAGTAAAGGTTGAGGCCCCATCTGTCGATGACACTATTCTCATACTCAAAGGAATCCGACCAAAATATGAGGAACACCATAATGTTAATTTTTCCGACAAATCACTGGAAGCCGCTACTAAACTAACTGACCGATATGTCACAGGCCGATTTCTACCGGATAAGGCAATTGATGCTGTTGATGAGGCAGGTGCTAGATCTCGTATGGAAACCATGCAACGGCCTCCTGAAATAGAGCAACTTTCTGACGAAATAAAAGAAGTTTGTGCATTGAAAGAATCTGCTATTTCAGATCAAAATTTCGAAGAGGCTGCTGATGCGCGGGACAAAGAAAAAAAATTGCGGTCCAAAAGGGAACGGGTTTTAGAGAAGTGGAAAAAATCTCGTGAAGAAGAAAGAGTCACGGTAGACGAAGATGATATGCTTCAAGTTGTTGCTGATTGGACAGGTATTCCACTTAACCGAATGGAAGCTAAGGAATCCAAAAAATTGCTTAAACTTGAACAAGATTTACGTGAACATATTATTGGGCAGGATTTTGCTACTGAAGTAGTCGCTAAAGCCCTTCGCCGTTCTCGTGCTGACCTTAAAGACCCTAAGCGTCCCATTGGCTCATTTATGTTTCTTGGGCCAACTGGAGTTGGTAAAACTCATTTAGCTAAAATACTTGCTGAAAGAATATTCGGAGATCAAGAGTCCCTGATTCAAATTGATATGTCCGAATATATGGAGAAGCATGCTGTTTCTCGTATGATCGGTTCACCTCCAGGTTATGTGGGATATGAGGAAGGAGGACAATTAACTGAAGCTATTCGTAGAAAACCATATGCAGTTATTTTATTTGATGAAATTGAAAAAGCTCATCCTGATGTTGCCCAAATTTTGTTGCAAATCCTTGAAGATGGTAGATTAACGGACAGTTTGGGGAGAAAAGTTGATTTCCGTAACACTATTTTGATTATGACTTCCAATGTTGGTGCTCATATACTTCAGAGAAATACTTCAATGGGCTTTTCTATTGGTGATGCTGATCAGGATTTCGATAACACCAAAGACAAAATCATGGATGAGGCAAAGAAAAGCTTTAAGCCAGAATTCCTTAACCGTCTTACAGAAATTGTAATTTTCCGTCCCTTGGCAAAAGAAAGTATGAGTTCAATTGTTGACTTGGAATTGAAAAAAGTTTCGCAGAGATTGAAGGATAAAAAACTCAAAATCGAAGTTTCTGATGAAGCAAAAGAATTTCTAATAGAAAAAGGTTATGATGACAAACTCGGTGCCAGACCTCTTCGTAGAGCCGTTGAAAAATATTTGGAAGATACTTTAGCAGAAGAATTACTTGCTGGTAATTTACGCAAAAATAAACCTATTACCGTCATACTTTCTGAGGATGAGGACAAGGGATTATGTTTTGATCAAAAAAAGAGTGCTAAAGATAAGGTTTCAGTTCCTGAGTCATCTTCCGAAAATCAAACTGAAGAAGAAAAAAACTAACTTCCAATCTTCCTTTTAGAACCCATTCTATGTCTATAGGAAATTATCTTATGCAAAGAACCCTCATCCTCCTCAAGCCAGATTGTTTGGAAAACAAAATCGCTGGCCAAGTTATTGCTCGTTTTGAATCAAAGGGCTACGAAATTATAGCCAGTAAGATGCTTCAATTAGATGACGATTTATTGCGTGAACACTATTCTCATGTGGCAGATCTGCCCTTTTTTCCTGAGATTGCAGCATTTATGAGCTCCCGTCCCGTCCTTGCTCTTATTTTAGAAGGTGAAGGTGTCATCCAAGGAATTCGTGATTTGCTTGGTCCAACTGATTCGAACGCAGCACCTGCCGGGACTATTCGTGGTGATCTTGGTACAGACAGAATGAAAAATGTAGTACATGCCTCAGACAGCGATGAATCTGCATCAGCCGAAATTTCGCGTTTTTTCAAGTTTGAAGAAATCCCCTCATAGTAACCAAATAATGTTCATGATGCTTCTATCTATCCTTTTTTGAAGAAGCACTCCAAGAAATTTATTTTTTGCCTACTGTCTCTGGCACTGATCTGGTTTTTATACCCCTTTTTAAAGATCGGTTTTTTTTATTTTAATGATCCACCGATTGACATCATTGATTGTTTAAATGATCGGGAGGTGGATGATGCGAGTTCGGTTAATAAGACTCAACATGGTGGAGTGTTTTCACTAAGTGATGATTTAAATACTTCGATTGAGCTTATAAGAGAGGCTTTGTTTCAGGCAAAAATCGGGAATCTTAAAATTATGCCGATGGGAGCCAGGCATTCAATGGGCAAACAGGCATTTCAGAGAGGTGCTATTTTATTAAATACATTATCCATGAATAATATTGAAATGGATGGTGTTTTTTTAAAGGCACAAGCGGGGGCGAAGTGGATAGATATAATCGAATTCCTTGCCACACAGGGTAAAACGGTTGAGATCATGCAGAGTAATTGTGATTTTTCAGTGGGCGGTACTCTCAGTGTAAACGCACATGGTTGGCAACCCGCAAGACCTCCCGTTTCATCAAGTGTTGAACAAATAAAAGTTATCACAGTGGATGGGGAGGTGAAAATTTGCTCAAGGACTCAGAATTCAGAGCTTTTCAGTCATGTCCTAGGCGGATATGGATTGTTTGCCATTATTCTCGAGGTATGGATTCGTCCTGTGCCCAATAAAATTCTCCGTTCTTCGAGTAAAGAAATCAAGATCGCAGATTTCCCCAAAGCATGGAAAGAGATAACGAAAGAGGGGGTAGAGTTAGCTTACGGTCGCTTATCTGTTTCTCCCAACTCTTTTTTTCAAACCGTGTTATTGAATTCATACAAGGCAGATAATGATAGAGTTGCACATGACCCATTACCTTATGTTATTGATTACAAATCCCGATTATCACGGGCAATTTTTCGTGCTTCTTTAGGTAGCGATCGTGGTAAGAGTCTACGCCATTGGATGGAGCGATCTTTTGGTGGTGAATTAAGTGGGATATCACCGCGTTCCAGATTGTTAAGTGAACCCGCAAAAGTGTTTGGAAATAATGATCCTACTATGCGAGATCTTTTGCTGGAATATTTTATTCCGGTGATGAAATTTGAATCTTTTGTTAAGCAAGCTGCTCCAGTTATTCAAACAGAATACGATAGCCTGCTTAATGTGACCGTAAGAGAAATCGCCAAAGATATTGAAACTGCACTTCCATATGCACGGCAGGATATGTTTGGATTGGTCATGCTTTTTACTATAGAGCGCGGTCTTGAAAATGAGGAAGGAATTGCAAAAATGGCAAGAAGGCTTATCGATTTGGTTCATCCTATGGATGGAACATTTTATTTACCGTATCGTAATTTTGCCAGTCAGGAACAACTGAAAAAATGTTATCCCGAGTTTACTAAATTTTTGATGCAAAAGGTGAAGTTTGATCCACAGGAAATTTTTAGTAGTGGATTTTATGAAAAATATCGTTGAACCCTTGATTTTAAAATTTTTACTCTCGGTGAATTAAGAGTTTAATTACAGGCGTTGATTTTTGATTTCACGCTGCAAAACAAAAAATATGTTTTATTTTAATCGAAAATTGAATTTCAGTATATTTTATCTTTTTTATGTGTTTTGCGGTTGATGAGTTTCACATATGAATTGATCAAATCTTGCAATCCTAGCTCTCCCAATTTTTTTAAAGTTTATTCTAAATTTTAGACATAAGGCAGACAGCATGAACGGCAATTCCTTCAGTACGGCCAAGAGATCCTATTTTTTCATGAGTGGTGGCTTTAATTCCAATGAACCCAGTGCTTATCCGTAAGAGTTTTCCTAAATTCTGCTTCATATCAGGCAGATAAGAAGATAATTTAGGTTCCTGAGCAATGATCGTGAGATCGATATTTGCACATAAATACCCCTTTGACAAAGTTTCATTCCTGACCTTTTCCAAAATAATTGCTGAATCCATATCTTTGTTTCTTGGATCATCGTCCGGAAATAGATGCCCAATATCGGGTAAAGCAAGTGCTCCAAGCATGGCATCAGCTAGGGCATGAATAAGACAGTCCGCATCGGAGTGTCCGAGCAGTCCTCGTTCATAGGGGATTTTGACTCCTCCTAGAATGAGGTCACGATTATCAGCAAAAGCATGCAGGTCGAAGCCGTGCCCGATTCGAAAAGAGGGTGAGTTCATGAATCCAAAAGAAATTTAATTAATCTAAGATCATTTAGATTAGTAATCTTTGGATTAGGATAACCCGGATTTATTAGAATAATTTTTTTTGATAATAATTCCATTGCATGCATGTCGTCAGTAACTCTTATATTTAATTCCTGAGCTTTATGATATCCTTTGATCAACCAAGATTTCGGTGCGGATTGAGGCGTTTCCATCTCCCATAATTCATTTCTATTTAAGGTTTCAGTTACTCGCATTGGATTAATATCATCTGTAACAGAGAGATCTTTTCGAATTGTGTTGACCGCAGGATGAGCCAGAGCGACTGGATTCATATTCTCAACTTCCGAAATTAATTTTTGAATCGTAGCAGAACGGATCATCGGACGAGCACAATCATGAATATGAGTATATTGACATACATCGGGTATAGCACGCAAACCATTGCGGACAGAGTCGCTACGTTGTTCTCCCCCTTTCACAAAAGAAATTTTGAGAGCAGAAGTAGAATGAGAGGTAAGCTGGACCTCATTTTGTAGGATTTTTTTTTGCTCGTTGTCCCGGTAGACTATGATTATCGAGCTTATCTCTTTAGTACGGCTAAATGCAGAGAACGACATTCGGAAAGCGTTGCTGTGTCCAATTGGAGCTAGAATTTTATCTTTCACACTTTTACCCATTCTTGTTCCTAAACCGGCCGCCAGTAAAATCGCACTATGCATAAAAATTTTGAGTAGGATTAATTTCGGATTTCGCCAAGAATATTCTCAAGTGCTTGTGCGGGATCATTGGCAGCAAGTATGGGTCTGCCTATAACAAGATAGTCTGCCCCCGCATCTCTGGCCAGACTTGGAGTCATAATTCTTTTTTGATCTCCAATCGCACTCCCAGTGGGTCTGATTCCGGGAGTAATCAAACGAGTATCATTAGGAAGCTTGGCACGTAAATGAATAAGCTCTTGCGGAGAGCATACGATTCCACCCATTTGCGATTTAACAGATAATATTGCTAGCCTTTCAACCTGTTCGATTACTGAAGATTTCACACCTATTGATTGGAGTGCTCGCTGATCCATAGAGGTAAGAACTGTTACTGCCAGGAGCAGGGTGTCGGGTAGGAATGATTTTCCTATATCTGAGCAAAGAAGGAGTGCTTCCTCTCCAGCATTTGCATGAAGAGTAAGCATACCTATGGGAAGAGTTGCTAAACTTTCCATAGCTTTAGCCATGGTGTTTGGAATATCATGCAGTTTGAGATCGAGGAAAACTTTTTTTCCTGAGTCTGCAATCGTATGAACTAAATCAGGGCCATCTCGTAAATAGCTTTGTAGTCCAACTTTCACCCATTTTAACTTCTCACCAGTGGCATGGAGTATCTTTTGGGCTTCTTGCCTGTTGTCGACATCAAGAGCAAGAATAACTTCAGGTGTTTTCGAAATCACGATTCTTATCATGGGTTAGGACGAGCGAGAGCCAATTAAATTCTTTGGAATCGCACATTTATAAGATTAAAGGTAAGATAAATCTTATGCAAGTTCTCTCAGGAATCCGAAAAGTTTTTGTTCCGGCACCCGCTAAAGTAAATCTTTTTCTCGCGGTAACTGGAAAAAGGGAAGATGGTTTTCATGAATTGCTCTCAGTTCTTGTCAAATTGAAATTACAAGACTTGGTAACTCTAGAATTCAATACTCAACCCGGCTCAACTGTGCTTTTGTGCCCCGGTTTTTCAGAATTGGAAAATTCTCAAAACTTAGCGGTTAGAATGGTAGATTTTTGGAGGGAGAAGACGGGAAATGACTTTGGAATTACTATATCAATTGATAAGCAAATCCCGATACAGGCTGGTTTAGGAGGAGGGAGTTCAGATGGGGTTGCCACTTTGCTAGGACTCAATGCACTTATGCAAAAAAAACTGAATTTGAATGAATTGATGGAAATCGCCTCGCAAGTTGGTTCAGATTGCCCAAGCTTCCTTCTACGGGATCTTTGTATAGCAAGTGGAAGAGGAGAGCATGTGAAGGAATTGGGATTAGAATCTAAGCAGAATAAGGTTTCTGGGAAAAAGCTTTTATTGTTTAAGCCGACTTTTGGTTTTTCTACCGCGGAAATTTATGGAAGCCTTAAGAGCTCAGATTTTTCCATTTGTAAAG
>NHDJ01000127.1 GCA_002167265.1 Verrucomicrobia bacterium TMED56 | reverse complement strand
CTTATCCGTGAAAACTCCGTGATTGGATTTTCCGTGGTTTGCCCCAAGTACCCGAAGACCACCAGTCAAGACTGTCATCTCGGATCCTGTCAGACCGATCATTTGAGCACGATCCAAAAACAAAGCTTCGGTAGCAACACTATAACGCTTCTTTAAATAGTTTCTGAATCCATCAGCGACTGGCTCCATAACATCAAAAGAGTCGACATCTGTTTGCTCCTGAGAAGCATCCATGCGACCAGGCATGAAAGGTACATTAATTTCAGTACCTGCTTTCTTGGCCGCGGATTCTACTCCTACTCCACCCGCGAGCACAATCAGATCGGCCATGGAGATACTTTTATCACCCTCATTGAATTCTGCTTGAATAACCTCAAGTCTTTCAAGAACACGGGCAAGTTGAATGGGTTGGTTGACTTCCCAATCCTTTTGTGGCGCGAGACGAATACGAGCTCCATTTGCTCCTCCACGCATGTCAGTACCTCGGTAAGTGGATGCAGATGCCCAAGCAGTGGTTATCAAATCGGAAATCGAAATGCCGGATTCCAGTATCTTCGATTTCAAAGAGTCGATCTCGGAGTCGGAGACCAATTCATGGTCACATGCAGGGATTGGATCTTGCCAGATCAAATCTTCATCGGGAACATCAGGTCCTAAGTATCTAGACTTCGGTCCCATATCTCGATGGGTTAACTTATACCAAGCACGAGCAAATGCATCTGCAAAATATTCCGGTTCAGCAAGGAATTTTCGGGAAATTTTTTCATAAGAAGGATCCGCTCTTAGTGCAATGTCTGAAGTCAGCATCGTAGGCTTTCGCTTTTTAGAAGGATCATGGGCATCAGGAATAATTTCCGGAGCATCATTGGCAATCCACTGTTTGGCGCCGGCCGGACTGGTGGTCAATTCCCATTCGTAAGCAAATAAATTTTCTAGGTAATTCACCCCCCATTTGGTAGGGGTCTTTGACCAAGTAACTTCGAGACCAGAAGTGATAGCGTCGGGACCAGCACCTGAATTGAAACTGCTCCTCCAACCAAAACCCTGCTCTTCAAGGGGAGCACCTTCGGGTTCAGGGCCAACATGAACCGCACTTCCAGCACCATGTGTCTTTCCAAAAGCATGGCCACCAGCGATCAAAGCGACTGTTTCTTCGTCGTTCATCGCCATGCGTCCAAACGTTTCACGTATGTCATGAGCAGAGGCTTTTGCGTCCGGAACCCCGTTGGGTCCTTCTGGATTCACATAGATCAATCCCATTTGTACAGCAGCAAGTGGGTTTTCAAGATCGCGTTCGCCGGAATAACGATTGTCTGCAAGCCATGAATCCTCTACACCCCAGTAAATATCATCTTCAGTTTCCCAAATATCAGGACGACCACCGCCAAACCCAAAAGTCTTAAATCCCATTGAATCAAGGGCGACATTGCCGGTTAAGATAAAAAGATCAGCCCATGATATTTTTTTTCCGTATTTTTGTTTGATCGGCCAAAGTAATCGGCGGGCTTTGTCAAGGTTGCCGTTATCTGGCCAGCTGTTCAAGGGAGCAAAGCGTTGTGCACCCGTAGCTCCACCACCACGTCCATCAGCAGTCCGATAAGTACCAGCTGCATGCCATGCCATTCGTACGAAGAAAGGTCCATAATGTCCAAAGTCAGCAGGCCACCAGTCTTGAGAATCTGTCATTAAATCATTCAAATCATTTTTGAGGGCATCGTAATCCAACTTTTGGAATTCAGCTGCGTATTCAAAGTCAAATTCCATAGGGTTTGAACGAGCATCATGCTGATGAAGAATGTCAACTTTCAGCTGATTAGGCCACCAGTCCTGCACTGAAGTTCCCTGACCTGCTGCTTGGTGGATGGGACATTGTTCGGCGGTGGTAACCGGAGCTTCTTGTTGTTGGTGATTGAAGGGACAACCGCCCCCGCTGGAAGTATTATCTGAGTTCATCATGAATGCTAGTTAAATTTAGGGTTTTGGTAACATGGTAAAAATTAGAAGAAAACAATATTATTAGTACAAGAAAGCATCTATTTTTCAAGCTCTTGCAAGCAAAGAAAAAGTTTTTTGATTTTTGATTCGTCTTTGACTCCTGGTCCGGATTCGACAGCACTGTTCACATCAACAGTTTCAATCTTTATCTGCGTAACCGCAGTGCTTATGTTTTCGGGTCCCATTCCTCCTGCTAGAATCCATTTTTTATCTGGATATTTTTTTTGATACCTAGAAAAGCTAGACCAATCAGCAGACTTCCCGGTACCTCCAAACTTATCATCAGAATATGCATCAATGAGAAATGTATCGGCAAATTCCAGTAGACTCTCCGGAAAATCGATACCTGGTGGAATCTTGGGAGCTAACCAAAGATTGGCAGGCTGAATGACTTCAGTCCACTGCTTTATCACATCCAAGTCCAAATCGGCCGGAAAATGGAATTGATAATATTGGAAACCAACTTCTTTCATCCGGGCGACATCATATGGATCTGGACAGACATCAACAGCAACCGATTTAAAGATTAAATCATCCAATTCATCTTTAATCCCTTTAATATCCTGTAAACTAATTTTGCGGGGTGATTTGGAATAAAGTATAAAACCCAAATATTTTGCTCCCAATGTAAGAGCAATCCTAGCATCTTTCCCGTTTGTTATTCCGCAAACTTTTACTTCAACCGACATGCTCTTCAGTATTTACATAGAAAAGTGCTCAACCAAAACCATTACCATCTCATCAATACTAGGTTTTGTACATTCCAATTTAACAATTAAATCATTTTCCTTTAAAGTCTTACTAGTTTCAGGCCCAAAACTGCAATAAATCGGCTTACAGGCACCTTCTTCCAAGCTTAGATCCTCTTCCTGCTCAATGTAAGAGAGAGCCGTTGAAGAGCTTGTGAAGATAATAGCATCAGCTCCCTGCTTACGAAATCGATCAAGATCGGGAATTTCTGTTACATCTGAGAAATCAGTCTCGTAGACAGGGAGCGTATCCACAATTGCATGACCAATGTCCTGGAGGATCTGGACTAAAACTTCACGGTTTCTATTTCCGGTTACAATCAATACATTGGCACTGTCCAAAGAATCTGTAGCCACAAGGTCTTTGGCGAGATTTTCAGCTGTGGATGTGTTCGGAATAAGTTCGACTTCTAAATTGTATTTTCTAAAAACTTCTGCCGTGCCTTCTCCAACACATGCGATTCGCATTGGACCAAAACTTCTAATATCTCCGAAAGCCAGAAAAAATAGACGCATAAATTCCCGAGCACCGTTAGCACTTGTGAAAACTGACCAATCGTAAGTCGCAATTCCAGCAAAAACTTCCGCAATCAGTTTCTTATCTTCGGATGGTAAAATTTTTATAAGCGGTAATTCTAGTATCTCAGCCCCAAGATTTTCCAATTTAAATTTAAGTTTACTGACCTGACCTACCGGACGAGTTAGTACAAATCTTTTCCCAAAAAGTGGACGGGATTCGAACCAGTTTCCTTTTTGCCCGACTCGTCCAATTGCATTACCAACAAATACAATTGCAGGTGCCTGCAAAAATTCTTTCTTAGACGCCAGAGACAGGTTACTCAAATTAGTAACCACTTTTCTTTGGTGCGGAAGCGTTCCATTACTCACGATGGCAGCAGGAATATCAGGTGACATACCTCCTTCCAAAAGCTTTCCAATAATCTCTTCCAATTTACTCATGCCCATATATATGCACAAGGTTCCACCAACCTTTGCAAATTTACTAAAGTCGACACGAAGTGCTTCCTTACTCAAATCTTCATGACCTGTAAGAAAGGAAATTGTCGAACCGCATTCACGATGTGAAAGCGGTAAACCTGCATATCCTGCACAGGCCAGCGCCGCAGTCACTCCAGGAACAATCTCATAGGAAATACCGGCTACATCCAAAGCCAGCATTTCCTCCGCGCAGCGACCAAAAACGAAAGGATCTCCTCCTTTTAGTCGAACAACTTTTTTGCCTTCACTTGCATGTTCAACTAGGGTTTTTTCAATATCCCTTTGCTCCAAAGTATGACGACCCGGAGATTTGCCCACATCAATTTGAATGCAAGTCGGAGGCACCCATTTTCGAAGTTCTGGATTAGCTAAGTTATCATAAACTAAAACATCACATTGTTCGAGCAGCTCTTTTGCTCTTAGGGTTGAAAGTTTGGGCTCGCCAGGCCCAGCTCCAACTAAATAGACCATTCCGGATGCACTCATTAAGCAACTAAATCCCCAACTTTCTGTACAATTTCATCAGATGACATTCCGGCACATGAAAAGGAATGCTTTCCCCTACTTTCCTCAAAGAAGTGGAGGGTCTCCTGATGAAGGCAAACTCCTAGGGCTACTTGGCACCCCCCTCCCCTTTGAACGAGAATTTTTCGTTCAATTTCCACATCTTTTTGCGTTTTATTATCCCCTATTTTTAGAAACTCTTTACAATCATCAGTTCTGGATTGAACTGCAATCGCTCCCTGTCCAGGTGCGGGCACCATTTCTTCGACTTCCAAGTGAATGAACTCTAGACCGGGGAAATTTTTGAACCCCAGACGATTTAATCCAGCAGCAGCCAGCACTGTACCATCAGCCTGATCCTCCTGAGCAATTTTTCTTAATCTTGTCTCTACATTTCCCCGCAATTGAATCCATCTACAATCATCAAACCTGTCTTTGAGTTGTGCCTGTCTTCTAGGACTTCCAGTAGCCATTACTTTTGGCAAAGTAACTCCTTCCTTTATCACAAGTACATCCCGTGGATCTTCGCGTTTTAGAAAAGTGGAAAGTGTTAGCCCATCAGGAGAATCAGTTGGCATGTCTTTCGCACTATGTACTGCTAAATCCGCATCTCCCCTAAGAAGAGATTCTTCTAGTTCTTTTGTAAACAATCCTTTCCCTCCTTTTTCTGAAAGATTCCACTGGGTTTGTCTGTCCCCAGTTGTACTCATGGGAAGAAGTTCAACATTACAAGCCAATACTTCTCTTATTAGGGAAGCAGTTTTTTCCGCTTGCCAAATAGCAAGGGGACTTTTTCTAGTCGCAATTCGAAATGTTCGGGGAAAATTCACTGTGCTAGGAAGCTACACAGAAAATTAACCATAGAACGATTGTATCAATGAATGAATCTCTGCTTATGAATAAGAAGCTTGGGCACCCTTAATATTTTTCTTGGGAATCCAAGGCATCAAGGAGCGCAAGCGCCTGCCGGTCTCTTCAATTGGGTGCTTTTCTCCATCTTCAAGAAGCTTGTTATACTTGGGTAAACCTGCCTGGTATTCCTTGACCCACTCCTTGGCAAATTTACCGGATTGAATTTCCTTGAGTATCGATTTCATTGATTTCTTAACATTTCCATTGATCACACGAGGACCCCGAGTCACATCGCCAAATTTTGCGGTTTCAGAAACTGAAAATCTCATGCCGGCTATACCTGACTCAATCATTAGGTCCACAATCAATTTTAATTCGTGTAAACATTCAAAATAAGCCATTTCCGGAGCGTAACCAGCCTCCACAAGAGTTTCGAAGCCAGCTTCGACAAGTGCAGAAGCCCCTCCACAAAGTACAGCTTGTTCACCAAACAGATCAGTTTCAGTCTCTTCTTTAAAAGAGGTTTCCAAAATTCCGGAACGTGCAGCTCCGATGCCGGCAGCCCATGCCAAAGCAATTTTTTTAGAATCTTTTGAAGACCCCTTATTTACTGCAATCAAAGCAGGTACACCTTTTCCTTCTTTGTACTGTGAGCGGACAACATGCCCTGGACCCTTGGGTGCAACCATAATAACACTAATTCCACGCGGTGCTTTTATGAGTCCAAAATGAATTGCAAAGCCATGAGTGAAAAGCAGTGCTTTACCTTTGGAAAGATTAGGTTTGATTTCATTCTCATAAACCTCTGCTTGCTTCATGTCAGGAACTCCAATCATGATAACATCTGCCTTGGAAACTGCTTCAGCTACTTCCATAACTTCAAAACCATGGCGTTTTGCAACCCGAATGGACTTACTGCCTTTGTATAGACCAATGATTACCTTGCAGCCACTATCTTTCAGATTGAGGGCATGGGCATGGCCTTGTGAACCGTATCCAATAACGGCGAGCGTTTTCTTTTTTATGGGCGTTATTTTCGCCTCTTTTTGAGTGTATACTTTAGCAGGCATAGCCTAGAGGGTTTTTTTAATTAATATTTTTGTTTAAAATTCAAAATTTGTTGCTCCTCGCCTGAGCGAAACCATACCGGTTCGACCAAGTTCATTGACTCCGAAAGATTCCAGCAAATTTAGAAAAGCTCTTATTTTATTTTCATTGCCCGTTACTTCAATAATGAGAGATTTCGGAGCAACATCAATGATTTTGCCCCGAAATACATCGCATATCTGCGTAATCTCAGAACGGGTACTGGAATCAGCATTCACTTTAACAAGAACAAGTTCTCTACCCACTCCTTCATCTCCAACAAAATTCTCAACTTTTATAACATCTATAAGTTTATCAAGTTGCTTGATGCATTGATCTAACGCTTTTTCATCACCGTTTAGTGTAACCGTAATTCTTGACCTTCCATCGATGTGAGTAGGGCCTACATTTAGGGTATCAATATTAAAGCCACGACCACTAAATAAACCGGCAATTCTAGCCAATACTCCGAATTTATTTTCGACGAGAACGGAAATAATGTGACGCATATGATTAAGAAAGTGGGATTGATGGTGGACGGCACAGGACTCGAACCTGTGACCTACTGGGTGTAAACCAGTCGCTCTAACCAACTGAGCTAGCCGTCCTTAAATAAGTGAACGGTTTATCATAAACGAGACTTTATTGCTTGCAAGCGCGAATCACTTTGGGGCAGAAACTTCAACACGAACTTTCATTGGACCAAGAATGGGCTTCGTCTTAGCTCTAAAACCTCCCTTAGGAGGTTTTGGGATAGCTTGTTCTTTAGGCGATAAGTGTTTGGTTGCTTCAACGGAAGATTTCATCGGACCCAACCAATAGCCAGATCCAGAGGATTTGATGGCATTGGGTCGCGTAAATGAACCTGATTTACTATTTTTTCTTTCAGAACCTGCTTGTTGAACAGGAAATCCAGGGGTGGATGATCTACCCCGTCTAAATTGGTAGCGGTTAATGTCTTGAAGCGACATGTTGTTTACCTTGCTCATCCAGTCATCTACTCTCTTGTCAAGTTCATCATAAACCGCGTCCCGAAACTCGATTGATGCAGATGCCGAAGATGGTTCTCTAAGGTTTGGATTTAATGCCTTAACTTGATTCATTTCAGAAAAATTATTCTGAATGGGCATGTCATAGGGAATATTGTTAACATTTATTCTTTTAGAATTTAGTTTATCAAGGTTAGTACCTTCTAGCCTTCTGTTACTATGAATGGAATGTAAGGACGGCCACTTTTCTATTTTGATTCGATTATTAAATTTTGTGTTTAACCCTTGTTTTGAAAAAAACTTTCCAGAAAAACGGTTCATTTTACCGTCAAATGAATGAAAACGCTTTGTAAAGTCATTTGACTTTTGCTGACCAAAGGAAACAGTTGAAACTATTGAAAATAGAAACAGGTACTGGGAAAATCTCGACATATGAATTAACCTTAAAGTATTTAGTATAAGGAAACGACATCATCTTTAGCAAGGTTTTCAATAAAATTACATGAATTCATACCTTTCACTTTTAGCAAATATTATAGAAAATGGAACTTACCGGGGTGATCGAACAGGGACCGGAACATGGTCCGTTTTTGGAGAACAGTTGCGCTTCCGGTTAGATGACGGCTTTCCTCTACTTACTACCAAAAAGCTTCACCTGCGCTCAATTATCCACGAACTGCTATGGTTTCTCAATGGCGATACAAATGTAAAATACCTTCAAGATAACAAAGTGAAGATTTGGGATGAATGGGCTGATTCTAAGGGTAATCTGGGAAGAGTTTACGGAGCACAATGGACAGACTGGAAAAAGCCTGACGGTGGGAGTGTAAATCAAATTGAAGATGTTATAAAATCTTTAAAAGATAATCCCACTAGCCGCAGGCACCTTGTGTGTGCATGGAATCCAGGTGAAATTCACCAGATGGCACTTCCACCCTGCCACGCATTGTTTCAATTCTATGTGGCTGATGGTAAGCTAAGTTGTCAATTATATCAAAGAAGTGCCGACCTTTTTCTTGGAGTTCCATTCAATATCGCATCCTACGCCCTATTAACAATGATGGTAGCCAAGATTTGTGATCTTGCCCCTCATGAATTTGTCCATACTTTTGGCGACTTGCATCTCTACACCAACCATCTAGATCAAGCAAAACTGCAACTTTCTAGAACTCCAAAGCAAAAGCCGATTATGCAGATTAAAGGAAAACAGAAAAAGATAACCGATTTTAATTATGAGGATTTTGTGCTTAGTAATTATGATCCTCACCCGGCTATAAAGGCTCCGATCTCAGTGTGAATCCATCCTGTCACATAAAAGCGATTGTTGCAATTTCTGAAAACTCGGTCATCGGAAAAAATGGGGATCTGCCTTGGAAAATTTCCGAAGACTTGAAATGGTTTAAAAAAATCACCCTTGGTCACACCTTGCTGATGGGCAGGAAAACATGGGAATCCCTGCCAGGTGCTCTTCCTCGAAGAGAAAACTGGGTGTTAAGTTCTACCATCAAATCCAAACCTGAAATAAAGGTCTTTAAAAAATTGGGGGATGCACTTGAAGCTGCATATGACCGCACCCTTTTCATCATAGGCGGAGGGGAACTGTACAGACAAACTCTTTCAATATGCTCCGAATTGTATGTATCGGAGGTCCATCGGGTCATAGAAGATGGTGATGCTTTTTTCCCACCATTTAGAAATGATTTCAAAGTCTCAGAAAAGCTTTTTCACAATGAAGAATTTTCTTTGAAAAAATGGATTCGCGTACCATCTTAATCGGTTCTAATAATATGGATTTAGTAATACATAAACCACTGGACCTGTTACTGCCACATAAAGCCAGACGGGGAAAATTTTTTTTGAAAGTTTTCGATGTTTTTCAAAATGATTTGTAAACCCATAGCAAAAGTTGAGCAGTATGAATGGCAAGCTTAGAGCAGCCAATGCGATGTGGCTCAATAAAATGGAAAGGTAAACTTTTCTCATTACGCCAGCCTCATCAACTTCAAGTTGGGATAATTTACCATCTCCATTTTGATCACCGTAAATGGTTTCTGGAGTGGTAAAATGGTACGCAACATAGGAAAGTAAAAAAACAAAAGAACAGGCCATCGCACAGTAAATCCATTTCTGATGAACAAATGCGTTTCCTTTCTTAATGGCGACCAAAGCCATAACAAGAGAAACTGCGGCCAGAGAATTAAGAATTGCGTGGAAGGGTGGAAGAAAATTCAAGGATATGTAATCCGGGAGTGGAATCTTGACCTGTCGCATAAGCATGACCAAGCCCAAAACTACTCCAGAAATAATCCACACTGCAATTTTCAAACGCTTTAATAGAATAGAATCTGCTTTGCGTTTTTTTATTTGTTCAATTTGTTTCATGAGGCAACTCTCTGAAATCTAAATTAAAAGGAATGAAAGTTTCAAACTCATCCTCTTCGAGCAAGACCTGAACCCACAATCGACATTGCTCAATCTCGGATGAATTAAACGAAAATTGCAAATCATTGCTACTTGGTCGAACTGCTGGTCCAGTTAAATCCTCAGTCTCCAAAGGATGTAAATGAGCAAAGCCTTTTCTTTCCCAGTCAAAAGCAACCATGTGGGCATGGGCACCCATGACTGGGCGAAGTAGTAAGGGAGAACCCAGTTCATCTCGGGCTTTGAATGTTAAAATTACCTCATCCGAAAATTCATTGGGCTCTATTTCAACTGCAAATTTGCGACTTCCAACAGAAACTTGAGTAGAGTGAGTTTTATCCTGAACACCACGATCAGGTCCATCCACTGAAAAGGAGCCAGATAATAATATCCTTCTTGGACTGCGAATTGGAATCAAATCCAAAAATATTTTGTACTCACCTGAATACTTAGGGGTAATTTTAAATCTCCAAATTCCATCAAATAAACTATCAGGTTCTGGATGCAAATGCTGGTAATCTTGCAAAGTCGAGTCTATAGCAAGCAAATGAATCTTCTGAGTATGACTTAAAGCGACCTCATCAGCGGCCAGTGGTGATCCGTCAAATTCCTTCAAATTAATTTCGAATTCACATGCTTTATTAGGTTCAAGTCCTCCAAGTGCCCGTAAGTCCATTTTCAATGGCCATTTTCGGGTGGTTAAATCTACAAATCCAGAATCACCCGGACCGCAATAGTCAAGCACGCCTTCTTCGTTGTAGGTTTCCTCGTGGAGAAATTCACAAGGTTCAACTGGCAAAGAACGAGCTATAAAATAAATCACCACAAAAGGGATAAACAACAAAAGAGATTTTTTCTTCCGGGTCATTTGTAAAAATGTTTATATTTGTGCTAAATTGATTGCTGTCCTTGTAACCTGCTGAGAAAATCATCAACTGACCAACCTTTTCCGGGCACTTGATAAATTATTTGTCGCTTCGAGTTTATCACGATGGTTCTCATGGTGTGATCAAGGGGCACGCTTGGTTCTTTTTTCCTAAGTATTCCAAATTGTCGGGTGAGGTCGTCAATTACAGTTTTTCCGGCAGTTCCCAGACGGAAGTTGGATTCGTTCAAACCATATCCTCTTGCGTAAGATTTCAAAACCCCCGGGGTGTCGAATTTGGGATCTAAAGTGATTGATAAGAATTTTACAAATGGAATTTTGGTTTGCTCAACCAGTGCCTGCAATTTTTTCATTTTCATGGTTGCGGCAGGGCACATCTCTGGTTCAGAGCATCGGGTAAAAATAAAATTCACAATTGTAACAGATCCATCAAAGTAATCGGTTGTTATAATAAGCCCATCCTGATCATAAAGTGCAAATGGGGGGACTTGGTCCCCAATTGTTTTTATTGAATCTTCTCCTAGGGATAATGTGTCTCTTCTTAGAAGTCGATTCACATTGTTAAACCGAATTCTTTCTCTGAAATCATCAGGCCAAACACTGTGAAGCAGGAATATTTCCCCATTTTGGGGACTAAAAGTCGATTGCAATCGACCTTTGAAAATCCTCTTATTTTCCAACAAACTTAAATCTCCGGGATGAGCCTCCGCTTCAATTTCACTGCCATTCTCGATATTGGAAAATTTGTCAAGTGCACTACCTGAGGCGGTTACTTTGAAAGCAACAATACTTGAATTTGAGTCTATTGACACAATTTCGGCCCTTACTTCATCGTCCAAAAGACCTTTTTGGGAACTTTTCGAAGTTTTGTCAGAGCATGATGTTAAGAAAATCAGAAGTAAATAACAGGCAGTTGATGATTTGAAATATGTCACAACATCTTAATAATGGTATTTCTTAATGTCGCAATTCGTTTTAATCTTCCAACTTAATAATTTTATCAATTTCCTTTTAAAATTTTTAAGGTTGAGTTAACTACTCTACGCTATGTTATTAGTTTTTCTTTCAATGTGTTATAAGTTGCCATTCAACTTGCTTGATTTTGATGTACCTACATCATGTATGTTACCCTCGTGAACCTTACTAAAGATATCTTTTCAAAACCATCACCTTCCTCCATTCTGGAAGATGCTAAACCTTTTAGTATTCGAGGGTTATACGAACTTACTAAACCTAGGCTCAGTTTACTTTCAGTTTTCACGGCATCACTTGGTTTTCTAGTGCATGATCCTCTCAAGTCGGATTTTTCTCTTTTTCTTGCTCTTACTATCGGAACTGCATTTGCAGCTGGAGGAGCTGCGGCATTGAATCAATGGATGGAGCGAAAGGAAGATGCACTTATGTCGAGAACTGCATCCCGTCCTTTGCCCGCTAAACTTGTTTCGCCTGAATTAGCTTTATGTTTCGGTGCATTCCTCTGTACAGCCGGGCTTGCGATATTGTGGACTTGGACCAATCCCTGGGCTACATTACTTACTTTTTCAACTTTATTTATATACTTAGCCATTTACACACCCCTCAAAAAGGTTTCGCCTATCGCAATTGAAATTGGGGCGATTGCAGGTGCTTTGCCTCCCCTAATAGGATGGGTGGTGGCTGCCGGTGCTCCCACGATGTATGGTATAATTCTTTTTGGAATCTTGTTCTCTTGGCAACTTCCTCATTTTATGGCAATTGCTTGGAATCATCGCCGAGATTATACCAAAGGTGGATTTCAGTTTCACCACTCAAATGATTCTTCCGGAAGAAAGATTGGATTGAAAAGCTTCTTCTACTCCATCGTGCTCACCACTTTTGTTTTCGCTCCCTTTTTCCTGCCTCTCAATCAATCCCGCCCTCAAATTTTCTACCTTGCTTCTGCTACTCTTCTATCAGTCTACCTTCTCAATGCCTCGCTCAAATTTCTGAGTAAAAAAGATCGTGACCAAAACTCCAAAAAACTTTTCTTTGTAACAATTATCTATTTACCCTTACTTTTAGCATCCCTAGTCATTGATCGCTATCTATAACCAGTTATGATAACCAAAACTTTATCACATTGTTTTTCTTGCAAGATTTTCTTTTCTTTATTTTCCCTTTTATTTTCCCTCACCAGTTCTTGCTCGAGAGTCGACCACAAGCAGTCTGCACTTGATCCAAAAGGTCTAGTTGCACAGAATCAATACGACATTTTCATGCTTTCTGTGTGGATTACTATTTTCTTGTTTTGTGCGGTGGGAGGATGTCTTTTATTCGTTTTGTGGAAATACCGGGCAAAATCCAGAAAAGAGGCAATGGAAGTTCCAGACCAAATGCACGGAAATTCTAAAGTTGAAACAACTTTAATATTAGCATCAGCCGTTATTCTGATTATTCTTGCAGTGCCAACTCTTCAAGGTGTTGTTTTAATGAATAGGGTTCCGGATCCCAACGATCAGAAAACTCTCGAAAAGCTTAAGTTGGACAAAAGTGCAATTGAGGATGCAATTACAGTTAATGTTACTGGTAAAAGATTCTTCTGGGTTTTTGAATATCCTCAATATGGAATTGTCACAGCAAATGAATTAGTCTTCCCGGCGAGCAAAGCTGTTCGGGTTAATCTTCGCACTGAAGATGTTATCCATTCCTTCTGGTTGCCCAAATTAGCAGGCAAAATGGATTTAATGCCTGGTCAGGAAAATTTCTTATGGTTTATTGCAAATGAAGAAAAAATTCGATCTGGTTTAGATCCCGATGGTAACCCTTACAATGTTGATGCTGAAATTGCCATGCCATCTGTTTTTGACGGAAAAATGAGGGAGACTATTTTTGCAAAACAAGCTTTTACTGATGAATTCGAAGCTGTAGGAGGTCTATTTTACGGTCAATGTGCTGAATATTGTGGTAATTCTCATGCCTACATGTCTTTCAGGGCACTAGCACAAACTGATGATGATTTTGATAAATGGGTTTTAAAATTTAGAAACGCTCAAAACCCAAATCTACAACCCAAATCTTACTCTCCTGAATCCAAATATTCCAAAGGAAGCATTGTCAATTTTCCTGACTCTTCACTTGGTGAAAACTCAACACGTGAGTTTCGTGCAACTAAAAATGTTGCTAAAGGTCAAACTCCTGATGTTCAACCCAAACTATGGGAAAAAGTACATTCAGATGACTACGAAAAAGGTAAATATTTATTTTCTTCTCTTCAATGCGTCCAGTGCCACGCTATCAACCGAACTGGTTTAGGTGCTAAAGGTCCTAACCTCACACTTTTCGGGATCCGCACCTCTCTTGCTGCCGGTTGGATGAGGAACGATGAGGAAAGTTTAGATAAATGGCTCCGTAATTCAAACGAAGTTAAATTTGGAAATCTAATGTGGAATGGCGAGGGTATTGATGATCGGCATCCTTTAAGGCAATTGGAAAATGATGACGAGAAGGTTGAACAGTTGGTTTCTTACCTGCTCGGTCTAAAGTAATTTTAATCACTAACATAATTAGTCATGGCAACTGAATCCATAAAATACGCGGCACCCGATACGGAAACCAAGCTTGAGACCAAGGTCTTCCCTCGACCTGGACAGCATACTTCAGGAATTATTGATTGGCTCACTACTATCGATCACAAGAAAATAGGATTAATGTATGGTCTTACCGCGTTATTTTTTCTTCTGGTTGGAGGTATCGAAGCCCTACTTATTCGGTCACAACTCTGGAGTCACAACATGGAAGTGCTTACTAATCGTCAGTACAACCAAATGTTTACGATGCATGGAACCACTATGGTCTTTCTTGTTATTATGCCTCTGAGTGCTGCTTTTTTTAACTTCTTTATGCCACTTCAAATTGGAGCAAGGGATGTAGCTTTCCCTAGAATGAATGCTCTTTCATTGTGGTGCTTCGTTGCCGGCGGGTTAATCTTAAATCTAAGTTGGTTTTTCACTGGTGGATCTCCTGCCATAGGTTGGTTTGGATATGCCCCCCTTACTGATACCCGCTTTGCTGAAGTAGTCGGTGATATGGGACCAGACTTTTGGATATTTGCACTCCAAATATTGGGACTTGCAAGCCTGCTTGCATCTTTCAACTTCATTACAACTATCATTAACATGAGAGCCCCCGGCATGACTATGATGAGAATGCCGGTTTTCACTTGGATGACTTTGATTGTTAGTTTCCTGATCATCTTGGCATTCCCCGCTATCACGATTGCTCTTGTAGAATTAATGTTTGATCGCACTTATGGTACCAATTTTTATGACTTTCTGGAGGGAGGGAAGCCCCATCTTTGGCAACATTTGTTTTGGATTTTTGGTCATCCTGAAGTTTACATTCTTATACTCCCGGCCATGGGAATTGTTTCTGAAGTTATTCCTGTATTTTCAAGAAAACCACTCTTCGGATATGGACTTGTCATTTTTTCCGGTGCAATTATTGGATTCATGGGGTTTGCAGTTTGGAGCCACCATATGTTCACCACGGGAATGGGAGTTGTCGCAACTTCTGCTTTTTCGATTTTAACCATGTTAATCGCCATTCCGACAGGCGTTAAAATATTCAACTGGATTGGTACCATGTGGGGAGGGAGGATTCGTTTTGATACTCCTATGCTTTTTGCTTTAGGATTTATCACAATGTTTATGATAGGTGGATTTACAGGTATCATGCATTCTTCTGTACCCATTGATGCTCAACATCAAGATTCGTACTTTGTTGTTGCTCACTTTCACTATGTTTTAATTGGGGGTGCTCTGTTTGGTCTTTTTTGCGGATTTTATTACTGGTTGCCTAAAATGACTGGTAGAATGCTTAGCGAAAATCTTGGAAAGTTTGTATTCACTTTAATGTTTATTGGTTTTAATCTTACTTTCTTCCCGATGCATTATCTGGGAATGATTGGCCAACCCCGCAGAACGCATAGTTACAATGAGGGTCATGGGTTTGAAACATGGAATCAAATTGCAACCATTGGTTCAGTAATCTTAGGAGTTGGTATTGCAATAGGTATTATTCAATTCATCAACGCTTTCTTTAACAAAAAGTTAAAACCTGCTGGTAAAAATCCCTGGGACGCCAGGACTCTGGAATGGACACTTTCATCACCCGTCCGGGAGTATAATTTCGCACGCAATCCAATAATCAAATCCAGGGATCAGGCTTGGGAGAACAACTACGGTCCCAAAGATAATCATTCTCAAAAGGAACCTCTTGATGATCATGGTGTCCACATGCCCGACCGTTCCTGGTATCCATTACTTACTGCTTTCGGTCTCTTTATATTAGTTCTAGGGATGCTCTTTCATGCTTCAATAGATTCTACAGGCGAACTCGTAAGAGATTACACAGTTGCCATTGTAGGTGGTATAATCTCTATTACTGGAATGATTATGTGGTCATTGGAAGGTCCAGGCGGCTATCATCTTTTCCCAAAAGAAAACGAAGAATAGTTTTTTTTCTTTTCCCATCAGTAATACGATTCATAAATATCCATGAGTGAAGCATCAGTACATTCTCTTGATCACCACGAACCAGTAACGAGCACTGGTATTCATAACAAAAAAGTCCTGATGTGGGCTTTTCTTGGTTCTGACTGCATGTTTTTCGGTACCCTTATTTCAACTCATTTAATCTACAGAAAAATTTCCCCCACCGTAGGCGGAAATTTTCTTGATATTAGAGATGTGTTCGATATCGAATTAACATCTTTCAGTACTTTTATTCTGCTGGCCAGTTCCCTATTTATGGCTCTTGCTGTTTCAGCTATTCATAAGGGAAACTTGAAAAGTACAAGATGGATGCTTTTTGGTACAATCATTTTCGGGGCAATATTTTTAGCATGTCAGGTTTATGAATTCACTCACTTCGTACATGCTCCCGGAAACGAACTAACACTTTCTACATACAAAGGCGAACCACATGTATTTGGTTCGACATTTTATGTGCTTACCGGTACTCATGGTACCCATGTGGCAATTGGTGTTTTTTGGTTAATTGGATGGTTGGTATATTCATTCACTGGAAAAATGAGCACTGCACATGCTATGGATATTGAATGCTGCGGATTATATTGGCACTTTGTTGATATCGTATGGATTATCATTTTTCCCGTAGTCTACCTTATGGAATATGCATTTTAACCATATTACCTACTTTTTACTTACAGAAATATCATGAGCGGTCACTCTGAAGATCCAGTAGCAGAAGAAAGTAAGCGCTTCTTCACTTTTTTTAATTTATCCATGATCCTTGTAGCGATCACTGGACTAGAAATTGTCATCATTTATGTACAGTCGTTCGAAGGCTCTACCATCATTGGCGTGTTGTTTGCCACTTCAGTACTGAAATTTATCGGTGTGATTTGGTGGTTTATGCATCTAAGATGGGATAAAATACTCAACACAATATTATTTCTAATGGGGCTAGTGATTGCATTGGGAACTTATTTCGCCGTAATCTACATGGCTGACGAACATCCTGTTGTAGAAAAGTTTGAAGTTTCCCAAATAAAAAATGATTGGAAACCAGATACTAATTATAAATCAGGTGACTATGTATCCATAAATGACAAGTTTTATATAGCTAAGTCTGATCACACTTCAGACAGCAACTGGACCATGGATTCATGGAATTCAGTAGATGGTGTACCCCACATGATTTCTTGGAAAATCAGCACTGCGGATTTAATCGAAATCAATTCAAAAAAACCTGAAAATCCCTTTTATCATCTGTACTCCCCATCGCCTCAAAATAATGTAGAAGGTAACAGGACTGCTTTGCTCGAGCAAGTTGGAGCCACTGAAGATTTCAGAATTAAGGTTAGGTCCGAAGCCTTCTGGGTAGAAAATAATTAGTTTTTTGCCCTTTCGTCAGGGATGTCTACCATGATGTGGTTGTGAATTCCCCTGTTAATTTTAGTCATTGGCATACTGAACCCGCCCTCATTGGCGGATTACTTCTTTTGTCGTGGGGTTACACAATTTTAATCGGTCCCTACAGAACCCTGTTGTGTCCGTCCCTACCCTTCAATCGTAAGTATGGTTATTGGTTCGCACTTTCAGTGATTACCTTTTATCTGGCCGTAGGTTCGCCACTTGATGCATTGGGTGAAAACTTTCTCTTCTCTGCGCACATGATACAGCACAATATCCTTATGTACACTTGTCCGCTGTTTTTTCTTCTTTCTCTGCCAGAACAACTGGTCGACAAAATTTTTGAGAAACAACCTTTTCTAGAAATTACCGCAAAATTTTTCTTTCATCCAATCATCGCGGGTCTACTTTTTACTCTTGTATTTTCATTTTGGCACATAGGACAATTCTATGAGGCTGCAATTCGAGACAAGTCTATCCACATGGCAGAACACCTGTCCATGTATTTTTGTTCAATTGCTATGTGGTGGCCAGTCTGTGGACCATCAAAGAGAGTTCCCCCTTTACGCTTTGGCCCACAAATGCTTTATATACTTGCACTTATGCTAGGACAAACTCCTATATTTGCAATTCTGACATTCTCCAAAGATGTTCTATATGACACCTATTTTTATGCAGAAAGAATAATCGACTTGAGTCCTCTGGAGGACCAAAAGAGTGGAGGAGTGCTTATGAAACTAGCCAATATGGCCGTCTCGGTAGGGGTGCTCTCGTCCATCTTTTACCGATGGTCAACCCAGTCCCAGGAAACATCAAAGCCTGCTTAAAGTCTCGAAACCAATAGTTCCCGTTCAAACAGCATCTCCTTGGGAAGAAATTCTGATAACTGAAGGAACAGTTCCTCATGCCTTAAAGTCTGCATTCTCAAACTTTCCTTGTCTGTATACATAAGTTCATTCCAATCCGCTTCACTAAAGTCCATACCTGACCAGTCCAGATCTGCTTTATTGGGTATCCAACCGAGAGGCCCTTCATGAGCACGACCCTTTCCTGTAGATCTTTCGACAATCCAGCGGAGAACCCTCATATTATCCCGAAACCCTGGCCACATGAATTTACCTTTAGCATCTTTCCTGAACCAATTAACATGAAAAATTCTTGGTTTTTCCTTTAAGGTTTTACCCATCTTTATCCAATGTCTGAAATAATTTCCCATGTTATACCCACAAAAGGGAAGCATCGCCATAGGGTCACGACGCAGGTTGCCCTGTGCACCTTCAGCCGCAGCTGTTGTCTCTGAAGATAAAGTGGCACCAAGATACACTCCATGGTTCCAATTAAATGACTGATAAACCAAAGGTATATCAGACATCCTTCGACCACCAAAAATAAATGCAGCCACTGGAACTCCTTGGGGGTTTTCCCATTCAGGATCAATTGTTGGACACTGAGATGCAGGAGCCGTGAATCTGGCATTTGGATGTGCGGCTGGCGTCGAAGAATTAGAAGTCCATTCATTTCCCTGCCAATCGGTGAGTTTAGATGGAGACTCTTCGGTTAATCCTTCCCACCAGACATCCCCGTCTTCGGTCAATGCAACATTGGTAAACAAGGTATTCGCCTTCATCGAATCCATAGCATTNGGATTAGTTTCCCACGATGTACCNGGAGCAACACCAAAAAATCCAGCTTCTGGATTAATCGCNCGNAGGTCACCATTTTCATCAGGCTTTAACCACGCAATATCATCTCCAACAGTGGAAACTTTCCAGCCTTTCATGGAATCAGGAGGAATTAACATTGCCATATTTGTTTTCCCACAAGCACTGGGAAAAGCCCCAGCCACATAAGTTTTCTCTCCGCTTGGGCTCTCGACTCCCAGAATCAACATATGTTCGGCCATCCATTCATTGTCCCTTGCCATACACGAGGCAATTCGTAACGCTAAACATTTTTTACCGAGAAGTGCATTTCCACCATAACCACTTCCATAGGAAACTATGGTTCTTTGCTCTGGAAAATGAACGATATATGTATTCTCAGGATCGCATGGCCAAGGAACATCTTCCACACCATCATGCAGAGGAAAACCAACTGAGTGCAGACAAGGGACAAAAAAATCTTTTTCCCCTAACAAGTCTAATACCTGCTTCCCCATTCTGGTCATGATTCGCATATTTAAAACCGCATAGGGAGAGTCCGTGACTTGTACCCCGAATTGCGAAATGGGGGAACCGAGAGGTCCCATGCAGAATGGAACGATATACATGGTTCTTCCTTCCATGCATCCTTTAAATAATCTTTTTAATTTAGCCCGCATCTTTCTTGGCTCTTCCCAATTATTGGTTGGACCGGCATCATCTTTACCGTAACTGCAAATAAAAGTACGACTCTCCACCCTTGCCACATCTCTTGGATCAGAACGTACAAGAAAACTATTTGGTCTCTTTTCCTCGTTAAGTTTTATCATTGATCCACCCTTAACCATGAACCCGCATAATCTTTTCCATTCTTCATCTGAGCCATCGCACCACTCAACACTCCTTGGACCGCACATACTGATCATTTTTTCAAGCCATTTAAGAAGAGCTACATTTCTCGTTTTCGATCGGTCAAAATTTATTTTTTCGTTTTCCATTTCCTTGGAGTTGCTAGGGGTAGANAGACCCGACGTCAACTCTTCAGGTTTTTTTCCTATCTAAATTAAATAATCTAGACCAATTAAGTTGCTAAAATTTACAGTTCCTTTTACCTCGAATATCAGATGAGTATTTTTAAAAAAGACAGAAATGCAGTTCTTGCTCTGGAAGACGGAAGTGTCTTTCGTGGATTTTCCTTTGGTGCTAAAATTACGGTTGTAGGAGAAGGTGTTTTTAACACTGGAATGACTGGATATCAGGAAACTCTGACCGACCCATCTTATTTTGGTCAGATCGTAACTATGACTAGTCCTCAAATTGGGAACTACGGAACCAACCAAAACGATGAAGAATCGAATGGACCAAAAGTTTCTGGCTTTGTTATTCGCGAACTAAGCCCCATATCCAGTAACTGGAGATCCACTCATTCTCTCAGCGATTACTTAGAAAAACACGGTATTCCTGGAATTGAAGGAGTTGACACGCGGGCTATAACCAAAAAACTTCGAACTGCAGGTTCACTGAGGGCCTGTTTAAGCACTGAAAATATCTCCGATAATGANGCCATTGAGAAGGCGCAGGAAAGTGAAAGTATTTTGGGAAAAGATTATGTAAAGGAAGTAACTTGCTCTGAATCATTTGTCTTTGATGCAAGTGGAAGAGAGAGCATTCCTTTCACAGTCGACGGAACCCATCTCGAACAACCTGAAGTTCCCGATGAAACTCATCGTCTCGTAGCTTTTGACTTCGGAGCGAAGAAGGCAATTTTTAAGAATCTGCGNCGCCATGGTTTTGAAGTGATTGTTTTACCCGCAACCGCTTCAGTAGAAGAAGTCAAATCTCACTCTCCAGATGCTGTTTTTCTTTCCAATGGTCCTGGAGATCCTGCTGCTCTCTCATATGCACATGAGACCATTCGTATATTATTAGAGGAATTCCCAATCTTTGGGATTTGCCTTGGCCATCAAATTCTAACCCATGCCATTGGTGCAACCACTTACAAACTAAAATTTGGTCACCGGGGAGCCAACCAACCCGTTCGAAATCAGGAAACTGAAAAGGTATCTATTACTTCCCAAAACCATGGGTTTGCCGCCGAAAAAGAAGCCTTGGAAGCATGCGGTGCCATTGTGACAGAATACAACCTAAACGATAAAACCGTTTCGGGCATGCGTTTGGCGGACAAACCTGTATTCTCGGTCCAATACCATCCGGAAGCCGCCCCGGGTCCTAATGATGCCCAACACCTATTTGAAAGCTTTCATCAGTTGGTCAGCGACTGCAAAGCTAAAATTGCTTCTTAGTTCTCTGTCACTCCATGACAGAAAAGTTGTG
>NHDJ01000126.1 GCA_002167265.1 Verrucomicrobia bacterium TMED56 | reverse complement strand
CTGCAACCCGGAAACCTGCCTCTGTGGTCCATAGCTTCATTCCCCGCAAAGGTTCCGGGCTACCGTAGGATCGGCCTGACCGAGGACCATAGCGCAGAAGGGTCTCCGGTCCATTGTCGGAAGTGAAGACAACCAGCGTGTTTTCATCGAGCTTCATGGCCCTGAGAGCCTTCATCAACTTGCCCACAGAGGAATCAATGTTGGTCACATTGGCAAAGTACTGGGCCTGGTTGTGGTTCTTCGCCAGACCGTCGTATTGGTTAACCAACTCCTTGGGCGAGGCCACCGGCTCGTGTGGTTCGTGAAAGGCAATGTACATAAAGAAAGGCTGCTGGGCATCCTTGGCCTGTTGTCTCTTCAACCAACCCAAAGCCTCGTCCATCACGATCTGACAGCTGTATCCCTTTAATGGACCGACTGGTTGACCATTGCGTACGAAATTTTTTGGATTCTCATGGGACGGACTGGCATTGTTCTGGGTACCGAACCAATGATCAAAACCGGCATCATCGGGTTGCGGTTGCCGACGGGAATTAAACTGCCCGTTACAATGCCATTTTCCACTCATACAGGTGGCATAGCCGGCTTTTTTCAAAAGTTGTGGAATAGTTACCTCGGATTCCCTCATATGAATATCGCGACCAGCAGGAATCCAATCGTATACCCCCGCCCGGTTCGGACTACGCCCTGTTAACAGACCCACACGAGAAGGCGAGCAAACCGGTGCGGTCGAGTAAAAGTCAGTGAAACGGATCCCACTCTTGGCCATCCGGTCAAGGTATGGGGTCTTTATCTTCGGATGACCATAGCANGCNANATCNCCGTANCCNAGNTCNTCACANAGNACNACCACAATATTGGNTCGCNCNTNCTTTNCAGCTTGAAGANTTAGAGATACAAAANANACNTGCANTCAAATAGAANAAGNAGACAGCTCGCTNAAAGAATTTCATATTNGNATGCAAAAACANNGNGTAGAAAAAGTCGCTANNAAAGTNACNATCCANACAATTTACTTGATTCAATGAANNATTTATCAATGAATTGNCCNCTNTNAGTATNACCCGNAACCTTTTCCCANAATTTCACACAGCCATGGAAATCAAAAATAAGTCCAAAGTNAAAATCGGGGTCGTNCCCACNCATCTTATGTTTGTNGGGGCACTTGCTCCTGATGAATCCGGNAAACTCCCCCGCACCCGGTCNGGCGATCTCAAGATCGTTTCCGGGATGCGCCTGCTCTGCCGAACTTCACCTGTTAAACTGAATACCGTACAGGTAACCCTTTTCCCCGGAACCGATGCCAACGATATCCAAGATATGTTTCGTGGATTGAAAGCCCTTAAGCTTGAAGTGCACTTGATCATGATGGTGGGCGGGGCCAACCCCCTTAATCCCAAGGATGAGGATGCTGTGGTTGATATGNTAAACTCCGGACTCGAAATTGCCAAAAAACATAAGGTAAAACATGTGTCCTCCACTTCNTTCGAAGAATGGCTTGCAGGTAAAAAACTTAAGGGCAAAGCTTTTGACAGTGCAATTAAACAGGTAATTAAAGTCCATGCCCGTTGCTTCAAGGAATCAGGACTCGANAAGAGCCCGATCGANGCNTGGCATCTTGAATTTCTCCGAGGCGTTGAATTTCAGAATTTCACNAATGCCGCCAAGGCTGCCAAGGTNGTCAACGGNATCAANAAGAAGATNAAAAAGAAATTTTTNAAGGTGATGATTGATGCNGCCCATTGCGGAGATTCCGACCTCTCAATCGNAGAAAACGAGAAAGTGATCCAAGANCTGGCCAAGACCGATGCCTTGGGGATTTTTCATGCTTCAGCCAANACNACACGGGGATGTCTTACAACCGATGACGGGTGGATCGGTGCTCTTCTCGCTGCCTATGCCCCGACGGGTAAATTAAAGCATGTNTTTGTCGAACTCTTTCACCATCAGGACCCTGCCCTTGCTCCGCTCCGCAAAGCGGTCAAAGGACACGGGATCGACACGACTGATGGCAGAACCTACAACAAGACTGTCACGGACGGAGTGATCGATGTTGCCCACCGCCTGAACAATTTGGCCGCACGCAAATTGATCAAGTAAACATCTACAGTATCAGGCTCTGTTGATTGGTTGACTAAATTCAACCAAAAAGAGTGAACTCCCAGTTTGTCCAGGTGATATTTTGGAATATAACAGTTTGAATGAGAAAATTCTTACTTCTATCCGCCTTGGCTTCCCTCGCCGTATCCTTACACGCCGCACAAAAAGTTACCATCACGGGTAACGACACGATGCAGTTTGATACTAAAGAATTCACTGTGGAAACAGGTGGTAAAGTCGAACTTGAATTTAAAAACATCGGAAAGCTTCCCAAAATTGCCATGGGTCACAATCTTGTAATCTTAAAAAAAGGTATAAGCTCTCTCAAGTTTGGTCAGAAGATCATGGGTATGGGTGCCAGTGCAACCAATCCCCTACCCGAGGCAAGTATGGATGATGTACTCGCTGCAACCAAACTGCTCGGGCCTGGTGAGGTTGATAAAATTACTTTTACCGCTCCCGAACCAGGAGACTATCAATTCGTATGCACCTTCCCCGGACACTTTGCGATGATGCGAGGCATTATGGTTGTAAAATAACCCCTTTTTGAAACATTTAATATCTTTGTTTTCGGCTTCGCTAAAGTTAATCTGTTACCATTTGTAATACCCACTTACTAAGTGTCAAATCTGTANAAGCAGAAGTGTGTAAGAATTGTAAAACCGAAATCTTAAGAATTCTACGAGTAGGTAAACTAAAATTCCTTTTCGGTCCAGGGAGATAACCTTGATGAGTGTGATTTCCTGTAATCGGCAATATCTTCCTTGGAAATTGTGCCCGACCGATTACCCCATGCATTCCGCACATAAGTGAGAATAGATGACAATTGGTCGTCATTCATAAAACCATGAGCCGGCATGATTGGAGGAATATCTTTTACTTCCTTACCATTAACTTTGATAGGACCCATTAGTCCATGGACTGCCACTCCAATTAGTCTATTCGGATCTCCTGNCACCCAGTCACTTTTGGCCAAANTAGGGGCCATGTTGGGTAAACCGTTTCCGTCCGCCTGATGACAGGCTCCACAACTGACTGCGTATTGATCACGTCCTTTGCGATAAGCAGAAAGTAAAACCTTATCCTTTTTGACCCAGTCCGCTTCCTTGTCTTTGTAAGTTTTAACTGCACGGGATGGGTAACCGGATTTGCTTATTATTCCAGCATAAGATGCGAGAGTCGCCGGAACCTTTTTGCCGACCTCCACCTGTTCCGCTAATATTTTAAATTCATCGGGGAAGAAATCTGCAACCCCTTTACTCTCACCTGCCAAGCGAAGACCGGTCATGGAAACAAACCAGTCCTTTTCCATTATCGCCTGAGTGACAACCTCTTCCTTTAATTTACCGAGCCCGGCAAGAGTCCACATGGCATGCACCCGTCCATGAGGGTTAGCTCTTTTGTTCTCAGCCAGTTTTTGAATCTGTCCAACGAGATCCTGACGGTCCCCCTCCACAATTCTTTTCTGTGACCGTAAGCGCCACCAAAGATAGGGGTGCGACAATCCGGCAACCAATCCGTCAGGAGATTTTACTTCCTGATGCTTTTCAGGAACGATCCGATAGATACGGCCCAGTCCGATGGGTTTATCCAATTGACGCTCTGCCGACTGACGGCGCAAGTAGGAGGTCAGGTATCGCTTATGTTGAATAACGCCCCTATAAAAATCGACCACATATAGACATCCATCTGGACCCATCGATGCATTGACCGGACGAAAGCGTTCATCCGTACTGGCAAGAAATTCCCGCTCTTTCCAAATCGCATCGGCATAGAGTAGATGAATATATTTATCGGATGCAGGAAATGGTTTTTCCGGAACAAAAGCTCCCACGGTGTTGGTACCCGGAGACATCGAAAAGATAGCTCCTTCCCATTCCTCGCCATACGCTCCATGACTGTGCACCGCCAGACCACTTATGGTCGTGACGCTGGCAACCCGACCGTCCTCTAAAATTCGCCCGGGCCGGTAATTCCGATTAAGGGCGGTGTTTGGACGGATTCCGAACACACGATTTGTCGGAGGTTTCACACTGGAACCTTTACTTGGCCATTGACGGTCATAAGTTGCCCAGTCCACTTCAAACCAATTACTATTTGCATTAAAATATAAGCGTCCGAAGGCATCGCTTGCCATTCCCCATTGTCCACGTCCTTTGGCGGGCATTTCTATGAGTTTACCTTTCCGCCAGGCCAGTTTCCTTGAAGACTTGGAATTGTACATCCAATTGTCCAGGGCAAAGTGTAATGCATTCTCCGCGTGTTCAATATTGCTCTGGGCAGCAGTGGCAAAATCGATCAGTTTTTTCCGCTCATCACACCTCAAGTCTCCATCGATATCCTTACAAAACCAAAGACCCCCGGTTTCCACCACCAGTACACCACCGTCCACAAAAGCAATACAGCGTACATTGATCATGTCATCAACAAAAGGAGTGGCTTTGTCCATAACACCGTCCTGATCGGTATCTTCCAATACCATTACCCGGCTCATCCTTTCATTTTCTCCGGTCCCGTCAAGATCTCTCATGTAAGTGCGAAGTTCTCCCACCCACATTCTTCCTGCGTCATCCCAGTCCACGAAGACCGGATCCTTGATCATGGGCTCAGAAGCAACCAATTCGACCTTGAAACCCGGAGCTACTTTGAACTGAGCCAGGGATTCTGCGGGTGTAAAAACGGGAACCACATCGGGAGACCATTTTTTCCAGTTTAAAGANGAAATGAGATCTTTCTCACTGGNCTTGTCTCCATTTTGTGAAACAAGGGACANGGAAGAAAATAGAAAAATAAAAAAATAAANAATTTTTGGAAAACACATACTAAATTAAAATAAGCTGATCCTAGAAAATGCCAACCCCAGAGTCCTCTGGATAGATAAATTTCAAACTGTGCCCGAAGGGAAAGACCAATTCTATTCGATTAGATGATGAATGCTGTTATGGATGATGCGGTTCATTCCATTTTCGAATTCGCAGTTGATTTCCATACACCAGGTTGGCTCAAGTTCGGGAATCTCGAGCTCCAGCCAGTCTTTCTTTATCTTATAACTGGCAACCTCGAGCTTCCTGGAATCGTAATGCCTGGATCCATAATTCCTGGTGCGCTTAAGNCTCCATGAACTTACGCGGAATGTCCCCTTTTGAGGAAGTTCGTCACTGAACCGTATCCGAAGCTTTTTCTTTCTAGCTTCCAATTGGGTTGGCATGTAAGCAGGATTTTCCGTTTTTCTTATCCGGTACAGTCCACCGTCTCCGCGTTGGCTCCCCGCCCAGGCAAACATTCCGGCAGCGAAAAGATCTTTCGTGTTTGGATGGAAGCGCCCACGGTGAATTCCGGTGGGCANNCGATCGATCGGAAAAGCACACAGCCCTCCNTGNGCTTGTCCGTCGATGACNTCGTGAGGAACAAGATAAGCCATGCCGTATCCATAGCTGAGGTTCAGTAACTTTCCATTTAGTTTACCCCACTTTCCGTTTTCAGGCACCCAGAGGAGCTCGGCTGGTGAACGATCGAAAGCATTGGTAATCCAAGCTAAAGGCTGTTGCATGGCACTGTCTGAAGCATCATTAACATCATGATAACCCATCATGTTTCCATAAAATCCACCCTCCTGAACATAATTAATGCGGTTCTTCGGGTTCCAATGACCTTCCTGATCGGTGACAATCCATGTTCCATCAGGATTCAGGCAGACTCCGTTGGCAGCCCGGAATCCGTTGGCCACAATATCGGTCTTTTTTCCATCCGGGGAAACACGCAATAGAGTGCCGTGATGAGGTACCAGGGCTTCCTTCGCGTGCCGGGCTGATTTTGCATAGTAAAAATTCCCTAACTTGTCGACTTGAAGTCCCATGGCAAATTCGTGAAAATGCTCAGTAACTTGATGATCGTTGTTAAAACACTCAATCCAATCGATCTCGAGGTCACCGTTCAGGTCATGAAGCCGGGCAATCTGATCGCGGCAAGCAACATAAATCATACCATCAACGATCTTGAGACCGAGCGGTTGGAAAAGACCAGAACAAATCCTCCGCCATTTTAATTCCTTGAGATCACCGGACACGCCATCCACTAACCAGACATCTCCCATCCATGTACAAACGGCNGCNCGATCGGGATTTTCCGCAAAAAAGTCAAATCCCCCCAGCCTCATCCAAGAATTCCANGGATTTTGTTCTTTGTTTGGTACAGTAAGAACATCAACGGCAAAGGGATCNAACTCNTTGCCTTTTTTGCCTTCNGTGATGATGNNCCGTTTATCAAAGCGAGGCGGNCCNCCCTTGGTTAGTCCNAGAGGATCNATTGGNCTGGGCATAAGACTGGCAATGGTTTCGNGNTCGGATAGTGAAAAACCCACAGTAAGCAACTGGGATTGATCGGATGCCTTAATTGTAAGGCAGGTAAATCCATTTTCATTGATGATCGATGACAGTTTGCTTCCTTCAATGTGGAAATTTGCCTTATTTTTCTCGGAAGCAAGATGTGTAATCAGATCGTCTTTTCCAGGTCCAACATGCANGGTTCTGGTCAACACTGATGCCTCTCCATATTCAATACGACCAGGGAGTTCATGAACCTCCCGGTCTCCTATCCGGTAATGNATTACGGTTTGGTCACCATGTTGAAAGAGGCCAAGGTACTGGACCCAGGATCTGGGTAAAGGGCCAAACCTTCGACCGTCCCTTCCAATAATCCTCAGATCTTTCCAATCTTTTGTAGCCGGATTTTGCCAGGCAGGTTGATCAGGATTGATCAAGATGGTATCACCCTCGATCGAGGTGTGCGTCCCATGAGAACCATCAAAAGCAATCCCACGCCAATCCACGAATTCACCTTCGTATGCGGCAGCAACCCGCATAGTATCCTCATCGTAAATCAACCAGGATTTCCCTTTTGATACCCCACCGGAGCCTTTGTCCAAGCGAATAGCGATTCCCTTTTGAGCAATGTTCCATTCGGCCGGTGATTTCCCCTCATTCACTTGATAAGTCCAAAAAAGTGCTGGTCCGAAGTCCATTTTCTGATATGGTTTCGAACCAGATGTGAGTGGTNCGATAACCGGTTCCTTGAAACTCGAAAGCTTGGGTGGAAGTTTCTCAAGGTATTCATTGGTGACATTGAAGTACTGACTTGGGTTATTCTTCTTAACGAGGTTTTCACGGATGTAGTGAATCAAGGCGTACTTGTCCTTGATCGAGTATTGTGGTTGGGCGATCATTTGACCGTATCCTTTGTCCAGTGTCTGAAACATGCTCCATGGGTCGGATCCGTTCTTAAATTCACCAGAATGAAACTTNAGTGCGGTCGGTAAGGATCCATCCTTTTGGGTATTCCCATGACAGGTGATACACAACGCCTCGTACAAGTTTTTGCCTTGCTCCAAGGAGATATGATCCAGACGGGTGATCTCCTTGGCATGATCGGCTTTGCCTAAGTCCTGAAGCCAAGCTTCCTTAAACTTGATTGCATCGGGGTTTGAGATTTCCAGCGTAACAGCGGAACCAGGAAACCCATTGCCCGAAATTCCGAACACTGCTTTTCCGGATTGCATAGAATAGTCGCTTTCTGGAAATTCTCCTANAGAAAGACGGTCGGATAGCATGTCAGAAATTAGAATGTCGGGCAGTGCACTTGCCCAATATTTAAGATCAATCACTTTTCCATTCTTCAGAGGAGTGGCGAAATCATCGGCTCCCTTGGCGATCTTAAAAACATGGTCAACAGGATCAGCTTTCGAAAAGTTCTTGCGGGAGCCAATGAGTTTGCCGTCCAAATAGAGTTCCACAATTTTGCGTTTTGATCGCAGCAGTACGGTTTTTAATTTTCCATCATTTAGGTTCCTACCCCCTTCGATAGCACCCAGCCAACCGATATCGAAAACAAGCCTTTGGCCACGGACAAGCAATGCCTTACCCCCTGGAGACCATGGGCCGAGGCGNGCACAGTGGGCAAAAACGGTTCCCCCACCGGTTGCTTGAAATTGTGTCCAAACTGTAAAATCCCTGTCGAATCTAGGCCTGATCGTCTTCGGTGGTGTTACACCGGGGGAAAGAACCTCGTAAGCTGAACCATCCAAAAAAGCCTTGATGGAAAATTTTCCATTCAATGGATTTTCGTATAATACTGAGAGGGCATGGGACCCCTTGGGTAACTTGATCACCTGCCCGGTGGAAACCCTCAGTTCACCCTCTTTAACTGACTCATAGGATAAATAAGCCTTAAAATTAGTTATCTCGTGACTACTGCCTGAATCAGAAAAAATAGCAAGTCNGCCTTGATCAATCGTCGTGCGGGGCGGATGTTCTTGAGCAAANGTCGGGCAAGCCAGTAGGGCAAGTATGATCNGAATTTGAAATTTCATATGTTTTATTTGGGCTACCCCCGATCAAGGGAGAAAGGCCGTAAAAGTTCAAATCATAAATCGATCCACTTTTTCTCATCCCATGATTGAATCCCTACCTCGGCTAGTTCGACCCCCTTCGCACCCGATCTTAAATCGTAGGGAAAAGGTTCGTCCAAAGCGACATGACGGAGAAAAAGTTCCCATTGGATTTTGAACGCATTGTCATAAGTGGTCGCGTCTGGCATTTCAGACCAGCCTTCATAAAAGTTGATCGGTTGTTCGATATCCGGATTCCATACCGGCTTTGGGGTTACCCCGATCCCTTGAGTCTGGCACCCTCGTAGATTGACCACCGCCGAGCCTTTGCTTCCGTCCACCTGCATCACAAAAAGATCATCCCGGCGAACCCGAACCGTCCAGGAACTGTTAAACTGGCAAAGAATTCCGTTTTCCAGTTCCATGGTAGCATAACAGGCATCATCCGCAGTGCATTGATATGGATTTCCCTTTTCATCAATTCGTTCACCAATGTGGGTGGCTCCCCGGCAGGAGATACTTTTGATCGGTCCGAAGACATTATCCACGAGATAGCGCCAGTGGCAAAGCATATCAATCATGATACCCCCACCATCTTCCTTTCGATAGTTCCAGCTGGGACGCTGGGCAGGCTGGTCCCCGTCATGCCCGGTGAATACCCAGTATCCAAATTCTCCCCGGACGGATAGAATGTCTCCAAAGAATCCCTGATTNATCAAAGTCTTAAGCTTCCGAATCCCCGGTAACCAGAGTTTATCCTGAACCGCTCCGTTCTTGACCCCCGCATCCTCGCAAAGTTGAGCCAGTCGAAGAGCTTCCTCCGTGGTGACCGCAGTGGGTTTCTCACAGTAAACTGCTTTCCC
>NHDJ01000125.1 GCA_002167265.1 Verrucomicrobia bacterium TMED56 | reverse complement strand
CCTCAAGATATGATGGGGCAAATGAAAGCCTTTATGGATATGCAGAAAGGCAAAAAGGCGAATAAGACTACTGTATCGACAAAAAACATTTTGTTTATCGTGAGTGGTGCATTTGATCAATTAGGTGAAAATGTGAGAAAACGTTTGAATCTTAACCGCATTGGATTTGGTTCATCTGATGAGCTGTTATCGAGCAAAGTCTCTAGTTCCTCTTTTTTAGGCAAAGCAGAAACGAGGGACTTTATTGACTATGGATTTGAGCCTGAGTTTATCGGAAGGTTACCAGTTCGTGTTGCATGTGAAGATCTTACCAAGGAGGACCTGAGTGAGATCTTACGATCTTCAGAGGGGAATGTCCTTGAGCAATACAGAGACGACTTTGGGGGCTATGATATTGATTTTAAAATTACTGATGATGCAATTCTTACAATTGCAGAAAAGGCAGCTGAAGAAAAAACCGGGGCCCGTGGACTGGTCACGGTTTTGGAAAGAACATTTCGGGATTTTAAGTTTGAGTTGCCTTCAACTGGTATAAGAGCCTTTGAGGTCGATTCCGATACGGTCCATTCACCCCAGTCTTCAATGCTCGAATTACTTGACCAGAACCGTGACCAAGTTGATGATTCCATGATTTATGATGTGGATCGCTTTACCGATGAATTCAAGCGGAATCATGGCTTTGAATTACGCATTCGGAAACCCGCCAAGATTGCTTTGATAAAAATTGCGGTTGAAGAAAATCGTTCGGTTTTTGCACTTTGCGAAAGAAAATTTTCGGATTTTCAGCATGGACTTTCGATCATATCTCAACGAACGGGGAAAACAACATTTGTAATTGATAAGAAGGCAATTGAAGACCCAGACAAAGAACTTTCAAGTTGGGTGGTGGAAAGCTTTGGACAAAGTAAAGAGACGAGTGAATAAACCAGACCCGAGTGCTGTTCGCGCTACCTTCCAGAGCGTGGCTCACCGATATGACTTTGCCAATCATTTTCTTTCTGGTGGAATTGATTATCTATGGCGTCGTCGTCTTCTAAAGTTAGCTGTCCAGCAAGACTGCCCTGAAGTTCTGGATGTAGCTACAGGAAGTGGTGATGTTGCCTTTTCCTTGCGGAACGGTTTGTCTCCTGAGGCGAAGATTATTGGAGTCGATTTTTGTGAACCTATGCTTGAAGAAGCCAGGAAGAAAAGAGAACTTAAGGGTTTGGAGGAGTCATCTAACCAATTTTTGTTGGGAGACTGCCTCTCTCTGAACTTTCCAAATGAATCCTTCGATCTGGTGACTATATCTTTTGGTCTTCGAAATCTGGCCGACCGGGCCAAAGGGCTTGCAGAAATGATAAGAGTACTGAAACCGGGAGGTCGCTTGATCGTTTTGGAGTTTAGTCAACCATACTTATGGTTTCGTCCATTTTATTATTTCTATCTGAGACTGGTTCTCCCTTGGATGGCCCGTTTGGTAACTGGAGACCGGAAAGCTTATCTATATCTTGGGTCCAGCATAAGTTCTTTTCCAGATCGTTTTGGTTTGGTTGAGGAGCTTGAAGATGCAGGATTTGAGAAGGTAACATTTTCAACCCAGACCTTTTCAATCGTAGCTTTACATGTTGGTTTCAAGCCATCAGGTACTTCTAGGGATTGATTATCTCATCAAGATATTTTTTTAGTTCTTCAGTTTCCGTTTTTGGGGCATCACAAGTTTGATTCCGACAAACATATACAGCGGTGCTTCCATTTATTAGTTTGTGAGGCTCGATAAAGGGTGAAAGTTTATGCAAAACATCATCCTTTTTTGTAGTGTTTTTGAATAGCAGAACTTTGGAAGGAATAAAACGCTGGTTTATAATTGCCATTAAATTTCTGGTCTGCGGGTCAGCCATATCTCCAGCGATTATGAACTCCATAGGGGAACCCAGAGTGAAATCAAGAGCATTTAGCAAAACTTCTGCACCCTGTGGGTTACTTTCAAGAAAACCTCCAAAGGCAGAAAAAACAGAAATTAATTTTTCATGATAGGTCGAATTTCCGGTCATTTTCCAGATTCTGGCAAGATTGATTGCCATAACCGAATTACCTGAAGGAATTGCTCCATCATAAATTTCTTTGGGGCGAATTAATAATTTCTCCCCATCATTTGCAGTTAAATAAAAGCCCCCTCTANCTTCATCTTCAAATAATTCAATCGCAAGATCGCATAAATCGATGGCATCCCTTAGGTATTTGGTCTCAAAACNTGCCTCATATAAATCCATTAAACCTTGAATAAGGAATGCATAATCTTCCAAATGTGCAGGTAATCCAGCTTTTCCTAATCGCCACCTTTTTAGGAGCCTGCCATTTTTTTCTCTTAAATTAGATAAGCAAAAGTCAGCGGCTTTTTTAGCCTTCTGAAGATAATTTCGGTTATTCAGGCTTCTAGCACATCGTGCAAAAGCAGAAATCATGAGACCATTCCAGTCAGTCAAAATTTTGTCATCCAGTTGTGGGTGCACTCTTTCTTCCCTAACTTTAAAAAGTTTTTTCCGAATGACCTCCAGTTCGTCAAGTTTCTTTTCGTTGAGAGAATCTTTTAGACCCAGTTCACTCAAATACGGGATATTTTTACCAGTTTTTTCATGAGTTGACTCGTCTTGATAGTTACCTTCTTTTAGAAATTGAAACCTCTGGGCAAAAAAAGCAGCTTCTTGTTTTCCTAAAACATCATGCAGTTCATCAAGACTCCATAGATAAAATTTTCCTTCCACTCCCTCGCTGTCAGCATCTTCTGCAGAATAAAAACCACCCTCTGGTGAAGTAAGCTCCCGGGAAACATATTCCAAGGTTTGTGTGCACGCATCTAGGTATATTTGATTTTTGGTAATCAAGTAGCATTCAAGATTTGCGACGGTAAATAATGCTTGATCATAAAGCATTTTTTCGAAATGAGGGAGCAGCCACTGCCTATCTGTAGAATAACGATGAATCCCATAGCCTATTTGGTCATAGATTCCACCCGAACGAAGACTTTTTAAAGTTTTTTCAACCATGTCCAAAGCCTGATTTTGGCCAGTGCGTTGATAGTAACGAAGAAGAAAACTGAGTGAGTGACAGGTCGGAAATTTGGGACTTTCCCCAAAGCCACCATGCACTGGGTCGAAGTTTGCGATCATCTTGTCATAACACGCTTGTAAATGAGATGCATTTAGATCGCCACCATCTTGACCGCTCTGCNAATCTTCCAAACTTGTAATGATCGCTTGTCCAACTTCCTTTACTTTTTTACGATCCTCTTTCCAAACTCTAGTAAAATGAGGAAGAAGTTGAAACATTGAAGATTTTGGAAAGTATGTTCCTGCAAAGAATGGAACCTTTTCCGGTGACATAATTACGGTCATTGGCCATCCTCCACGACCCGTCATCATTTGAGTAACTGACATGTAAACATTGTCAACATCAGGTCTTTCTTCACGGTCGACCTTTACGCATATGTAGTCATTGTTCATTAGATCAGCAATTTCCTGGTCTTCGAATGACTCGTGTTCCATCACATGACACCAGTGACAGGTGGTGTATCCTATGGAAAGGAAGATTGGTCGATCTAATTCCTTTGCTTTTTCAAATGCAAGCTCTCCCCATGGCATCCAGTCGATGGGGTTACGAGCATGCTGGAGCAAGTAGGGACTACTTTCAAAAATCAGACGATTGAACTCGTCGCCTCCATCTGGTGGTAGTTGACTTATTTCAGATTGAGTTGGAAGAGGAGACCGAGCGCTATGCTCCGAATCTGTCATTTCTGACTTATTAATGGCGGCTTGGTGTTTTTTTACGATTGCTATCGTTGATGTAGTTGATTCGTGGGATTGGTTGCAACCTAACAAAAGACAGAGTAGAGAAAATGTGTGCAACATTTGCCACCTGTGGACTATCATTTGCATTGAGCTTTATGCACAATAGATCGGACGATAAGGAGCATGTGTTGCTCAGTCCAAAGAAATGAATTTTTTTAATTCAGTTACTCTATCTTCAATTGCAGCACACCCGGCAGATTCCAAGCGATCACATCCAAAAGCTTCCACAGTTAAGCTTGCCGTACAGGTGCCATAAAGAATCGCTTCCTTAATAGCGTGAAAGTCCATTCGGTTCCGAGAGGCAAGTCTTCCTATTAACGCACCGGCGAATGAATCACCAGCACCCGTCGGGTCACGCAATTCTGTGACCGGGTAGGCAGGCAATGCAAAGTTACCTTCTTCATGGAAGAGCATGGCTCCATGTTCTCCTTTTTTTATTATAACAGATTGCGGACCCATTGTTCTAAGTTTTGTTCCTGCAAGTATTATATTAGATTCTCCTGTCAATTCTTCCGCTTCCGAATCATTTATTACAAATAAACTGACTCTTTTTATAAGCTCAAGCAGCGCGTTCCGTTCCGTTTCGATCCATAGGTCAATGGTATCGGCAACGACAAAAGAATCCCCGTGCAACTGGTCAAGCACATGCATTTGCAGTGAAGGATGAATATTGCCAAGAAGCACAAATTTCGAATCAAGATAGTTGTCAGGTAGATCGGGACGAAAATTTTCAAATACATTCAACTGAATGTCCAAAGTATCCCGTCTGTTAAAGTTTTCGTGGTACTTACCTTTCCAAAAAAAAGTGGGTCCTGTATCGTCTCGTTGTAAACCTTCCAAGTCAATGCCTCTGTTCTTAAGTCTTGAAAGATATTCATCTCCGAAATCATTTCCGATTACACCAACCATCCTTGGTTCTGTAAAATAGCTAGCGGCAAATGAGCAGTAAGATGCGGCTCCTCCCAAGATCCCGTCTTTTGACCCGTGGGGAGTGATGACATTATCAAAGGCTACCGATCCAACCACAACAAGAGGGGCTGATTCGGAGGATTCGGAATTAATTCGATTTACCATATACGATCATGCTAGCTCATTGCTTACTTTGATTCAAGAGGCAACCGGTCTGGGAACAGCTGTGACTTTGGGAAATTCACAAAGGTTTGAGGATGCATGTTTTCCAATTTCATAAATGTTGGAGGGCATTTAAATTAACCCTTTCAACATATCATGCTTGCATAGGGATTTAAAATTTGCCCCAAATTTTTTCCATTAAACCGTAAGTCAGAGGATCGTGCTCTTTTAATTCTGCTCGAACGAATGGATAGAAGTCATTTACTCCGATATATGACTCCGTCATTTCGGCAAAAAACTCCTTGTGGTTGGTGCGCGCGTAGTGGCGGGTTTTTCCTCCTCTGAATAAAAGTACTTTCTCGTAGAGGCCTGCTTTTTCGGACCGATTATAAGCTTCGATGATTCCCTGGTGTTCGAAGCTGAGAATTTGATCGTGATAGGCATGGGCTAATTCATGCAAAATTACATAAGGGTGCTTTTGCCAGGTACTGCGCTTAAGAAGGTTTTCTGCCCGTGGAATATGAACGCGTTTTTCCAGTGCAGGATCATAACCATTTTGGATCAACCATGATTTAGATGGATGATATTGCATATTTGAAAGTTTGTGATTGCGATCCACGCGGATGGGTAATTTACGCAAAATGAGTACTTTTTCTTCTGGGATTAGAAAATTAATTCTTTGAAAATGGTTGGCTAAAGCTTTTTTGATTTTCCGGAAGAACTGTGGATCACCTGAGACAGCAATTCCTGGATCCCATTCAATTTGAAAACCTTCAACTTTAGCAATTATAGGTTGATAGAATTCTTGCGATGATTTTTTTGGTTCACTTCCAAGGGAGAATGCGAATAGCCACAGCAATGAGAATGAAACAGGAAAAAGATTGCAGATCTTCATAGTTCGTTAGCTTGTGAGATGGGGAATGTACTGGCAAGTACCACTTGGTTGTCAATTTCAATAAGTATGGAATAGTTTCCTGCTTCCTCGAATTTCAAGCGATGTATGTCGTTGATTAAGTTAATCCGATGTTGGGGGCCAGGAGAATCAAATTCTCTTTTGATAATTGTTCGAGGAGCATCATCAGACATAGGTATGCCAATGGAAATTTTTAAATTATGCATGCCCTTGGTTAAATCTGAAAAAGATAGAAACCAAATCATTCTAGGGTGAACCACAGGGAATTCCTTAGCTCTAAGATTAGAAAAAATTCCAAGTAATGTATGTTTACCGGTGGCAGGATCAACATATACAGAATCACATGTAATCCACGCCAAAACTTGTGGTTTGGTAGACATATTATTCAGGTACTCAGTCCGCTGCGATTCATCAGGGGTTCTGAATTTGGATCTCGTCCCATAAAATTTCTGTAAAGTTGGTCAGGTGGTTCAGAATTTCCCTTGCTCAATATTTGCTCGCGAAAGTCACGACCAGTATTCGGATTCATGATGCCTTCTTTCTTGAATCGGGTAAAGGCATCCGCATCCAACACTTCAGCCCACTTGTAAGAGTAGTAAGCTGCCGCATAACCTACTGGACTACTAAATAAATGACTGAATCTTAAGGCAATGCTTCTGGGGGTGGATTTGCGTTTTGGGAGAAAACTATTCAAAGCTTCACTCAGGTTAGCTTCCAAGTCTTCAAATTCATGCTTGGCCAAAAATCTATGGATATGCAGGTCGAGCTTTGCAAACGCAAGCTGTCGCATCATGGTGTTTCCAGCCATGAAGTTTCTTGCCCGTAACATCTTACGGAAAAGGCTTTCGGGAATTGTGTCTCCAGATTCGTGGTGACGGGCAAACAAATCCAAACTCTCTTTTTCCCAGCACCAATTTTCCATGATCTGAGAAGGGAGTTCAACAAAATCCCATGCAACATTTACACCATTCAAGCTACGGTGTGGAACATTTCCACACAAGTGATGTAATAAATGCCCAAACTCGTGGAAAACTGTCTCTACCTCGTAATGTGTGAGTAAGGCGGGTTTACTTGGAGTTGGAGCAGTAAGATTGCCACAGATGAGGCCAATATGTGCTTCCCTGTGTCCGTTTTCCGTAGGTTCTCCGGTTTTAAGGTAATTCATCCAAGCTCCTGAACGTTTACTTGAGCGAGGGTGCCAGTCAGCGTAAAAAGATCCGAGCAATTGTTCGCTCTGCTCATCGAAAAGATCGTAAAAACGAACTTCAGGATGCCATACAGATTGAGGAACAGCGTCAGAATTATTCCCATATTCAAAAACTTGATCCTCAAACTTGGTAGGTCTTTCCTCTATCTTTAATCCAAAAACTTTTGAAGTTAACTCGAACATACCTTCGAGAACTGATTGAATGGGGAAGAAGGGACGGAGATCTTCACTGTCAAAATCGTACCGTTCCTTTTTAAGCTTTTCACTCCAATAGGCCACCTCCCAGGGTTCTAAAAGCTCAGTATCTTGATTTGTCTTATTGGCCTTAAATTCCTCAAGTTCGCGGTTTTCATTATTAAAAAAAGGAATAGTCTTTTCATGCAGTTGCATAATAAACTCATCTGCTTTTTCGCCATTTTTGGCCATCCGCCTGCTGAGCACCACATCAGCAAAGTCATTCTTACCTAGAATTTCAGATTTTTCCTGTCTTAGTAAAATGATCTTACGAATAAGGGGTTCGTTGGCATGGGGGTCATTCACGCACAAACTGTCGCTTGCTTGCCATACCTTTCTTCGAATATCATCATCTTCCAAGTATTGAAGTACTGGTAACATTGATGGTGCATGAAGCGTGAAAACCCAAGAACTCTTCCCCTTCTCTGTCCCCAGTTTTTCGATCGCAGTTTGTCGTGCAGCTTCTTTGGCAGTTTCTGGAAGACCTGCTAGTTTTTTCTCTTCATGTACGACAATTCTCCATTCGTTTGTTGCATCCAGAACCTGCTCGGAAAATTTTTGAGTGACCTTGGCCAATTCCTGGGAAATTTCTTCGAGACGTTTTCTTTTTTCATCCGGCAAGTCGGCACCAGCTTCTTTGAAGTCAAGTAATGTTTCATTCAGCAGACGCCGATCTACTAAATTCAGATTTGATGCCTCCTCTGATTCTTCGAACGCTTGCAATGCTTTCCACAGAACTGGGTCCAGAGAAATTTTAGCTCCAAATGAGCTTACAGCAGGAAGCATCTCATTGTATGCTTCACGCAACTCTTGGGTGTTACAAACCGAATCCAAGTGAGAAACCAAGCCCCAGGCACTCTGTAGATCAAGGCTGGCATTCTCGAGAGCCTTTACTGAGTTGGCAAAGGTAGCTTGTTCAGGCTTTAGGTCTCTGATCTTTTGAAGATTTTTTTCAGCTTGCTCTAGAGCGATCGTTATATCAGTGCGGATAAATTCTGGTTTAAGTTCGAACCAACTCTGGTTTTCTGGGGATTCTAAGAAGGGATTTTGTATCATTTTAATTTTGATTGATGCAGAATTCCATAATCCGAACTGCATTTCTTTGATTATGCTTTATGGGTACAATAGTTAGAGTGTGTTCTCCTGGAGACAAATCATGAGCAAACATAACAGTTCGTGGGTAATGCAGACTTTTACTGTAATGATGAAATAAGTCTATTTCCTTATTCTTCTGACCATCAATGCTATACCGTAACTTTGCTGCGTCTGGACCGGCTAATATAAATGCACCAATCGCACTGCCGGAAAACTTTAAACTTAACGGATGGGCGATTCCGTTTGAATGCAGCAATGAAGAACCAAGGTATCTGGTTCTTTTACTCCCATGGAGCTTTGGCCAGTTTGGTTCTGAATAACTCCACCCTTTGGTAAGTTTGATCTTCCCGGGGCTTAGAAACTTACCATTTGCATAACTCAATGGGTCAATCATTTCATTAGGAAGTTTATGAGCAATTACCTTTTTTGGCATCGGCCCAGTCCAAGCCTTGTGCAGAAGTTCGGCATGCATATCAGCACAAAGCCGGTTTCCTGATTCTTTGGGGTGTGTCCCGCCGAATTTCTCCCAAGAGAATTCATTTTTATTAATTTGTTCTGCTAGCTCCCTTGCTAAGTGCACCCCTGATATTTGATACTTCTCTAAAACCTCTTCATGGGCAGCCATGGTGAGGGGAATTTTGCCAACTTTAAGTAACTCGAGCATCCTTGGGTTAACAAAATAGGTAACAACAATATCTGATTTTGGGAAATAGGAACGGAATTGCCTAATGATTCCTTCCATCCCGCGTATGCATCCTTCTCGGTCATGTCCAGCGTCCTGATCATCGTTGACCGCAAATTCTAGGAAAAATAAATCGATTGGACCTTTTGTCAGAATATCCCGTTGAAGTCTAAACGCTCCGGTTGTGGAACATGTCGAAGAAATGCCGGCATTAATAAATTCAAACTGTGCTTTCGGATATTTTCTCTCAAGAAAGTTCATTACCATGGGTCGGTATCCATTCATTTCTGTGATTGAACCTCCCATAAATGCAACCCTGCCAAACTTAAGTTTTTCAAATGCAGTTCTAGAGTGATCAAAAGATCCCCGCATAGAGATACTTCCTTTTTCAAAGGCATGGAGTAAAGGGATCTCGGAAAAAAGTGAGAGCATTATAAAAATCAGCAAGGGAGATTTCATAATCAGCAATTAGCAATCATGATAGAGGATTTGGCAAGCTCAGTAATACCCTTTGAGTTTTTAGCTGAAATCATTTCGGGAGGTGTGATCCAACTACCTCCAACCGTTAATACCTGATTGAAATTCAGATATTTCTGAACCTGTTCTTTTTTAATGCCACCAGTTGGGAGGCATTGGATGGATGTGTGTTGAAAGGGTGCAAGTAAAGATTGCAGATAAGGTAATCCACCTGCAGGTTCAATAGGGAAAATTTTAGGATGGAGGCAACCTGCATTAATTGCATGGAGAAGTTCACTTGGAGTAAGGATACCCGGTATCAGTGGGATAGAAATTTTTTCACTCCTCTCCCAAATCAAATCATTCCAAGCAGGTGAAACCGCGAAATCTAAGCCTTCCCCCGCAGCCCAATTAAGTTGTTCGACATGGATGATCGATCCTGCTCCAAGAGTAAGGTCAGGAAATTCTTTTCTTAAAATGGAGAGGGACTCTTGCGATTCTGCTGACCGCAATGTTATCTCCATTATCTCGACCCCTCCTTCAATTAATGCCTCTGCGACAAACAGTGCATCATTAGATGAAACGCCGCTAATTATGGGTAGAACGGGGAAAGCACCCAATCGGTCAGGAGGGTTCAACAGATTTTTTTTTGAGGTTGTGAGAATGACGCATCTGAAGAATTTCTATGAGCATAGCAAAACCCATAGGTGCATAAATCAGGCTTTTTTCAACTTCCTTACCCAAGCCCTCCATAAAAATGGTTATCCCAATTACAATAAGAAAAGAGAGGGCAAGAATCTTCAGGGCGACATGTTTAAGTATGAAATCGCCGATTGGTTTTGCGAAAAATAAAATTACCGCGAAGGAAAGTAGCACGGCAACAATTATAACCCATCTATTCTCAGTCAAGCCAACAGCAGTGATTACAGAATCCAGGGAGAAAACTATATCAAGAATCACAATTTGAGAGATAACTCCAAAAAATGTGTCCTTGGCCTTTGCATTGCTTTCGTGATTGGATAACTCAACGGTGGCGTGTATTTCCTTCACAGCTTTCCAAATCAGAAATAGGCCACCGCCCAGAAGTGCAAGGTCTCTCCAAGAATATTGAAACCAATCTGGAGCGGAAGAAAAAGCAGGTTCAGTAAGTTGAATAAGCTTTAGTCCTCCGATCACCATGATAATTCTGGCAACTAGTGCCAAAACCAGCCCGAAGTTGCGAGTCGAGTTTTGCTTTTCCTCGGGNAATCGAGATACCAAAATTGCAATTACTAAAACATTGTCCACTCCGAGAATGAGTTCAAGTCCAACGATTAGAGCAAATAATCCTATTAAGTCACCGTCCATATCGCCTATCATATAGTGCGATTGATCTCAAAAGGGAAACAACAAAAGTAATATCATTTGACGATTTTAGTTTTTTTTTGTGTTAATGCGATGTGTCCTCTTCGACTGATATTGAAATAGGGGAAGTTTCAATTACTTTCATTCCTGTACAGACCCGGGTTCCACTTAAGTTTGGGACAGAAGTGCTTTCGTCTGTAACCTGTGTGCGGGTCAATCTTTCGGTGTCAAATGAGTTCGGAGAGAAGGGAGAAGGTTGGGGAGAGACTCCTTTGAGCGTGCAGTGGGTATGGCCTTCACAATTGTCCTACAATGAGCGCCTTGAATCTCTTATGGGTTTTTGTGAAATTTTGTCTGCAAATTGGCGAAAATCCAATCTTTCGGGGCATTGTATTGAGCTGGGGCACCAGCTCATAATGTCAGAATTACCAGTAATTTTAGAAGAATTTAATCGGGATAACCGTATGGATAGGGAACCGATGCCTTGGCTTGCCGCCCTGGTTTGTGCATCTGCTTTCGATTTGGCACTTCATGATGCTTACGGAGTGGTGAACAAAGTACCTATATACAAGGCTTATGGTAGTAAATATTTAAGTTCTGATCTTTCTGAATTTCTTGAACCGGCGGATAATTCAGGAATCTCTTTTTCAAAGAAATTCCCTGCAGACTATCTTGTTTTGGAACCACCCAAGCACATTCCAGTTTGGCACCTTGTAGGGGGGTTAGATCCAATTTGTGAAGATGATTTGACAGGAGACGAACCTGATGACGGATACCCCTTGCATTTGCGAGACTGGATTCAATGCGATGGACTGAATTGTCTAAAAATCAAACTTCGTGGAAATGATCCTAAGTGGGACTATGAACGTTTGAAAACAATTGGTAAGGTTGCTTTGGAATTGAATGTTGAACACCTCACAACGGATTTTAATTGTACGGTAAAAGAACCGGATTATGTAAATGACATTCTTGATCGTTTGCAAGTAAAGCATCCTCAGATCCATCGACTTATCCTGTATGTCGAGCAACCATTTCCATATGATTTGGAAAAATATCTCATCAATGTAGAGTCTGTCTCCAAGCGTAAACCATTATTCATGGACGAAAGTGCTCACGATTGGAAGCATGTTAAACTTGGGCGGGAGTTAGGTTGGACAGGAGTTGCACTTAAGACTTGCAAAACCCAAACAGGGGCCTTGCTCTCTTTGTGTTGGGCAAAGGCTCACGGGATGGACCTTATGGTTCAAGACTTGACTAATCCAATGCTCGCTCAAATCCCTCATGTTTTGCTTGGTGCCCATGCGGGAACGATCATGGGTGTTGAGAGTAATGGAATGCAGTTTTATCCTGCTGCTTCAATTCGGGAAGCCAAAGTTCATCCCGGGATTTACAATCGCAATAAGGGCAACTTGGATCTTTCTACTTTGCAAGGTCCTGGATTTGGTTATCGGATAAACGAGATTTATTCTTCCTGAACGAATTCTTCCAAAACACTCAAAAGATATGCGATAATAAACATTCCTAAGCTTGAATCTCTTAGCTTGGACTGATATACTTTATTTAAATCATTAAATTATTCTAAATCTTTTTAAATTATGAGAGAACAAACTTTTTCGCTTTCCGATTCTGTAGCCAGAAGTTCATCTATAGAAAGAGCGGCGTTTATTCGCCGCACTTACATGCACTTAGCTTTCGCTCTGCTCGCATTTACCGGTTTGGAATACTNCCTGGTAAATGCCCCTTTCGCTGANAGTCTTGCCAGAAGTATGACCGGAGGCATGAGTTGGTTACTTGTGCTAGGTTTGTTCATGGGAGTAAGCTACATTGCCAACAAACTTGCTTTGTCAGGTGGATCACAGCAATCGCAGTATTTGGGGTTGGGACTTTTTGTGGTTGCTGAAGCAATAATCTTTCTTCCTTTGCTTTTCATTGCTGCAAACTTTGGTGGTCCCGGATTAATTCAAACGGCTGGTTTGATGACCTTATTATTAGTCGGTGGGATCACAGCTACAGTTTTTATAACTAGAAAAGATTTTTCATTTATGGGAGGAATCCTTTCTATCGGCGGATTTGTGGCAATTGGCTTTATTGTCTGCAGCATGATTTTCGGATTTTCACTTGGCTTGGTTTTTTCTGCAATAATGGTAGTTTTCGCAGCGGGTTCAGTTCTTTATTCGACTTCTAATGTATTGCACCAATACCGTACGGATCAACATGTTGCTGCAGCCCTTTCTTTATTTGCATCTGTTGCCCTGCTGTTCTTTTACATTGTTCAAGTTTTAATGAGCTTTGCAGGTGGAGGAGACGATTGATTCATACCGTCAGTTCCCAATCTTCTGGTTCCTCGTCTACATAACATTCCTTTAAATCAAGTATTGCGGTTTCTAATTTTTTTGACCCCCAAGATGGATGATGCAGATTTGGATTCAGATCCAAGAGCGGTAGCAACACAAAGTCTCGGTCCAATATTCTTGGGTGAGGGATGGTAAGTCTTTTGGTTTCAAGCGAAAAATTACCGTATAACAATAGATCAAGATCGATTACCCTAGGTCCGTTCTTACGAATCACCTTCTTTCCAAGCAGCTTTTCGATTTCCTGGAGTTTCCCAATTAATTCATTTGGGTTCAATTGAGTCGATAGCCGGGCTGCAGCATTAATAAAAGGTGGTTGCTCAGAAAAACCGCATGGTGACGAGTGATAAAGTCTAGATACTGAGATTATCTTACTGAACGCAGTGGCAAGTATGAGAGCTGAATTAAGGGCCTTTCGACAATCGCCCAGGTTGGCACCCAACCCGATGTAAACATCACTGCTCAACTTCTACGCGGATATGACGCAGTCCCAGTTTCTTAACATATCTGGGCTTGTCTGCGATAAGGCGAACACGCTTTGCGGAAAATCGACTTTTTATTTCTCCGGCTAACAGGTGGGCAAACCTTTCCAATGTCTTTCCATCATAGGACTGGGAAAATTTGCGTATATGGTTTACGATTTCTCTGTAATCGACCCCGCGTTCGATATCATCCGTATCTGCTATGATTGAAAAATCGTAGTCAACTTCAACTGAAACAAGTAAATCCTGAGGCGCATACAATTCCTCTTCCAAAAGACCGATGCGAACCATGACTTCGATGCCTTCCAACAATATTTTTCCCATAGGAATTTATTTTTATCGAGTTTTCTCAAGGGAAGCGAGTTCCTTTGCAACCTGCAAGGCTTGAACTGTTTCTCGCACATCATGAACTCTGACTATTTCAACCCCTCTTTTGACAGCATGAATTGCGGATGCTAAAGATCCCCCTAATCTATCCAAAGGATCAGGTGCTTGGCAGAGGTGATCAATCCACGATTTCCTTGAAGACCCGAGAAGAATCCCCCAAGCCTCATCTGCAAATTGGTCAATACACCTCATCAGTTCTAAATTGTGAGGCAGGGCTTTACCAAAACCTATTCCAGGATCGATCCAGACTTTCGGCAGTTTCATTTCTTGAAGAATTGCTTTTTTCGAAAGGAAGAAATGTCTTATCTCCTGAACAGCATTAGAATAGGAGGGTTGATCTTGCATGTTTTTAGGTGAGCCTTTGGAATGCATAAGCACGAAACCCGCGCCATTTGCTTTGGCAATTTCAAGAAGCTCGGGATTTCCCCCGGATACATCGTTGATCATGTGGGCTCCGTTTTGCAAAGCAAACTGAGCGACATTCCGTTTGGTCGTATCAATAGAAATTACAAATTCACCCTCAGGTAATGGCTCCAATACGGGACCTATGCGGTCAATTTCTTCCTGCTCGGAAACTGGATTGCTTCCGGGTCGCGTGCTTTCACCACCCAGATCAATTATCTGAGCACCATCTTCAACCATGTCTAATGTTTTTTCGGCTGCGTGTAATGGATTAACAAATTTACCACCATCACTAAAAGAATCAGGAGTGAGGTTGAGAATACCCATGACCACTGGGTACTCCAAATTCATGTATTGTCCGTTGAAAAGATATTTAGTCACAGGCAGATTTAATGAGTTCCTCGTAATGGGACCTGATTATTTTAAAGACATCATTTTGTTTCGAGGTCCAACCTAGTTCTGGCAAGGATGCAAGTGGTGCAACGCCCCTTCCTGTTCCACAAAGTATTATTTCATCAAAGGAAGTGACATCTTGATCTTGTGGGGTGGAGCGGGTAACAAAAAAGTTGTCCTGTAAAATAGGAAGAAGCTTCTGCTGTACAATACCATTCAGCACACGTTTATCTGGGATCATTAATTTGTTGTCTTGAACAAAAATAATGTTGGAGGTGGCTGATTCTCGAAGATCATTTTCCTTGGGGTCAATGATGATCCAATCCTCTTTTTCAACATCCAACTCAGAAAGAGAGCCATAAAGCTCCTTCTCGACAGTTAATTTGATTCCTGGCTTGAGCCTACGATAACGAATCAGCCATCCTTCGACAGGATTCCCATCGCTCCGTGCTTTGCGGGATGAAATGCCAATAATATCTTCAAAGATGCAAATGCGGACCAATCCGTGACCTGCATCCATACCAGAAATGAACTCTTCAATGAGTTCATTTATAGTCTCGGTTTGCGGAATCCAAGGAAGACCTAACTGCTTCCCGGATTCAGATAATCTATGCAAATGATCGGAGCGAAAAGGGATCTTATTTCCTGGGAAAATTCGCATTGTAGAGAAGATTCCATGTTGACCCCACGGTTCAGGATGATCACTTGGTTTACCATCTTTGTTCCATGCTTTCATGAAAAATATTAGATATTATTTTTTTTCCTTGTTCCGTTAGAAATGATTCAGGGTGATACTGCAAGCCAAAGAGTTTTCGTTTTAACTCTTCGAAAGAAAGAGGTGCTTTTTGAACTGGGTCATATGAAGTAATTTTGAAGTTGTCCGGAAGAGACTTGATGCTGTCTGGATCAATCTGCAGGGAATGATAGCGACCAACTGTTAGGGGGGATTTGATTTCTTTATAGGTTACGGAATTCTTATCAAAAAAAATTTCAGTTTCCACGCCATGAAGAACCTGCTCCTGTCGAATGACCCGTCCACCTTCCGCTTCGAGCATGAGTTGAAAACCAAGACATATTCCAAGAATTGGAACTTTATCTTTACATTGAAGATAAAGTTGCGTGGTTTTTGGATAGTCCTTTGGCTTTCCCGGGCCTGGAGAGAGAACAACTAGGG
>NHDJ01000124.1 GCA_002167265.1 Verrucomicrobia bacterium TMED56 | reverse complement strand
TTTCTGTAATAAGATCAGCGCCAATGCTTCTGGCGTAGTCTTCCAACCTGTTTCAACGGCAACCACATTGTCCGATCTGTCTATGTATCCTACCATTATTCCGTGTTTATTTGAGTAGTCTATCTTGTTCATTATCTGTCCTCCCTGTGTGAATAAAATTCTGTATTGTGACCATAACCATTCATGTGTCTTGGACCTCTGATTGTAAGATTATAAAAGTTATTACCAGATCTGCTCTTGAACATCTTTTCCATAATCTTTCTTGCCTTGCTCAAGGTAAATGGTCCCGAATGGTCTGAATAAAATTCTAAGCCATCACCATCATCACTCATCTCCAATTCAGTGATATAAAATTGTTTCTTGTTTTTTAGCATTTCAACTCCTTTGTTCATAATTCATAATAACATGGATTGGATACCCGTCAACCTGGGTGGAAAAATCTGTATATATAAAGCCGACCAAAAAACCTAGTGAAATAGCGACTTTTTAGCCTACTGGATATAGTGTCTGTGGATAAGATCTACTACTGGATATAGTGGTAATCAAAATCACCAAAATTACCAATTAGACCTATTTGACTATTTTTGATTTGATGGGAGCTCGACCTTTGACCTTTGCTTTGAANCCTGGTCCTTTCTGCTTTGCCTTCTTGATCTGGGCACCCTTCAACCTCAATGAGCCTGCTCCTGCTCTCTTGGTACGAGCAAGTTTGACTCCTGCTGTCTTGGCCTTGATCTGTCTTTTCTTTCTGATCTTGGCAGACTTCTGTGGGTCTGTCTTTTGGAAACAGGTGCTGGGTTTGGCAACGATACGACCTTTCCTTGGTCCTGACGAGCATCTGAAACCCTGCTTGGGTGCCTTGCCTTTGGTACGCCTTAGGATCTGGCTCACGCCTTCCGCTATGGCAGAGTGGTCAGGATGTTCCTCGATGCTGTCAACCTCTAGTGCCGAGATATTTTCTGGTACTATATCTTGTGACACTACATCTTGTGCCTGATCGCCTTTGATGATACTAGATATAGTATCGCTAGATATAGTATCTTTTGATTCTTTTGGCGCTATGATCACTTCGGTTATCTTCATACGAGTATTTATAGACCTTACACCTAACTAAACTAAACCTAATTCAACCTTATACTAATGCTTAAACTAAAACTAAAACTAATAANCTGATAACATTATATTACACTTGTCACGTTCTGCACAAGATCAACTTCGCATGGACAGATGTGTTAAATACACGTGAGATGAGGATACACGAGATTTACAACACAGACGAGAACATTGGACCAGCACCGGCTGGTGTCTGTTCAAAGCCGATGTCTTCTCTTCCGGCTTCATGGGTCAGCAGTTGCAAGAGCAAGGGCAAGATGAAACGAACCGGCAACAGAAACGAGAAAGTTGGCGGTAAGACAATGAAGGTCGCAGGCAAGAGAATCAAGGGCAAGAAGTATGGTGGACCTTTACCAGATTATTCAAAATAATATCTAAGATCAGAGATCCAATAGCGAGCCAATAGCGAGCCATTGCTTCAAAACAGCCTGCTAATTACCTTTATCATATGAGAGTGTCTACAAGGAACGAATACGGTACGTTGAAACGAGTTATAGTTGGCAGTGCCGAGCAGGCAACCTGGCCAACGGATGATCCAGAGTTTGAAGCCATGATGTCAAGGTCAACTTATCCAGGCAAACTTACAAGAGGACCTTTGCCAGATAAAGTTAGACAGGAGGCCACTGCGGACCTAGATGCATTCAGCAAGTTACTGGAAAGCGAAGGCGTTATAGTCCACAGGCCCACAATCACAAAACCTACTTGGTCATATTCGGCAAGAGACATCTTGTTGACAGCAGGAGAACATTTAATAGAATGTCCAACGCCCTTTTCAAGCAGAGTCAATGAGGCGGAACACTATCCTTTCTTAACAACCGTAGAATGCAAATGGACCAAAGCACCAAGACCAGTCAGCAAACATGATCCAATGTTTGATGCGGCGAATGTTCTGAAGTTGGATGATAAACTGCTCTATTCAGTTACGCACTCTGCCAACGAGGCAGGAGCGGTGTGGCTTCAAGAAGTTGTTGGTACTGACTTCGAAGTCGTTGCTTGGAAGGGCGTGGAGAATCAAATAACCCACATAGATTCAACACTGGTGTCGCTGGCCAAAGATACCATACTGGTAAACGGCAACAGGATCAATGATGATAATTTACCATCTTTTATGAGGCATTATAAAAAAATAATAGTGGACGACCCTGTGCCAAGACAGTTTGAAACCTTTCCATTTGCCTCAAAATGGATCGGAATAAATATTCTCAGCATCAATGATAACACGGTGGTTGTTGATCCCATACAGACAGGNCTTATAGATAAATTGGAACAGGAAGGGTTTAAAGTTTTACTGGCTCCATTAAGACAATCTAGAACGCTTGGTGGTGGACATCATTGTACAACGTGTGATTTAGAAAGAGGGTAATATTTTGTTTGGAATTTTTAATGAACCAACAGTAATCTTTGATAAGAAGATCGCCTGGGTGGGCCTTGGCAAATTAGGTATGCCATGTGCAGAAGCATGTGTCAAAAAGGGCTTTGATACCTCCGGATATGATCCAGCATACAGGACAAGTTCTTTGGTGCAAATTAAATCATCGTTGGAAGAAGCAGTTATTGACAGAGACATTGTCTTTATTGCAGTGCCTACTCCACACCAAGATGGATATGATGGCAGAGAACCAACAAGCGACAAGCCTGTACAGGATTTCAGTTATGATGCTGTCAAGGATGTCCTGAAGCAACTTGATAAGATATGCAATGAAAAACAAATCATTGTATTGGTATCAACCGTATTGCCTGGAACTGTGAGGAGGGAGTTGAATCCTCTGTATCTGAAAAATAAAATTGTCTACAATCCTTATTTGATAGCCATGAGCACAGTGGCCCATGACATGATTAATCCTGAAATGATTATGATAGGCACTAAGAATGCACACGAAGGCACCATGTGTACTTACAAAACAGAAGTGCTGACAAACTTTTACAACCAACTATGCGACAACTCTCCACGAATTGAAACAGGGACCTGGGAAGAAGTAGAGTGCATGAAAGTATTCTACAACACTTTCATTAGTAACAAGATCGCATTGGTCAACATGATACAAGACGTGTCTCACAAACTTGGCTTCACCAATGTGGACAAGGTAACTTCTGCTTTGGCACAAAGTTCACAACGCATTACTGGTCCGGCCTATATGAAAGCAGGTATGGGAGATGGTGGTGCATGTCATCCTCGAGATAATATCGCTCTGAGGTGGCTTGCAAAAGAACTNGGACTTGGATATGATGTGTTTGAAACCATCATGACAGCAAGAGAAAAACAGGCAGAGAACATGGCACTAGCCATTCTGGAACATGGCAAGAACGTTTGGTTTACAAGTGACACTTACAAAGCAAACACTGACCTGGTTGATGGTTCATACAGTCTGCTGGTGCAACACTTTATCAAACAGCACGGAGGCACCATTGCCGATGGAATGGATGAGCCTGTTGAAATCATTGTGAGGGTACACGAAAGTGATCAGTTCACATGTGACGAAAAAACAAAAATATTTGATCCATGGAGAACATATCCAAAAGCGGCCAATGTGATCTACTATGGTGCATAAAGACTTCTACATAATAACACTCGAAACAACCTATTGGGTTCAACGANACCACTATGAAAGCAGTGACCACTATGTGGATGACCTGCTAGAAGAAATAAAAGTTAGTCGTAAGAAAGACGACAAGGACTTCATCTTAATCGCCACAATCAACTGGGAGTATTTTCTACTGAATGATATAAAAATATGGAAAGAGTTGTTTGATAGTTTTAACAAAAAAAACATCAAGACAATGTTAATACTAGATTCACATTTCAAAAAGACAGACACTTCTTCATTGAACACAGAGATCCATTACATCAATTATTTCATATGGCGGACATGGCATAATGTTATAGATCAAAATATCTGTGGCCATAATGAAAAATGGAACAGCAAAGCAGATAAGTTCATAATGCTAACCGGTAAGCCGCACAGACCACACAGGATTAGATTACTTTGGAAACTAGAGGATATGCTGGACAAGGCTATTTGGTCTTTGCATGTTCACGACGGCACATTCCACGAGTGTCGCAAATTGATCCCTGAGATAGATGATAACAAATTTGCAAACTTTGTTAACAAATATAAAAGAAACCCAGATAATATCGCAATGGAGTACCTAAAGAACACAACNCACTATGGAGGAATACCTTATGACCCAATTATGTACAAGGACACTTTGTTCAGTGTTGTATCTGAATGCCACTTTGATGTTACCAACACAAGGAGTCCATGGCTTACTGAAAAGACATTTATTGCTATACTAAACCACATGCCGTTTATCTTGGCAGGTGACAACAACAGCCTGTTGACCCTAAAGGAACTTGGCTTCAAGACATTTGAAAACTATCTGCCAAAACTGGGATATGATATCACTAGAAACAGAGAACACAAGTTGGACTTGATCGTACAAAACGTCCGCTATTGGTTGACTGACATGGACAGGAAAGAACAAATAAACCAAGACGTTGAACACAACTATACTAGGTTCATGCAACTAGCCAGAGAAAACAAGCAGAACCTCGAAAGTATATGTTTGAAACACAATCTGGATACTAAACGCATTGACGAAATCATAAATCCGCATCTGTGATGAATAAATATTTTCTACTATGGCAAGTGTTGAAGTAAACAAGCTCAGTAAGATTTACAATCAAAATTCAAAATCAAATCAGATTTTTAACAATACCTTACATGCCAAGCAATTCTTTCTTACAGACAAAGCAATAGAAACATTTGATAAGTTCTGCTATAGGCAAAGGTTTCGGCTTACTGATGACAAAAAGTCCCTACATTGGACAATTTCATTTGAACTACTCACAACAAATGATCCAAATTATATCCCAAATTCTGACCTATGGAGAGACTCGAAAAGCAGTATTACTAGTGAAGATAAATGGTTCCAACACCCTAATCATCCTATTATTAAGCATGACGCTGAGCATCTATTTTAAATATTTTTTTTAAAATTGTAGATAAATAACTGTATATAAGAGGTAATATAGATGTCAAATGATAAAAAACAAACTTTTAAATGGGTTGCTCCCGAGGACGGAAGCACCGAAACAGCCACGTTTACTTCAACAGATCAGGCTAGAGGAATTGTGTTCACAGATGCGGCAACGGCATACCATAATGACGCAAATAACTTTAGGCAAATTCAATGGGCATTAGTCGACAATAAAACTTTAAAATGCACCATCTTATATGGAAATGACAGTGGTGTGGCTAAAGACTTCCCACCAGGAATAGCTACTTTAGAATCTGCTGACAATTATTATGATGAAGCTAACATATACCATTGTACAGAGTTGACTGACGACTCAGATCACTTATTTTAAATTATTTTAAAGTTCCACAACTCATCGCACAGACAGGATTACATTTATTTGTATTCCAAGTGTCTCTTAACTTGTGATGATCTTCAACTTTCACTAAAGGTCTACCTGGCATATCATATCCATGGAAACAACAAGGTGCAATCTCTCCCTTGGCATTGATGTAGGTGTCCTGGTCTCGGAGATGTAGGCAATCTATTTTGTATTCTTTTCCCATAGCGTCGAAGTTCTGATGCGTCTCTTTATATCTTTCGATGCCTGCTTGTATGTCATAATTCCTAGGCTGTTCTGATCCATCCGCAGGCAATATCCAATGTGTAATCTTTGTGCCTTCCCTGTTTAATGCTGGACCATAATTTCTGGCATGGTCCTGTATTTCGAAGTCTTTGAATCCTAGATCTTTGGCCAACTGCTTGGTGTCTTCTAATTGATGAATGTTGTGTTTGAAAGGTACCCATTTCCAAGTGGCATGCCCTCCAGCGTCGATAAACCACCTAACTCGTTCCATGACCTTGTTCCATACAACATCCTGCCTATATAAGTGATTGGTGTCCTCTAATCCATCTATGCTGAATTGCACTCTGACACCTTTGTCTGCTAATTCCTCCCATGTGTCTTTCTTGCCTATGCCACCGTTGGTGACCAACATCGTATCGCATCTGGTCATGCTCACGAGTGCTGTGATGTTTGGGTTCATCATTGGATCACCCAGGTGNCCGTTGAAATAGACAAAGTTTCTGTTTGGAAATTGATCCAGACACACCTGAAACTTTTCTACGGTCAAATGGACCTCCGGCCACACACCCTTCACATTGAACCCGCAAATATTTCTTGGACACAACGGGCAACGTGAGTTACAGTATGTGCTGGCCTCTACGTGTAATCTCTTCATATATGATATTTACTGTTGTTCTAAAATCTCCGCGGCTCGCTTATCACAATGATAAAATCCGTCGTACCTGTGAATAAATCCTTCTATTACTCCTTTGTGTAATGGCAGTTTGGATAAATCTTGTTCTCCCAAGGGCTTGGCATCTATGAATAAGTTTGCCTTATGCCCATTGCTGAAATATATCTGAGGAGTATCTATCATTCGGATAGTTTCATTTACAAACACATGATGTGGATGTCCATACTCTCCATCCTCTCCGTGTGTTACCACTACGTCATAACCTGTTGCCAGTTTCAATATTTGTTCCCTTACTTGTCCTTTGTCAAATGAAACTATGGTTCCGCCATCAAGATCCACATGGTCATCAATTACACCACAAAAGTCTACAGAGATACCTTGGTCATTCCAGAATTTCTCTATCTCGTTGCCTCTTGCTTGTTTTTTGTCATATGTCATGTAAAGTATTTTCCATTTGATCTCACTATACTTTTTGATGATCGGCCAGCCGAATATGACACAATCGTCAGGGTGGGCGACAACCAGCAATCCTTTAATTGTATTTGTCATTTAAAAATGCCTCCCATCGGGACAACTGTTCTTGTGTTAGGAAATTTTTTGTTTTCTCGGCGACTGATATTGTGTGGGCGTCTGTTGTAAATATATTTTCAAACTTTTCGGCTTCCCAATCTGCAACATTGAATGGGGAGATNGTTTTTTTTGTAGAATAAAGAGAATCATATTGCCCGTGCTTATGCAGAACAAATGCACTATACAACATGAACTCTGTGACTTTGGTNCTGTGTGGATATGTTTGTTCGTATAGATTATCTTGAAACCAACTGTTGAAGTCCTGTATATGTTTGATCATCTCATTGATAGTTTCGGTGTGGAAAAAGTATGGTACTCCGCCTGGACCAATCACATCCTTGATTTCAATAGCAAAATACTTTTCTAGATATTCTTTTGAATCTTTCCAATGATCACTTGTAGGAATTGTGCCTACCGCTGGCCTATTATTATAAAAAAAATTATGTATTCTAATGTCTTTGGCGAATAGTGTTTTGGCATCTAAAATCAAACTGTATTCACATTTTGACCGCGCCGCCGNCAGTATTTTGCAGAGTTGTTGTGTCCTCCATCCATCGAGATGTGGCATCACCTTAAGTCCAAGATGGCTATGGTTGATTATCCTCACCTTGTTTTTCANTGCTCCGTACCAGTCAAGGTCGGGTTCACACTTCTGTGAGCCGTTATCGACTAGTATGATCTCATTTATCTCATCTGGATCCAGAAATTTTTGAATGCTTTTGGCCTGCCATTCAAGCAAGTAGACCTCTTGATCAAACACTACTGTAATAATGTCTACTAGCATAAGTCGTAGGTACCTCTNATTAGTTGCTCATAAAGATTTGCAATCCACACTTGACCTTTGGGTTCGGAGTGATATCCTGGATCTTTATTGACATCTTTTAAGGGATGAAGATGTGTCCCTGTACCTAGTAGCTCATTGTCATTCCTGACATAGTACGAAGGGATAAAAGTTGGTACATCTTTTAATATGTCTTGCCGATCTTCCCATAACATGCCCCGCTCAATGCTAAAAGGTATTGAGTTTTCATATAATTTTGCAACACCGGATGAGATCACCCATTTATCTATTTGCTGTTTCCATGCGGAATCGTAGATATGATTGATAAAATATTTTAGTGCTGTTACTTTTTCCTTAGATAATTTATCTTTCCTGTATTCATGTTCATAATTTTCTACCAGACTGAATATAGTTTCAAATATCATTTGATTTTTTTCTGATGCATCGTAATTTATATTTGAGATGCCTTTTGATATATCAAAACAAGAATTATTTTTATCTAATAAAAAATCTTGTAGTAAGTTTCCAAAAGTTTTTATCACACTGTCTGGAGTTTCATAAAAATTATCTCGCACCGGTACTTCGATTCTATCCCAGCCTGTAGGAACTACAATTACAAAGTTTGCTTTTTGCTGTATTGCCTCTTGTATCTGTAATCGTATTCCCCCGTTAGAACAGCCTCGACGAGCATAATTCAATAGTTGCCAATTTAATTTCTTAGACAACAGTTCACTGTAATGAGTGCCTGGTAATATTTTTGACACGGCATTAAAACTATCCCCACATATGGCTAATTTCTTCATATAATATTTCTATAATGCCCTACCAAATATTCATTTAGAAGTTCATGCTCTCCCGGTTCCCGGTGCACCATCTCGTCTGGTGTCTTACCATACTTGCTGATAGGATGATTTTNAATGGGCNGAACTCCTTGTTTGTGTTGCCATTGNATAGAGCACCAACCAAAAGAGNCTACAAATTCACCATATTTTTNAAACAGTGATAATTTAGGTGTTGATAAAAAATGATGATAGCTGTCGTCTGCCTGTTGAAAGATGATCACTCGATGCCTACGGCTACGCAAACTATCAATTAAAGCACACATACGTATCATAAGATCTTCTGTCCTATCGATTAAACTGAACGCTTCTTCTTTCAATTTTAAATTTACAAAATCATCTGTATCCTTTTGACGCCAATGATCCATCCATCGATTTTCGAATATTTGATTTTGTGGATTGGTCCACCTTCCTTCGAACGATGTCTCTTCGTTTTCTTTATCTTGTAAATTCAATATTGGAGCCTCTGATCTACTAATAAATGTCATACCNANCACATAAAGGGATGGTTCGTTAAGATAGCTGTCTTTGAGAGTGGTCCTTAAAATTCTACCATTCGCACAACCGCTTTGAGATAGATCTATTGCTGTATTAATATCAAGTTTATGAGCTAGATCTATATGTCCATTACCAATTGCGTAGGTATTCATGTAACTACAGCCATTTACTACTAATCTATTCATGTCAGTATTTAACGCCACGTTAGGCAACTTAGAATTTTGGTAGACCATTCGTCTGACAATTAAATACTTACATGAATCAAAAANAAGTAATGATACCTTTGAGGNATAAACCATATGGAGGTGCTTGGGGAATTAAGGATGAGGAATCTGTTAAACATCTTGCTTCGATCAAAACAGAGTTGGGCGACAGGAAGAAATTTCTTGCAGACTATAAGGAGTGGTTCACACGAGACAGGACCTTCGAGGGCATAGGCGGCTTCCAGAACATTGACTTCAGNGCCGGAACAACAGAGACTTTTGGTTATTTTTATCTGCAACACATGGATCGAAGGCTCAGACTTTACAAGGCCGAATACTTCTATCATTGGGTGATGGCTAGGAATTATTTCAAAAAGTCTGCCGAGCTCGGTGCNGAANCGCTAACAGAAGGCGATGTCGTTGTGATGAGTTGTCCTTTCTCTGGTACNGGTAAAATACCAAAAGATTTTTACAAGATACTCGAACAGTGTGATCAACTATCCATACCAGTGATGCTAGACTTGGCCTACATCAGCATTTCAGACATAAAGGAATTGGACCTCAACCACAAGTGCATACACACAATAACCACATCATTAAGCAAGGTGTTTCCGGTTGAGAACCATAGGATAGGAATGAGAATGACTAGAGATTTTTATGATGACGCACTAGTTGCCTACAACCAAAATCAATATGTNAATCTCCACAGTATAAATGTAGGACAGAAGTTGATTGAAAAATTTGACAATGATTGGATATTCAACAAGTATAGGCAAAAACAAGTGGAAACCTGTGAGAGGCTTGGGGTAGACGTCAGCGATTGTGTGATCTTTGGATTAGACTCCAAAAACAAATTCAACGAGTACAATAGAGGTGGGGAGATCAACAGACTTTGTTTCTCACGTGTTTGGGATGGCAGAGTCAAAATTTCTCCGTAAAAAAAGGGCGACACAATTAAGCACCGCCCCTTTGTAATCAGATATTAATTACGCAGAGTAATTAATAACTTTTCTGCCTGATTTCTTTAATAAAGAAATGATGTTTGACTTCATAGTCAAAGCAGAGTTCTTAGGTGCAACACCTAATACTTCTACTGTAAAGTCC